>JBGARW010000013.1:0-35705 GCA_044230015.1 Gallionella sp. | reverse complement strand
GCGGCGGAGATGTTGGGCATGGCCGCTTGAGGTATGATGCGGCGGCTTTGACACGGTGTTGCGAAGCATCTGGTGCGGGAAAAGCCGCCTCGCACCCGCTCCCGCAATCGGCCGGTTGCGCCGGTAACGTGTCGCGGGATGCGGCGGCTCTGGATTGGAATGAGATGATTATGCGTATCAAACTGGTTTTGCTTTCCACGCTGCTGGCTTCCTGCAGCTCTCTCTCCTCGCCGGTGTTGTCGCCGTACAAGATGGACATCCGCCAGGGGAATTACGTCACGCCGGAGATGCGCGAGAAACTCAAGCTCGGCATGTCGAAACACCAGGTGCGTTATGTGCTGGGCACGCCGATGGTCAGCGATGCCTTTCACGGCAACCGCTGGGACTATATATACAGGCTGGAGCAGCGCGGCGAAGTGATCGAAAAACAGCATCTGACGCTCTATTTTGACAAGGATAATCTGGTGCGCATGGATGAGGGTGGCCAGCCCGTGCAAGCTATGCCGGTCATGGCGCAGCAACCCGCGGCCCCGGCCACCGTCGCGCCACAGCCTCCGCAACCTGTTGCCAAGGCCGACCTCGCCGCGGATGTGCTGAAAAGCGTGCAAGCCTGGTCGGCAGCCTGGTCGGCCAAGGATGTCCGCGGCTACCTGGCCGCGTACGCGCCGGACTACAAGCCGCAGGGCATGAGCCGTGAGGCATGGGAAAAGCAGCGCCTGGAGCGCATCGGCAAACCCAGGGTGATCGAAGTCGGATTGAGTGAAGTCAATATCGGCATGCAGGATGGCGGCCGTGCGACAGTCACCTTTGCACAGCGCTACCGTTCCGACCTGTACCGGGATGACACGCGCAAAACGCTGCAACTGGAAAAGGTCGGCGAGTCGTGGCTGATCGTTTCCGAGCAGGTTGCCAAATAAGGGGCACGATATGAACAAGATCAGGATTGCCATTGCCGGCAGCGGTGGACGCATGGGGCGTGCCTTGCTGGAAGGTGTGGCGCAGGATGGTGACATGGTGTTGCATGCCGCGCTGGAGCACGGCGACAGCGCGCTGCTCGGCAGGGACGCCGGTGAGTTGGCCGGCGCGGCTTGCGGCGTAAGGGTCAGCGCGGATGCGGGGGCTGCGTTGCAGGGTGCGGACGTGCTGATCGATTTCACCCGCCCCGAAGGTACGCTGCTGCACCTCGATATCTGCCGCCGGCTGGGGGTGAACATGGTGATCGGGACGACCGGCCTGAACGCACAGCAAAAGGCACAGCTTGGCGCGGCGGCGCAACATATCGGCATCGTGTTCGCACCCAACATGAGCGTCGGTGTGAATCTGGTGTTCAAGCTGCTGGAGACCGCCTCGCGCGTATTGAGCCACGGCTATGACATCGAGATCATCGAGGCGCACCATCGCCACAAGGTGGATGCGCCGTCCGGCACCGCACTCGGCATGGGCGAGGTCGTGGCGCGCACCTTGGGACGCGACCTGGCGCGATGCGCGGTCTATGGTCGCGAAGGCGTGACCGGCGAACGCGACCCTTCCACCATCGGCTTTGCCACGGTGCGCGGCGGCGACATCGTCGGCGACCATACCGTGCTTTATGCCGGTACCGGTGAGCGCATCGAAATCACCCACAAGGCCAGCAGCCGCGCCACCTTCGCGCTTGGGGCACTGCGTGCCGCAAGGTACCTCAGATCCAACCCGGCCGGTCTTTACGACATGCAGGACGTGCTGGGGTTGAAATAATCCCTTTGGAATCCTTCATGGACTGGAAGATACTCGGTGTCGTGTTCGTTTCGGTATTCATCGCCGAGATGGGTGACAAGACGCAACTCGCGACCATGTTGTTCGCCTCGGACAAAGAGGCCGGTAAATGGACGATCTTTCTCGGCGCCTCACTGGCATTGGTCGCCGCTTCGGGGATCGGGGTATTGGCGGGCAGCACCTTGTCGAACCATATCAATGAAAGATATCTGCATTATGCCGCCGGGACAGGTTTCATCGTCATCGGTCTCTGGACACTGTGGAAAGCGTAGATGTCTTGTTTTTGGATCGATATCTAACGGTATGCTTCTCCATGAGTTATATGGCGGGGCATTCAAATGCTTTGGGTGAAAATAGGTAAGCAACTGGATTTGCTGGGTTTTGGTTCGATGGGGCAGGCGCGAGCAATGAGTCGGGCGCGGCCAGGGCCGGGCTGGAATGTTCATTATTTACGCTTGACACGTCCTGCCGGTTGGGCCAGAATTCCGGGGCGCGTCAAATTGTCGCAGAGCAATTGCGTGAGTCATGTCTTTAAATGAGCAATGCAAACGGGGGGTCATCCGAATGGAATCATCCAAGGCTGGGAATGCGCCAGCGTCCTTCATGCAGCAGATGCTGCATAACAATATGTTGCTGCTGGCGGTGTCACTGGCCGTGGGCGGTGTGATTTATCTTGTCGCCGGTATTTACATGCTGGTCGGTCGTTAGATTTTCCCATTGAATTTTTATGGCCTGTCCCGGAAGGGGCGGGCAGCAGGCGTAAGATTGTGTGTAAAGAGAGTGGGTGTGTTTTGGTTGTCTTGTTCAAACTGGTAATGGCGTCAGCCATCAATTTTTAAGGGAGGAGTAAGCGATGTCGGAATCGAACGATATGCCGTTTTTGCAAAAGGTGCTGGAGAACGACTGGCTCTTGCTGGTACTGGCCGTAATGACACCCATGGTGATCTATACGGTGTGGGGATTGCTGGACGTAATGGCCATTCCCCCGGCCCCGTGAGCGTCTTGACTAACTAGAAGGAGAAATACAGCTATGGCAACATCTTATACTCCCCCGAAAGCGGACTGGTACCACGAGCCGATCGAGCGCACCGAGATATGGTGGATCGTCCTCGCGTTCGCATGGTGCTTGTTCATGTTCTTCTGGATGATTGGCTGGCACTTCATTCCGGGTGCGCAGAACATGAACAACGAGGCCTACAAGACGACACCGGAGGTGTTTTCCAAGAAGGTCGAGGAATTCTCGGCCAAGTACGCCATCCGCAAGGATGAGGCCACCGGCGAAGATGTCGTGGCGCCTCCGCCGGGCAGCGATGTCTATCTGGCAGCCATGCAGTGGCAGTACCGTCCCATCCTCGAGTTGCAGAAAGGGCAGAAGTATCGCCTGCACATGTCTTCGCTGGATGTGGGTCACGGTTTCTCGCTGCAGCCCGAGAACATCAACTTCCAGGTCTATCCCGGCTACGAGCAGGTTCTCACCATTACGCCCAACAAGACTGGCACTTTCGCCATCGCGTGCGGCGAATACTGCGGCGGTGTGGATGCGATGGGGCATCACACCATGCTGGGTAGAATTTACGTAAAGGAGTAAGAGATAATGGCGACAACAACAACGGCTGATTTCCGGGTCGACCCGGTATCTGGCTTGAAAATCAACAAGACGGCCAATACGCTGGTCAAATGGAATGCGGTAGCGGCGGTGATCTTCCTGCTGGTGGGCGGTTTTGCCGGTCTCCTCGTGGCGCTGACCCGCATGCCGAGTGTGCAGTTGCTCGGCGGTGAGTGGTTCTACATCGCGCTGACCACGCATGGCATCGTTGCCCTGATCGTGTGGATCGTGTTCTTCGAAATGGCCGCCCTGTATTTCCTCGGGGCGCATGCGCTGGGCAATCGCATCGCCGGGCCGAAGTGGGCGTGGACGCAGTTCTGGCTCATGGTCATCGGCGCGGCGCTGGTCGCCTATGCGGTGCTGATCAAGCAGAACTCCAGCGTGATGATGACTTCCTACCCGCCGCTGCAGGCGGATCCCCTGTTCTATCTGGGGATCATCCTGTTCGCCGTGGGCGCGCTGATCGGCTGTTTCGTGTTCATGTTCACGGTCGCACTTGCCAAGAAGGAGAAAACCGTTCAGGGATCGCTTCCGCTGGTGGTGTTCGGCGGCGTGACAGCCACCGTGATCGCGGTTTTCACCCTGCTTTCCGGTGCGATGGTCATGATCCCGACCTTCCTCTGGTCGATCGGTGTGCTTCCCAGCATCGACCCGATGATGTATCGCGTGGTCTGGTGGGCACTGGGCCACTCCTCGCAGCAGATCAACGTAGTCACCCATATCACCATCTGGTATTTCATCGCCGGTCTGGTGTTCGGCGCCAAGCCGATGTCTGAGAAGGTCAGCCGTCTTGCGTTCCTGTTGTACATCCTGTTCCTGCAACTGGGTTCCGTGCACCACCTGCTGTCCGACCCGGGGCTGACTTCCGCATGGAAAGTGGTCAACACCCGCTCCATGATCTATCTGGCGGTGCTGGCCAGCATGATTCACGGTCTGACCGTTCCTGGCGCCATCGAAGTCGCACAGCGCAGGAAGGGCCTTGATACCGGCCTGTTCACCTGGCTGCGCAAGGCGCCTTGGGGCAATCCGGTGTTCTCCGGCATGTTCCTGTCGCTGCTCGGGTTCGGCTTCATCGGCGGCATCACCGGCGTGGTGATGAGCGTGGAACAGATCAACATGATCATCCACAACACCGCCTACCTGCCGGGCCATTTCCATGGCACGGTGGTGGCCGGCACCACGATGGCGTTCATGGCGCTCACCTACTGGCTGATCCCCGTGGTGTTCCAGCGCAAGCTGGTGATGGAAGGCATGGCGAAGTGGCAGCCCTACGTGTTCAGCCTCGGCGCTTGGGTCTTCTCCATCGCCCTGATGGGTGCGGGTACCCTGGGCGTGCAGCGCCGCCATGCGGACATCACCTTCGCCGGCCAGCCGCTGGCCTATGAATATCCTGAGATCGCCAAGGGCATGATGGACTTGGGCGAGATCTTCGGGGTAATCATGTCGGTCGGCGCGCTCATGTTCATCGTGATCGTGGTTGCGTCGATTCTTTTCGGCGAGCGCATTCCGGAAGATTCCGCACCGTGGCCGCAGGTCGAGCATGCCGATGTCGTGGCCGAAAGGACCGGCAAGCATCACGTCGGCGCATGGGGCATGGAAGCACCGGGAACTTTCGTTCTCGCGATGATCCTGTTCGTGACGATCGTGCTGTACTACTTCATCAACTTCAAGTACCTGTCTACTGTGTGGGGCTTGTCTTAAGAAGTGGGATGACGGATGGGTGCGTCTAGGCGCACCCATCAGCTGCACAATAAAGATTCAAGAACTGGTTAGGGGGAAACCCCTAACCTAAATCAGGCAGATTCGATGCGAAAACGGGTATGTGATTTAGGTTAGGGGCTTTGGGATTCTGAAAATCTATAAATTACCTTCTCCTGAACAGCGGAGAAAGGAAGGGTACGGTCGTTAAGATGATGATGTTCAGGCAGTATATTAATCTCTTCAAATTGCGCATTGGCGTGGTGATCACCCTGGCAGCGTTGGGCGGGATGGCGATCACTCCGGGCCAGTCATTGACAAGCTGGCAGGTCCTGATCTTGTCGCTGACGGTCATGCTGGCCTCTGCCGCTGCAGGCGCCTTCAACCAGTACTTCGAGCGCGACATCGATGCGAAAATGACGCGTACGGCAAATCGGCCGTTCCTGAATGGCTCCTTTCAGCACGGTCGCAAGTGGTTGGCGATCATCGGGCTGATGCTGGCGGTCGCAGTGGCCTCCGCCGCCTTTGCATTCAATGCGATGACGGCGCTGAATATCTTCCTCGGCGCGTTTACCTACGCCATCGTCTATACGGCCTGGCTGAAACGGCGCACCTGGCTCAATATCGTGTTCGGCGGGCTGGCAGGAAGCTTTGCGGTGCTGGCGGGCGCGGCGGCGGTGGATCCCTCCTTTGGCCCGCTTCCGGGATTGCTGGCATTGGTGCTGTTCCTGTGGACCCCACCCCATTTCTGGAGTCTGGCGATCGTCATACGCGATCAGTACGCCGCGGCAGGCGTTCCGATGTTGCCGGTGGTGAAGGGTGACAAGAAGGCGGCACGCATCATTCTGGGACATACCCTCCTGCTGGTGGCGGTCTCGGTCCTGCCGGTGTTTTACGGCCTGGGCTGGATCTATCTTGCGGGAGCCTTGCTGGGCGGTATCTACTTCATAGTCAAGAGCGTGCAGCTGGTACGCAACCCGACGAAAGAAGCCGCGATGGCCAATTTCGTTGCTTCGCTGGTGCAGTTCGGCATCCTGATCGTGGCGTTGATAATCGAAGTAAACATCAGCTAATAGCTCTTTGGTAGAGATGCATACGGGCCCGTCTGGCACATACAGACGGGCTTTTGTTTTGGAATGCGAGAAAACAGGCCGAGGGGAAAATTAGGCTTGTGTTTTGGTTATATTGTATTAAAATAGTCGGGTATTCCGATCTCCTTCTGCTGGATAGGGTGGCGTTATCCCGGAAGGTTCAAGTTCAAGAGGGCGTAAATATGCGTCGCTATCTGTTTCCGATTGGCCTGGCGGTTTTGTTCTTCGGGGTCGTATTGCCCGGGATGTTGTATTACCTGGCGCAGGAGCTGCAGGCGAGCCATCCTGTACCGGAAAAACCGGTTGCATCGGCGGCAACAGTGCAGGCCAATGGCGAAAGGGTCGAGCCGCTGGCCTTTGACGAGAAGGATGCGCTGCGCATAAGCCAGGCGGCAATAGGCAACCAGCTTGGCGATTACACCTTCCTGGATCGCAGCGGACGCAAGGTACGCCTGTCGGATTACCGCGGCAAGCCGCTGGTGATCAGCATGATCTATACCCATTGCCCGTTCGTTTGCGCGACCACGACGCGCAGCCTGAGCACACTCAAGGCATCCCAGGATGCGCTCGGCGCAGATAATTTTGGCGTGTTGACGGTGGGCTTCGATACGGAGAACGACACGCCCGAAGCGATGGCCGATTTCGCCAAGCGGATGGGGGTCAACCTGCCAAAATGGGAATTCGTCAGCGCCGACCCGGAAACGATCAGGAAGCTGAGCAGGGATCTGGGGTTCGTCTTTGTTCCCACCGAAGAGGGCGGATTCAATCACACGACGCAGACGACCTTTGTGAATGCGCAAGGCAAGGTCTATCGCCATATCTACGGCGACGAGTTCGGCAACCAGACATTGCTCGAGCCCCTCAGGGAGATGATCTACAACATCAAGACTGCAGAACCCGGACTGGCCGGCATTTCGAACAGGGTCAAGCTCTTTTGCACGGTCTATGATTCAAAATCGGGAGCTTACAAGGTGAGCTATACCTACTTTTACGGTATTGGAGCGAGCTTCCTGGTCTCGCTTCTCGTTATATGGTGGATCGTCTACCACTATCGCCGCAGCCCGAAGCGCGATCATCCGAAGCATGGCTGACGCAAGCCAGGGGGAACGCATCTGCGCAGGCGCGTTTTTGTTTGTTTGACATTTTCAGGAGTTACCGGTGATTAGACTTGTACATCGCGTTGGACAGGGCATCTTTCTGCGTCTTGAGGGCGGACTCAACAGAATTTTCGGGCCGACACTGAATCCGTTCTATTACCTCGGCGCGATCACCTATCTGATGTTCTGGATCATCTTCGTCAGCGGTTTCTACATCTACTTCTTTTATGATACCGGCGTGAATGACGCCTACAATTCCGTCGAACAGCTAACGCACGAGCAGCGCTACTTTGGTGGCATCCTGCGCAGCCTGCATCGCTATGCTTCCGACGGGATGATCCTGTTCGGCATTCTGCATCTCCTGCGCAACTTCGCCTTCGACCGTTATCGCGGCTTCAGATGGTTCTCGTGGTACACCGGCATCCTGGCCATCAGCCTGGTCTACATAGCCGGCATCAACGGCTACTGGCTGCCGTGGGACAAACTCGCGCAGTTCTCCGCCGTGGCGACTACGGAATGGCTGGATACCCTGCCGATCATCAGCGCCCCGATGGTGCGCAACTTCCTCGAGCAGGGCAGCGTGAATGACCGCTTCTTCTCGCTGCTCTCATTGCTCCACATCGGTGCTCCATTGGCTACCTTCGTCATTATCTGGGTCCATACCCAGCGCGTGCCGCAGGCCAAGACATCCCCGCCAAGGCCGGTCACTATCGGGGTGATACTGTCCATGATCGTGCTTTCCCTGATCTGGCCGGCATTGAGCCAGGGGCAGGCTGACCTGGATTCCGTGCCTCTCACCCTGAATCTCGACTGGTTCTTCATGTGGACACATCCGATGCTCTATTCATGGGGGGCAACCAAGCTCTGGATGGTGGTCGGCGGCGCTACCGGGTTGCTTTTGCTGCTGCCGTTCCTGGGCGGAGTGAGGCGCAACAAGGATGAATATGAGATCACCACCGTTCCATGCGGGCGCAAGGCGATGGCCAAGAAAGGCGAAACCATCCTTGAGGCGGCGCTGCACGAGGGATTGAACTTCCCGTATGTTTGCCGCGACGGCGCGTGCGGTACCTGCAAGGGCAAGATACTGAGGGGCACGGTCGATTATGGCACCTACCAGAAAGGAGCGCTCACCGACGCCGAGAAAGCGGAGGGCAAGGCTCTGTTTTGCTGTGCCAAGCCATTGTCCGACCTGGACATAGAATGCCACGAGGTCGATGAACTCGGGAAATTCCCGGTAAGGACCATGAAACTCCGCGTGCAGAGGATGGAGCGCGCCGCACCGGACGTCATGCTGCTTGAATTGCGTTCCGAAGGCGAAGAACGGATGAATTTCATTGCCGGCCAGTATGTCGCGGTGCATCTGGATGACGGTTCCAAGCGCAGTTATTCCATCGCCAATGCGCCGCACGAATCCGATAATTTGCAATTGCACATCCGTCTCGTGCCGGGCGGGAAATTCACGACCCATGTCTTCGGAGGTATGAAAGAGGGCGATGTGCTGCAGGTGGAGGGGCCGCTTGGCAGCTTCTTCCTGCGCGAGGAAGATGACAAGCCGATCATCTTCATGTCTGGAGGGTGTGGTTTCGGCTCCGTCAAGGGGATGGTGGAGCATGCCTTCAAGATCGGGCTGGAGCGCCCCATGGTGCTGTATTGGGGGGCCAGAACGGCGGCCGACCTGTACTCGCCATTGCCGGAGAAATGGCAGCAGGAACATGGGAACTTCAAGTTCATACCGGTTCTGTCAGAACCCGCACCGGGGCAAGGCTGGCAGGGCAGGACCGGACTGGTTCACGAGGCCATCCTGCAGGATTACCCGCGACTGGTTGGCTATCAGGTCTATGCCTGCGGCTCGCCCGAGATGGTTGCGGCAGGGCGCGAGCCTTTCATGGCCAGGGGGCTGCCGGAAGACCAGTATTTCTCGGACGCATTTTCGATTGCATGCTACCCGCCTCCGGTCACCGGGGCGGCAGCATCCTCAGAGGGGGTGAAACATGACTAAGCCATTGCAATATATCGGCCAAGGGGTGGTTTACGCCCTGTTCATGGGCGTGATCGGCTATTTCTCGACTTTCCCGGAATACACTCACCTGCCGGCGGACGAGACGCTCATCAAGGTGAGTTTCAGGCATGCCGGCCAGCTCGTGGGCAAGTGTCGCGAACTTACCCCGGAGGAAATCGCCAAGTTGCCGCCATACAAGCGCAAGGGTGCGGACAAGGGAGACTGTCCGCGCGAGCGCTCCAACGTGGTGGTGGAGCTGGAAATGGACGGGAAACAGCTCTATCACGAAATATTGGTGCCGACGGGGCTGTCGCATAGCAGCAATGCCAATATTTACCGGCGTATCCCGGTGAAGGCCGGGACCCATACGCTGAAGGCGCGCCTGAAGGATCATCCCGACGGCGATTTCAACTATGTGTACGAGGAGACGGTCAACCTTGCGCCGGGACGCGTCCTGGTGATCGATTTCAAGGCGGCGACCGGCGGATTCATCTTCAGGAACAAGAACACCAATCAGGGATAGCAAATGAGCTTAACGCATGAGGAACAACGTGATGGGGGATTTGCCCTTTCGATGCCGTCGGATGCAAGCTGCAAGCTGGCAGCCGGCTGGCTGAAGCTTGGCATCGCCTCGCTGGTGGGCGCCGGGCTGTTTGCCATTCTCCTGGTGCTTTCACGCACTCCCTATGTCCAGGATATCTTCCCCTGGGTCGATTTCTTCCATACCGCATTAGTGGTGCATGTGGACCTGTCGGTGCTGCTGTGGTTCATGGCGTTCGCCGGTGTGCTGTGGAGCCTGAATTCATCGTCCAGGTTCATCGGTATCGGCTGGCTTGCGCTGGTGCTGGCTGCCGTGGGGGCAGCGATGATCGTCCTGTCTCCTTTCATCGCCGTCGGCAAGCCGCTGATGAGCAATTATGTGCCGGTCATCGAAAGCACCTTCTTTTTCACCGGGTTGACCGTTTTTGCCGTTGGCGTCGCCGTGCTGGTGCTGCGCAGCCTTGTGGCCGTACCGCCAGCCGGGATGTGGCAGGGCGGCGGCGAAGGTTCGATACGCCAAGGGCATGATGAAGTTATCGACCTTGAATATTCCGGAGTGTGGCAGGGCGGCGAAGGCTCGATACGTATCGGTTTCTATGCCGCTTCGATCTCCACCGTAGTCGCCCTGATCGCCTTCGGCTGGTCATATGGCATCATTCCGCAGGGTGTCTTCGAAAGTACGCAGTATTATGACCTTCTGTTCTGGGGCGGCGGCCATATCCTGCAGTTCACCTATTCGCTGTTGATGCTGGCCGGCTGGCTGTGGCTGGCGGATGCTTGCGGCGCGAAGATCCCGCTGACTCCGCGGTTGGCGTCGGGCCTGCTCATACTGGGACTGTTGCCGGTGTTCTACGTCCCGGTCGTTTACCTGACCTTCGCCGGCGACATGGGCAGCTACACGGAACAGTTCACCGACCTGATGAAGGTCGGCGGCGCTTTTGCCCCCGTGCCACTCGGTTTGGCGGTACTTTACGGCATCGGCGCGGCAGGGAGCGATCCGGCGACAAAGCCGCAACGTGCGGCGCTGCTTTCGTCAGTCATCCTGTTCGCCATCGGCGGAGGGATAAGCCTGATGATCGGGGACAGCAACACGATCATCACCGCGCACTACCACGGAACCGGCGGAGCGATCAGCCTGGCCTTCATGGGGCTGGCCATCCATCTGTTGCCGCGCCTCGGGTACCGCACACCGGATCTGAAGTGGGCGACCTTGATGTCTTATATTTACGGTACCGGGCAATTGCTCCACATTATCGGCTTGCTGTGGTCAGGCGGATATGGCGTGCAACGCAAGGTGGCGGGAGCCGCTCAAGGGCTGCACGGCTTTGCGCAGACCGCTGGCATGGGACTGATGGGCCTGGGCGGTCTGATCGCCGTGGTTGGCGGGATCATGTTCCTGGTGGTGGTCTTCAAGGCCATGCGCCGGCCGGCATAAGGCGGCTTGCCGACCCGCCGGTCTCGGCTTGCCGGCATCATCCGGCAAGCTGTCCGGCATGACCTATCTGGGGGGTGGTTCAGTATTGAGGGTGGCCGGATCCGGAGCGAGAAGGGCAAGATTGATGATCCCGAAACTGACGAATGCCAGCGCCAGGAAGATGAGGAAATAGACGATGGTGCGGTTCTTGAAGCGCTCTCCCCGCGAGACTTCCCAGCGGTCGAGTAACCAGTCGGACATCAGATAGACACCGGCGCCCACTACCGTGTAGATAATAACGAATTCCAAGTTTGTTTCTCCATTAACATTTGCAACCCGTTCATTATATTATGCCGTAGCACTTTGGGCAGATGAATTTGGCCGGTCATTCAGAATGGCTTGCAGGCTGCATCGACACGAGGTATTCCTTTTTGGCTGTCTCACATCACACCGAGTCCCTGGCGCACAGGATGCTGCTGCGTGTTGAAGGCATCCTGAACAGGATCTTTGGCAACGACCTCAATCCCTTCTACCACCTGGGGGCGCTGGGTTTCTATTTTTTCTGGGTGGTGGTGGTCAGCGGCGCTTACATCTACGCCTTCTACAAGACCGGCATCGAGCTGTCCTATCCCTCGGTCGAATCGATCACGCACGACCAGCCATATCTCGGCGGTATCATGCGCAGCCTGCATCGCTACGCTTCCGATGCACTGGTGGTGGTCATGGCGCTGCACCTGTTGCGGGAATTCATCCTGGGGCGCTACCGGGGCGCGCGCTGGTTCACCTGGATTACCGGCATTCCGCTGATCTGGCTGATCTATGCCGCCGGCACCAACGGTTACTGGATGGTCTGGGACACGCTGGCACAGTATTCCACCGTGTCCGCAATGGAATGGCTCGACTGGCTGCCGATATTCGGCGAGCCGATGGCGCAAAGCTTCGTTTCGCAGGAGGTTCTCAACGACCGGTTCTTCTCGCTGATATCGTTCGCCCACGTGACCATCCCGGTGATCATCGTGTTCCTCCTCTGGGTGCATATCATGCATATCAGTTACCCGGTGGTCAATCCGAGGCGCGGACTCGCGCTCGGGATGCTGCTGGCGATGCTGGCGCTGGCGCTGCTCAAGCCGGCGTTGAGCCAGGGGCAGGCAGACATGGGGATCGAACCGCGCAATATCGAGATCGACTGGTTCTATCTCTACCCTTATCCGTTGATGGACATATGGTCTCCGGGTGCGGTATGGGCATTGCTTCTCGGCCTGACCGCGCTGTTGGGCATCCTGCCGTGGCTGCCGACCAGGGCCAGGCAGATACCGGTCGCCGAAGTCAATCTGAAGAACTGCAACGGTTGCCGGCGCTGTGTCGCCGATTGCCCCTACGAGGCAGTGGTGACGCAGCCGCGCACCGACGAGCTGAATTTCCAGGAAGAAGCGGTGGTCATCGCGGACCGTTGCGTCAGCTGCGGCATTTGTGTCGGTGCATGCCCTTCCTCGACCCCTTTCAGGAACGATGCCGGATATGTGAGCGGGATCGAGATGCCCTCCATGCCGGTGGCCGGCCTGCGTAACACGATGAAGAGTGAACTGGCAAAGCTCAAGGGCGATGCGCGGGTCATGGTGTTCGGCTGCGACAACGCGGCAGACATCGAAAAGCTGCGCGGTGAAGGAGTCGCCGTCCTGAGCCTGCCATGCACGGCCATGCTGCCGCCGTCCTTCATCGAATATGCACTGCATGAACGTCAGGTTGACGGCGTATTCATCACCGGCTGCCGCGAGAACGACTGCTACCACCGCATGGGCGGGCTATGGACGGAGCAGCGGCTGGCCAGGGAGCGCGAGCCGCGCCTGCGTGCCCGCGTCGACCAGGAACGCGAGCGGATCAGGGTGTTCTGGGCGTCTTCTGCAGACTTCGGGGAATTGGTATCCGAGCTTGAGTCGTTCCGCTCCGGCCTTGAGAAGGTTTCTAACGCAATTCCGCAAAAAGATTCCTGACCGCCAGCACGCGCTGATGCAGGTCGCCGTATTTCAGATCGATGCGCAGCCTGTCCTGCCCGGCCATCCTGATGTGCCGTTTGCCCTGGATCAGGGTGATGATCTTCAGCGGGTCGATCGGCGGGTTCGGGACGAACTGGATATGGATCGCTTCCGAAGACGCGTCCACCTTGCTGATGCCGAGCGGTTTGGCGAGGATGCGCAGGCGGTGGCTGTCGAACAGCGCCTGCGTGGCGTCCGGTAACAGGCCGAAGCGGTCGACCAGCTCCTGGTGCATCTCATCCAGTTCTTGCGGTGTGGCGCAATTCGCCAGACGCTTGTAGATCACCAGCCGCTGGTGGATGTCTCCGCAATAGTCATTTGGTAGAAGCGCGGCACAGTGCAGGTTGATCTCGGTGGTGACGCCGAGCGGATGCGCCATGTCCGGTTCCTTGCCCTGGCGCAGCGAGCTGATCGCGGCGTTGAGCATGTCGGTGTACAGGGAAAAGCCGATCTCCTGCATCTCGCCGCTTTGCGATTCGCCGAGCACTTCGCCCGCGCCGCGGATCTCCAGATCGTGCATCGCGAGATAGAAGCCGCTGCCGAGCTGTTCCATCGACTGGATCGCTTCAAGGCGTTTCTTCGCCTGCGCGGTGAGTGCTTCGGCTTCCACCAGCAGGTAGGCGTATGCCTGATGGTGCGAGCGGCCGACGCGGCCGCGCAACTGGTGCAGCTGCGCGAGGCCGAAGCGGTCGGCGCGGTTGATGAGGATCGTGTTGGCGGTCGGCACGTCGATGCCGGTCTCGATGATGGTGGTGCACAGCAGCACGTTGAAACGCTGCTGGTAGAAGTCGCGCATCACCTGTTCCAGGTCGCGCTCGCCCATCTGGCCGTGCGCCACGCGGATGCGCGCTTCCGGCAGCAGGGCTTCCAGCTTCTCCGCCATGTTGGCGATGGTCTCCACCTCGTTGTGCAGGAAATACACCTGCCCGCCGCGCTTCAGCTCGCGCAGCATCGCCTCGCGGATCACCCCCTGGCCGTACTGGCTGACGAAGGTCTTGATCGACAGGCGGCGCTGCGGTGCGGTGGCGATCACCGAGAAATCGCGCAGCCCTTCCAGCGACATCGCCAGCGTGCGCGGGATCGGCGTGGCGGTCAGCGTGAGCACATCCACCTCGGCGCGCAATGCCTTCAGGCGCTCCTTCTGCTGCACGCCGAAGCGGTGTTCCTCGTCGATGATGACCAGTCCGAGGTTGTGGAACTTCACGCCCTTCTGGATCAGCTTGTGCGTGCCGATGATGATGTCGAGCTTGCCTTCCGCCATGTCCTTCAGCGCCTGTGTCTGCTCCTTCGCAGAGCGGAAGCGCGACAGTTCGGCGACCTTCACCGGCAGATCGGCAAAACGATTGGAGAAGTTCTGGAAATGCTGCTCGGCGAGCAGCGTGGTGGGCACCAGCACCGCGACCTGTTTTCCGTCCAGCGCCGCGACGAATGCGGCGCGCAGCGCGACCTCGGTCTTGCCGAAACCGACGTCGCCGCACACCAGCCGGTCCATCGGCTTGCCGGACTGCAGGTCGGCGACCACCGCCTCGATCGCGGCGGCCTGGTCGGGTGTCTCCTCGAAGCCGAACCCGGCAACGAACGCCTCGTAGTCGTGCGGCGTCAGCTTGAACGCATGGCCTTTGCGCAGCGCGCGTTGCGCATACAGGTTGAGCAGCTCTGCGGCGGTGTCGCGCACCTGCTGCATCGCGCGGCGCTTTGCCTTGTCCCATGCGCCGCTGCCCAGTTTATGCAGCGGCGCGGCTTCCGCCGCGCCGCCGCTGTAGCGGCTGATGACGTGCAGTTGCGCCACCGGCACATAGAGCTTGTCCTCGCCGGCGTATTCCAGCAGCAGGAATTCGTTCTCGCCCTCGCCGAGATCGAGGTTGACCAGCCCGCGGTAGCGTGCGATGCCATGCTGCTCATGCACCACCGGGTCGCCGGTCTTGAGCTCGGACAGGTCGCGCAGCATGCCCTCGACGTTGCTCTTCTTCGCTGCGCGCGCTGCGCGGCTGCGCGGCTGCGTAGCATACAGTTCGCTTTCGGTGACGATGGCGATCTTCTCGTCGACCAGGATGAAACCGTTCTGCAGCGGGCCGACGCACAGCATGAAGGCCGCATTGCCTTGCAGGAACCCCGCATGGTCTTCGCACACCGCCGGGGCGAGGCCGTATTCATGCAGATAGCCTGCCATGATCTCGCGCCGCCCGAGGCTGTCGGCGAGCAGCAGAACGCGCCCTTCGAAGCCATGCAAAAAACCCTGGAACGCCTGGGTGGGGGTCTCGGCGCGGCGGTTCACCGCGATGGGCGGGATGGCGGCGGTGGGGCATGCGGTGAGTGTCGCGCCGCTTTCACCGGCGACGATATCCAGCCGCGCAAACTCCCTGGCTCGGATGAAGAACCGTTCCGCATCCAGGAATAATTCCTTCGGCTCCAGCAACGGGCGCTGCGGGTCGCCCCTGAGCAGGTTATAACGCGATGCGGCATCCCTGGCGAAGGTGGTGATGGCCTCATCGATCTCATGGTGCAGGCACAGCGTGGCATGCTTCGGCAGGTAGTCGAACAGCGTCGCGGTCCGGTCGAAGAACAGCGGCAGGTAGTATTCGATACCCGCCGGGGCGATGCCCTTGCTCACGTCCTTGTAGATGCGCGATCTGGACGGATCGCCCTCGAAGCGTTCGCGGAAGCCCTGGCGGAAGCGCGCCTGGCCCTGCTCGTCCAGAGGGAACTCGCGCGCCGGCAGCAGGCGGATCTCCGGCACGGGATACAGGGTGCGTTGCGTGTCCACGTCGAAGGTGGCGATGGTCTCGATCTCGTCGTCGAACAGGTCGATGCGGTAAGGCAGCACGCTGCCCATCGCGAACAGGTCGATGATGCCGCCGCGTATGCAGTATTCACCCGGGGTGAGCACCTGCTGCACATGGTTGTATCCGGCGAAGGTGAGCTGTTCGCGCAGTTGCGCGATATCCAGTTTTTCGCCGCGCTTGAGGAAGAAGGTGTAGGCGGCGAGATGTTCGACCGGCGGCAGCGGGTACAGCGCGGTGGTGAGCGGCACGATCACCACGTCGCAGGCGTTGCTGCGAATGTGGTGCAGCGTGGCGAGGCGCTCGGAGATCAGATCCTGATGTGGCGAAAAGTGGTCGTAGGGCAGCGTCTCCCAGTCCGGCAGCAGATGCACGCGCAGATCGGGCGCAAAGAACGGCATCTCCTCCAGCAACCGCTGCGCCTCCAGCGCGTTCGCGGCGATGATCACCAGCGGAGAGCGGGCCAGCTGCGCTTGCTGCGCGGCATATTGCGCCAGCGCCAATGCATCGGATGAGCCGTGCAGTTGCGTGTAGCGGGGGCGGGGATGTTTTGATGAGAAAAGCATTAAATTCGTTTTGTGGGCGAATCGCGGTGTCGCATGCTCGCTCATTCCTCGTCTATCAACTCGATATGCCTCGTCACTCGCTGTGCGGCTCCTTGCGCTTCATCCCGCAAAACGAATTTCCTGTGGAGTTATCCTGAGGTGGTGATTTGTGAAAGTTGCGCATTATAAGCCATGCGCGCGGGCCGCCTTTTAATTTACAATCGTGCCATGTCTGAATTCCACGCCTTGGTTCCCGCCGCCGGCTCCGGCGCACGCATGGGGCATGAGCTGCCCAAGCAATACCTGCCGCTGGCCGGGCAGCCGCTGATCTTCCACGCGCTGAAGACGCTGTGCACCAGCCCGGAGATCGCCACGGTGTTCGTGGTGCTGGCTCCCGATGACATGCTGTTCCACACCTACGACTGGTCGCGCTTCGGCGACAAGTTGCAGCCCTTGTTTTGCGGCGGGAAGACGCGCGCCGAGAGCGTGCTGAACGGCCTGCTGGCCTCCGAACTGGAACCGGACGACTGGGTGCTGGTGCACGATGCGGCGCGCCCCTGCCTGACGCAGGCGCACCTGGCCAAGCTGATCGCCGGATTGCGCGACGACGAGGTGGGCGGCATCCTCGCCGTGCCGGTGGCGGATACGCTGAAGCGCGCCGATGATGAAGGGCGCATCGCGCGCACCGAAGAGCGGGCGGGATTGTGGCAGGCACAGACGCCGCAGATGTTCCGCGCCGGTTTGTTGGCGCAGGCGTTGCGGCAGTGCAACCGTGTCACCGACGAGGCATCGGCGGTCGAGGCCTTGGGCTTGCGGCCGAAACTGGTATCGGGCGAGCCGGGCAATTTCAAGGTGACCTATCCGCAGGATTTGCTGCTGGCGGAGTTGCTGTTAACGGGAGGCGAAAAACTACTGCGCTCGACATAACTGCGTTGCTCAATGGCTCAAAATGCTCGTTTGCTACTGTGTAAACTCCGCTTCTTCGCCATTTCGCGCCTTGTTCTGCCATCGCCCGTAACGTTTTTTGCCACCCGTCGAAGAGAGGAGAGGATCTGTGCGTATCGGACAAGGTTTCGACGTTCATCAACTGGTGGAAGGCCGCAAGCTGATCATTGGAGGAGTGGACATTCCTTACAGCAGGGGGCTGCTCGGCCACTCCGATGCGGACGTGCTGCTGCATGCGATCTGCGATGCGCTGCTCGGGGCGGTGGCACTGGGCGACATCGGCCGGCATTTCGCCGATACCGACGCGAAATTCAAGAACATCGACAGCCGCATCCTGTTGCGCGAAGTGGTGCATCTGGTGCGCGAGCAGGGCTACCGCGTCGGCAACGTCGATGCCACGATCATCGCGCAGGCGCCAAAGATGGCGCCGCATATCCCGCAGATGGTGGCGCATATCGCTGCCGACCTGCGCGTGGAGAAGAACGCCGTCAACGTGAAGGCGACCACCACCGAGCAACTGGGATTCAGCGGGCGCGGCGAGGGGATCGCGGCGCAGGCCGTGGTGTTGCTGCTGACGGATGATTGATGCGCGTACTGGCACTGGAAACTTCCACCGAATACTGTTCTGTCGCGCTGTGGCAGGATGGTGCAGTCATGGAGCGTTGCGAACTGGTCGGGCAGAAACATTCCGAGCTGCTGATGGCGATGCTGGATGCATTGCTTAAAGAGGCGTGCGCGAGGCTTACGCAGCTCGACGGCATCGCATTCGGCATGGGGCCGGGGTCGTTCACCGGGGTGCGCATCGCGTGCGGGGCGACCCAGGGCTTGGCGTTCGGTGCGAGCCTGCCGGTGACCGGGGTATGTACCCTGGAAGCGCTGGCGGAGGCTTCCGGCAAGCTGCGCGTGATCGCTGCGCTGGATGCGCGCATGGGCGAGATCTATCATGCCGCATACGAGAAACAGGCTGGCGCATGGGCGGTGTCGAGCGAGCCGCACCTGTGCAAACCGGAAGATGCACCGCTAGTGCAGGGCGATGGCTGGTTCGGCGCGGGCAGCGGTTTTGCCGTGCATGGGGAGATCCTGGCCGGGCGCTATGCCGGGCGGTTGCAGGGCGTGGACGGCGAAGCCGTGCCGCAGGCTACCGCGATAGCCGCGCTCGGCGCGGCGCGATTCGCGCAGGGTCGCGGGGTGGATGCGGCGCAAGCCTTGCCGTTGTACCTGCGCGACAGGGTGGCGCTGAAGACCTCGGAGCGCGGATGCGCGCGATAACGCAGGACGATGTGGACGCGGTGCTCGCCATCGAGCAGGCGGTGCAATCTTATCCATGGACGCGCGGCAATTTCAGCGATGCCTTGAGTAACGGTTATGTGTGCCGTGTGGACGAGGCCGATGGCGGGATACGCGGTTATGCGATATTGATGCCGGCGGTGGATGAGGCGGAGTTGCTCAACATCGGCGTGGCGCAGGCCGAACAGCGCAAGGGGCTGGGGCGCGCGATGCTGGTCGAGATGCTTGAGGTTGCGCGCGAAAGGAACATGAAGCGCGTGTTCCTCGAAGTGCGTCCGTCCAATATCGCCGCGATCGCCTTGTATCGCAGCGCGGGCTTCAGCAAGGTCGGTGTACGGCGCGATTATTACCGGAATGCGGATGGCAGCGAGGATGCGCTGGTCATGGCGTGCGAGTTGATGGGTGGGTCTGATGGATAGGAACGAAGCGGTGCTGCGCGAACTGAACCTGTATCCGCTGTGGAAGCGGCGCGATCATCCTGTGCAGGCCATGGAGCAGTCATCCGTACCGGTGGCACCGGCGGGCAGTGTCGCCATCCCGGATATCGCAACGCTTGCGCCGCCCCCGGAACCCGCGGGCACCGGCCCGGCTTCCGCGCCGGTGCCCGTAACGGACGGCCTCGACTGGCCGGAACTGAAGCAACAGGTGCGCGACTGCACCGCCTGCGGGCTGCGTGCCGGGTGCACGCAAACGGTGTTCGGCACCGGCGACGAGCGTGCCGAATGGCTGTTCGTCGGCGAGGGGCCGGGTGCGGACGAAGATGCGCAGGGTGAACCGTTCGTCGGCCAGGCGGGCAAGCTGCTGGACAATATGCTGCTGGCGATCAGGCTCAGGCGCGGCGAGAATGTGTATATCGCCAACATCGTCAAATGCCGCCCGCCCGATAATCGCACACCCGGGGCCGACGAGATCGCCGCCTGCCTGCCTTATCTTCAGCAGCAGATCGCCTTGATCAAACCCAAGCTCATCGTCGCGCTGGGCAAGACCGCAGCCACGACACTGCTTGGCAGGGAGGCCGCATTGGGTTCGTTGCGCGGTACAGTGCACGACTTCAAGCTGCCTGCGACAGAGTTCAGCGGAGCGCAAGAGCAGGAGAGCAGTCAGCCATCGTCCCTCCCGCACCAGCCGACTTCGTCGCACCGTGTCGGGACGATACCCCTTGTCGTCACCTACCATCCGGCCTACCTGCTGCGCAGCCCGGCGGAAAAGGCCAAGGCGTGGCAGGATCTGTGTCTTGCAGTGCGTACATGGCAGGGCTGCCAGCCTGCCTGATCTGCGGTCCATCTCCCCCGAATCCTTCAGGCTGCTCTAGGTCTTGCCTGTATCCTGGTCATGGCCATGCCGTTTATACAGCGCGGCCATGATGCCGGAGAGCAGCAGGCCGAACACCAGGATGATGAGATAGATGCTGAACTCCAGTTTCTGCATCACGGCATACAGCCCCAGCATCGCGAAGATGCTCAGGTTCTCGTTGAAGTTCTGCACCGCGATCGAGCGGCCGGCGCCCATCAGCAGGTGTCCGCGGTGTTGCAGCAGCGCGTTCATCGGCACCACGAAATAACCGCCCATCGCGCCGATCGCGATCAGCAGCAGGATCGCAAGCGTGCTGTCGGTCACCGGGATCATCATCAGCACGACGATCCCCATCGCGATGCCGACCGGCAACACCTTCACCGAATGCTCCAGCTTGACGAACTTCGCCGCGAGCACCGAACCGATGGCGATGCCGATGGCCACCCAGGCGGTGAGCTTGGCAGCCTCGCCGATGTCGTAGTGCAACGCGACGGCGGCCCAGGCCAGCACCAGCAGGCGCAGCGTGGCTCCCGCACCCCAGAACAGCGTGGTGACCGCCAGCGAGACCTGGCCGAGCGGGTCCTTCCACAGCAGCTTGAAGCAGTGCCAGAAATCCCTGGTCAGGAACGCGGGGCTGCGGCTGAGCGGCTTGTGGTCGATGGCTACGTGCGGGATGTACAGGTTGAAGATCGCGGCGGCGATGTAGATCAGCACGATGATGGCGATGGCCAGTTTCGCGATGTTGCCGACCAGCGGGATATCCAGCGTCTGCAGCAACGGGGTGATGATCTTCGGGCTGATGAGCATGCCACCCACCAGCGCGCCGAGCACGATGGCGGCGACGGTCAGCCCTTCCATCCAGCTATTCGCCTTGACCAATTGGCTGGGCGGCAGATATTCGGTGAGGATGCCGTATTTGGCGGGCGAATAGGCCGCGGCGCCGAGGCCGACCAGGCAATAGGCGATCAGCGGGTGGACGCCGGCCAGCATGGCGACGCAGCCGGCCAGCTTGATGATGTTGCTGATGAACATCACGCGCCCTTTGGGCAGCGAATCGGCGAATGCGCCGACGAAAGGCGCCAGCACGATATACGAGATGATGAAGCTCTGCTGCAATACCGGTGTATGCCAGGCCGGCGAGCTCAGGTCGTTGAGCAGGGCGATCGCGGCAAACAGCAGGGCGTTGTCGGCGAGCGCGGAAAAGAACTGTGCTGCGAGGATGATGTAGAAACCGAGATTCATGTTCTTTCGGCGGAGGCTGATGTGCGCAGCACGTCAAAGGCTGCGGAGCGGTCTGGCCGGAGCCAAAAGAACCGCGCTGCGAGGATGGTGTGGAAACCGAGATTCATTCAGGAGACGAGATTCATTCAGGAGAGGGATCGGTCTTCGGCAGCCCGTTTTATATCACGAAAGCATGACCCCTGCTATCATTCGCGCCTGTTAGAATTCTGGCGACAGGTAAATTCCGTGGCACGCCCCATACAGGCTTACATCAACCCGAACGCGCTGGAGAACAATCTCCGGGTGGCGCGCCGTGCCGCGCCGTCTGCGCGCATCATGGCGGTGATCAAGGCGGACGGCTACGGGCATGGTCTGACCCGGGTGGCAGAGGCATTGTCTGCAGCGGACGGCCTTGCGCTGCTGGACATCCGCGATGCGGCACAACTGCGCGAGGCGGGTTTCCGCCAGACGATCCTGTTGCTGGAAGGAGCGTTCAACATCGATGACATGGCTGCCATCGCCCGCCACGACCTGGCCTGCGTGATCCACAGCCCATGGCAGATACCTTTGCTGGATGCCTGTACCGGCAGGGATTCGCTGGATGTCTGGCTCAAGGTCAACAGCGGCATGAACCGCCTCGGTTTCGCGCCGCAGCTGGCGGCACAGGCGATGGAACGATTGCACCGCCACCGCGCCGTGCGCAGCATCACCCTGATGACGCACTTTGCCAATGCCGATGAAGCGCGCGGCATCGCGGAGCCACTCGCACTGTTCAACGGCTTCGCCGCGCAATATCGCATGCCGCGCTCGCTGGCGAACTCGGCCGCGCTGTTGCGCTATCCGGAAACGCACGGTGACTGGGTGCGCCCCGGCCTCATGCTGTACGGCGCGTCACCCTTCGCCGAGGCCGGCGCGCGACAATTCGGCCTGCAACCCGCGATGACGTTGCGCAGCCGCATCATCGCCGTGCAGGAACTGCGCGCCGGCGACGAGATCGGCTATGGCGCGCTGTTCCGCGCCGAGCACGAGATGCGCGTCGGCATCGTCGCCTGCGGCTATGCCGACGGCTACCCGCGCCATGCCCCGGGCGGTACGCCGCTGCTGGTGGATGGGCAGATGACGCGAACCCTGGGGCGTGTCTCGATGGACATGCTGTATGCGGACTTGAGCAAGCTGCCGCAGGCCGGTGTCGGCAGCGCCGTCACATTGTGGGGCGAGGGCCTGCCGGTCGAGGAAGTGGCGCGCGCGGCGGGGACCGTCAGCTACGAGCTGATGTGCGCGCTGACCGCGCGCGTACCGATCGTGATTTGAAACAATGTGAGGAAAGAAACATGCTGGGTATCATCGGCGGCAGCGGCGTTTACAACATCGAGGGACTGGAGAACACCCGCTGGGTGAAAGCGGAATCTTCGTTCGGCGAACCCTCGGATGAGGTGCTGGTCGGCGAACTGGCGGGGCAATCCATCGCCTTCCTGCCGCGCCACGGGCGCGGACACAGGATACCGCCGTCGGAGATCAACTTCCGTGCCAACATCGACGCGCTCAAGCGCCTCGGCGTGACCGATATCGTCTCGGTGAGCGCGGTGGGGTCGCTGCGCGAGCACCTCATGCCGGGCATGTTCGTCATCGTCGACCAGTTCATCGACCGCACCTTCGCGCGGGAGAAGAGCTTCTTCGGCAGCGGCCTGGTCGCGCATGTCTCGATGGCGCATCCGGTGTGCCATCGCCTCGGCGACCATCTGCATGCCGCGGCACAGCAGGCCGGCATCCCGGCGGCGCGCGGCGGCACCTATCTGGTGATGGAAGGCCCGCAGTTCTCCAGCCTCGCGGAATCCGAACTGTACCGCTCGTGGAACTGCGACGTGATCGGCATGACCAACATGCCGGAAGCCAAACTCGCGCGCGAAGCCGAGGTCTGCTACGCCACCGTCGCGATGGTCACCGACTACGACTGCTGGCACCCCAACCACGACGACGTCACGGTCGATGCCATCGTCAAGGTGTTGCTGGAAAATGCCGACAAGGCGCGCGCGCTGGTGAAGAATGTCGCGCCGCGCGTGCACGGCGACGCGGCAGGCTGCCAATGCGGTTGCCGCAGCGCATTGCAGTACGCCATCATCACCGCGCCGGAAGCGCGCGACCCGGCGATGGTCGAGAAGCTCTCCGCCGTGGCCGGGCGGTTGCTGAAGTGACGGGTTCCTGTGGCCTCATTCCAGCAAAAGCCGGAATCCAGTGCCTATATCCAGCCGGGCACCGGCCTGCGCCGGTGTGACGGCAGATCCATGAAAACTCGAAGGGAGAAACTTGATGCCTATTAAGTCGCGTATCCGCACCATCCCGCATTACCCCCACCAGGGCATCATGTTCCGCGACATCACCACGCTGCTGAAAGACCCGGTCGGCCTGCGCGCCACGATCCAGGAGATCGTCGGCCGCTACAAGGGCATGAAGATCGACAAGGTGGCCGGCATCGAATCGCGCGGCTTCATCATCGGCACCCCGGTCGCCTATGAACTCGGCCTCGGCTTCGTTCCGGTGCGCAAGAAAGGCAAGCTGCCCGCCGCAACGATCGGGCGCGACTACCAGCTCGAATACGGCAGCGACCGCATCG
Source organism: Gallionella sp. (assembly GCA_044230015.1). Taxonomy (GTDB): domain Bacteria; phylum Pseudomonadota; class Gammaproteobacteria; order Burkholderiales; family Gallionellaceae; genus Gallionella. The sequence continues at coordinate 11,793 of JBGARW010000013.1, read as the reverse complement.
AGATCCACACCGACGCGATCCAGAAGGGCGACCGCGTCCTGCTGGTGGACGATCTCATCGCCACCGGCGGCACGGCGGAAGCCGCCGCCGGATTGATCCAGGACATGGGTGGCCACGTGGTGGAATGCTGCTTCGTGATCGATCTGCCGGATATCGGCGGCAGGGCACGTCTGGAGAAGCTGGGGCACAAGGTGTTTGCGCTATGCGAGTTCGAAGGCGACTGATGGAAACCCGTAAAAACCTACTGCGCGGCTCGATAGCGGCGTTGCGCGGCGCTCGTATCCTCGCCTACCCACAGGGTATGTCCCGTCACTGCGCTCCGTACGCCTTGCTCTCGAGCCGCTCGCTGCGATTCTTATCAGGCTCGGAGAGGTTGTCGTGCTAGTTGCAGGAAAACCTTATCGCACCATCTGGCCTACCCCCGGCAACGCGGTGGAGATCATCGACCAGACCCGTCTGCCGCACGAGTTCGTCACGTTGCGGTTGAATACGATGCGCGACGCCGAGCGCGCGATCCGCGACATGCAGGTGCGCGGCGCGCCGCTGATCGGCGTGACGGCGGCCTATGGCGTGGCGCTGTCGATGCGCGACCACGCCTCGGATGCTGCGCTGGCGGCGACGTGCAGCGTGCTGCTCGCCGCGCGTCCCACGGCGGTGAACCTGCGCTGGGGCGTGGAACGGATGCGCGCCTTCCTCGTACCGTTGCCCGAAAGCGAGCGCGCGGCAGCGGCCTGGCACGAAGCGGCGCGCATCGTCGACGAGGATGTGGCGATCAATGCGGCCATCGGCAAGCATGGCGGCGAGATCATCCGTGCCATTCATCAGCGCAAGAATGCCACAGTCAATATCCTCACCCATTGCAATGCCGGCTGGCTGGCGACGGTGGACTGGGGCACGGCGCTCGCGCCGGTGTATGCCGCGTTCGATGCGGGCATCCCGCTGCATGTCTGGGTGGACGAGACGCGGCCGCGCAACCAGGGCGCCAGCCTGACGGCATGGGAACTCGGCCGGCACGGCGTGCCGCACACCGTCATCGTCGACAATGCGGGCGGGCACCTGATGCAGCACGGCATGGTGGACATGGCGATCGTCGGCTGCGACCGTGTCACCGCGCGCGGCGACGTGTGCAACAAGATCGGCACCTACCTCAAGGCATTGGCGGCGCACGACAACGGCGTGCCGTTCTACGTCGCGCTGCCCACCCCGACGATAGACTGGACGCTGCAGGACGGCGTAAAGGAGATACCCATCGAGGAACGCGCGGCGGAAGAAGTGACGCATATCGCCGGGCTGTGCGATGACGGGCAGGTGCGCGGCGTGCGGCTTACTCCGGGGAATTCTCGTGCGGCCAACTACGGTTTCGACGTGACCCCGGCGCGGCTGGTGACCGGACTGGTCACCGAGCGCGGTGTGGTGAAGGCGGATGCGGCGGCGATGCGGGTGTTGGCTCCATAACCCTCTCCCGGCCTTCGGCCACCCTCTCCCGCCTGCGGGAGAGGGTATTTGAATAGCATATGGATTTATCAGAATCAGGAATGACAATGGAAAACCTCTGGAACGACATCGAAGCAGGCAAGCAGCAGGGCATCCTCGCGGAACGCGTCTATACCTCGCGCCTGCTCGGCGCGAACCCCGATCTGGTGCTGCACGGCGGCGGCAACACCTCGGTGAAGGGCGTCAGCCGGAACATCTTCGGCGAGGAGGTTGAGACGCTGTTCGTCAAGGGCAGCGGCTCCGATCTTGCCACGATCGAGGCGAAGGACTTCGTCGCGGTGCGCATGGACGCGATGCTGAAGCTGTCGCGCCTGGAGAAGCTGTCCGACATCGACATGGCGCGCGAGCTCAAGCTGGCCTCCCTCGACCCGAATGCGCCCGCGCCGTCGGTCGAGGCCATCCTGCACGCGCTGATCCCGCACCGCTTCGTCGACCACACCCACGCCGACGCGATCGTGACGCTCACCAACACCCCGGGCGGCGAGGCGCGCATCCGCGAACTGTTCGGCGACGAGGTCATCGTGCTGCCCTACGTGATGCCCGGCTTCGACCTGGCGAAACTGTGCGCCGGGGTGTTTGCTGCGCAGGCCAGCGCGCGCACCATCGGCATGGTGCTGATGAACCACGGCATCTTCACTTTCGGCGACACCGCGCGGCAATCCTACGAGCGGATGATAGCCCTGGTCGGCCGCGCCGAGGATCACCTGGACAGGAACGCGCCGCTCGCCGCGGCGGCTGATGATGTTGCGCCCGCCGCCAACTGGTTCGGGTTGCCGGAATTGAGGAAGAAAGCCTCTGCTGCCGCCGGTTTCCCGCTGCTGTTGCGCAGTTGTTCGAGCGATGCCGCGCTGGCTTTCGCGCGCCGCCCGGACATCGCGGTCATTTCACAGCGCGGGCCGGCCACCCCGGACCACATCATCCGCACCAAGCAGCTGCCGATGCTCGGGCGCGATGTCGATGCCTATGTGCAGGCTTACAAGGGATATTTCGAGAGGAATTCCCGATCGTCCACAACCCCGCTGACGATGCTCGATCCCGCCCCGCGCGTGATCCTTGATGCGGAGTTCGGCCTGGTCAGCGCGGGACGGTCGGCGCGCGATACGCAGATCATCGAAGACCTGTATTCGCATACGCAGGACATCATCCTGCGTGGCGAGAAACTCGGCGGCTACCGGGCGCTGGGCGAGGCCGAACTGTTCAGCGTCGAATACTGGGACCTGGAGCAGGCCAAGCTGAAAAAGGCCGGCGCGCCGAAGGTGTTCGCCGGCGAGGTCGCGCTGGTGACCGGTGCTGCCTCCGGCATCGGCAGGGCCTGCGTGCAGTCGTTCCTGAACCGCGGCGCCGCGGTGGTCGGGGTGGACATCAATCCGGACGTGGTATCCCTGCACGGCGGACGCCCCGACTACCTGGGTATCGCGGCGGACCTGTCATCGACCGCCACGGTCAGGGACATGCTGGAGCAGGCCATCCGCCGATATGGCGGGCTCGACATGCTGGTGCTGAATGCGGGCATCTTCCCGGGCGGCAGGAAGATCGGCGCGCTGGCCGACGAGGAATGGCGCAGGGTGATGGCGATCAACCTGGATGCGAACCTGGCGATCATGCGCGAGGCGCACCCGTTGCTCAAGGCGGCACCGAGATATGGCCGGGTGGTGGTGATCGGCTCGAAGAACGTCCCGGCGCCGGGGCCGGGCGCGGCGGCCTATTCCGCATCGAAGGCGGCGCTGACGCAGCTTGCCCGTGTCGCCGCATTGGAGTGGGGCGCGGACGCGATCAGGATCAATCTGGTCCACCCGAACGCGGTGTTCGACACCGGCATCTGGACAGCGGAGGTGCTGGCGCAGCGCGCCGCCCATTACGGCATGACGGTCGACGAATACAAGCGCAACAACGTGCTGCACGAGGAAGTGGGCAGCAAGGATGTCGCGGAGCTCACCGCAGAAATGTGCGGCGCGCTGTTTGCGAAGATCACCGGGGCACAGGTACCGATCGACGGCGGCAACGACCGGGTGATATGAAACGTGCCAGGAAACCACCCAACCCCGCGCCGCGCAATCCGCTGGTCGCCAAGGCGAGATTCAGGAAGGCGGGCGCGCACGGCAAGAGCGAAAAGGCGTTGCGCTGCGGGGAGAAACTGAAGCTCAAAAAACTGGCGTCCTCGACAGGAATCGAACCTGTAATTGACCCTTAGGAGGGGCCGGTTATATCCATTTAACTACGAGGACAGCTTGGCTGCGGAAGCAGGGCTGCATTCTAGCGGAAATACGCCGCAATCAAAACCTCGGGCTGGTATCATCCGTCCCCTTCATCGATCTGCACGGCTCTACAAGTCATCATCACTTATGGGAACCTCTAGAAATTCAGAATTTCGGGATGCAGCGCAAGGCGCACGGCGCGCAGAACCCGAGACATATCTTGCAGATAGGCGAGGGGGCGAGCACCGCGCAACGCCGCGATGCGCCCGAAAAATGGATTCATAGAGGTTTCCTTATGCCCATCATCACATTGGACAAAGCCTGCCTCGCGTTCGGGCACGTCGCGCTGCTCGACCACACCGATTTCCAGCTTGACGAGGGCGAGCGCGTCGGCCTGATCGGGCGCAACGGCGGCGGCAAGTCGAGCCTGATGCGCGTGCTCGCCGATCAGGCGAATCTGGATGACGGGCTGGTGTGGCGCGCGCCTTCCGCGCGGATCTGTTACGTCAGCCAGGAGCCGGTGCTGGCTGCCGAAGACACCGTGTTCGATGCGGTGGCGCAGGGCCTTGGCGGCATCCGCAAGCTGCTGCACGACTACCATGAAGTCTCGCACCGGATCTCCGAGCCGGATGCGGACGTGGATAAGCTGCTGGAAGAGATGCAGCATCTGCAGACCCAATTGGAATCGCAGGGCGGCTGGTCGATCCAGGCGCGCATCGAGACCACCATCGCAAAGCTGGATCTGGACGCCGACAAGCGCGTCGGCGAGCTGTCAGGCGGGCAGCGCAAGCGCGTGGCGCTGGCGCAGGCGCTGGTGGCCGAGCCGGACGTGCTGATCCTCGACGAGCCGACCAATCATCTGGATTTCGCCTCGATCGAATGGCTGGAAGGGCTGCTCAACGATTTCAAGGGGGCGGTGCTGTTCGTCACGCACGACCGGCGCTTCCTCGACAACGTCGCGACACGCATCATCGAACTGGATCGCGGCAAGCTGGCGGGCTTTCCCGGCAACTTCTCGGCCTATCAGGCGATCAAGGAGCGCATGCTGGCGGATGAGGCGGTGGTGAACGCCAAGTTCGACAAGGTGCTGGCGCAGGAAGAGGTGTGGATACGCCAGGGGGTCAAGGCGCGCCGCACGCGCAACGAGGGCCGCGTGCTGCGCCTCGAGCAGTTGCGCCGCGAGCGTGCCGCACGGCGCGAGAAGCTCGGCAAGGTCGAGATGAGCGTGGATAGCGGCGAGCGTTCCGGCAAGCTGGTCGCGGAGCTGGTCAACGTCCGCAAGTCGTACGGCACGCGCAAGATCATCGACGACTTTTCCTGCCGCATCCAGCGCGGCGACAAGATCGGCCTGCTCGGCCCGAACGGCGCGGGCAAGAGCACGCTGCTCAAGATCATCCTCGGCGAGCTGCCGCCGGACAGCGGGCAGGTCAAGCTCGGCACGAAGATATCGGTGGCGTATTTCGACCAGTTGCGCGAGCAGCTGAACGACGAGGCGACGCTGGCTGACACCATCAGCCAGGGCTCGGATTTCGTCGAGATCGGCGGGCAGAAGAAACACGTCATCAGCTATCTCGGCGACTTCCTGTTCGCGCCGGAACGCGCCCGTTCACCGGTCAAGAGCTGCTCGGGCGGCGAGCGCAACCGCCTGCTGCTGGCGCGATTGTTCACCCAGCCTGCCAACGTGCTGGTGCTCGACGAGCCGACCAACGACCTCGACATCGAGACGCTGGAGCTTCTCGAGGAATTGCTTGCGAACTATGAGGGCACGCTGTTCCTGGTCAGCCACGACCGCGCGTTCCTCGACAACGTCGTGACGCAGGTGATCGCCTTCGAGGGCGACGGCAAGCTGATCGAATACGCCGGCGGCTACGAGGACTGGGTGCGGGTGAAGAGATACCAGACTACAGTCGCGGCTGCCAAACCCGGCGTTCCCACGCCGCCGCGTGCGACTGTTGCACCTGTCGAAAAAACGAAACCTGCCGGCAAGCTCGGTTTCAAGGAGGCGCGCGAACTGGAAGAGCTGCCCAAGCGCATCGAGGCGCTGGAGCGCGAGCAGGCCGATATCACCGCGCATTTCGCCGACGGCAGCATCTTCCGCAGCGACCCGAAGCGCGCCAGGCAGTTGCAGGAGCGCAGCGGGGAGATCGAGGCGGAAGTGTCGGCGATACTGGAGCGCTGGGAAGCGCTGGAGAAGAAAAGTAACGGCTGACCGCCGTTTTCGGGTAGATTCCGCAGCAGCCTCTGCCGGGAACTTTCGGCGTTCACGGCTATCTCAGGGGTTCCCAAAATCTTTCAGGAGAGATTCATGACGCAATACAGCAACCGCATGGTGATCGTACATTGGCTGACCCTGGCACTATTGCTGGCTGCATGGCTCCTCGGAGACGTGGTGCACGATGCACGGCATGATGGTGCGGCGACCCTTGCGGGTTATCTGGCGCACATGCTGGCCGGTGCTGCGGTGCTGCTGTTCACCCTGGCGCGATTGTATTTCCGCGGCAAGGACGGCACACCGCCGCCGACAGGTGAATCCCTCATGGACAAGGTCGCCAAGGGCGTGCATCACGGGCTCTATGCCCTGCTGGTATTGTTGCCGGTCAGCGGCGTGATCCAGGTCGCGACCAGCGACGTCAGCAAGGCGCTGATGTCCGGCGATGCAGCCTTGCTGCCGAAGAAATTCACAGGGGTCCCCGCCCACGAAGTGCACGAGATACTGGTGACGGTGCTGATCGTGCTGGTGGCGGTGCATGTGCTGGGCGCGCTCAAGCACCAGTTCATCGCAAAGGACGGCCTGATGGAGCGCATGTCGCTGCGCAGGAAGTAGCCTGTACAGGCCGGGGGCAAAGGGCGGGGGGATTCCCCGCCCTTTTTGTTTTCGGGATGTTCAGAAGCCAGTAGCTTGCAGCAGCCAGCCTACCCCGCCCAGCGCGCCGAGGAAGATGGCCACATGCGCCCATGACCAGAACAGGTAGCGGCGCGACAGTTTCTCCGGCGCGAGGTTGCTGATCAGGAACAGCTTGCCGTCGCGCGGCGGGCCGATCAGGTGGATGTCCGGTTGCGCGTGCGCTTCGCGCTTCTTCTTTGCCACCTCGCGCTTGGCGGCCTGGCGCGCCAGCATCCATTCCTTCATGTCCAGCTCGCCGTCGCCGTTCAGGTCGAAGCGCGCGTGCAGCGCGGGCTTGTCCCGCTTCCATTCGGCGAGCAGCGCGTTGAGCTCCGCGCGGCCGTCGAATTCCACCGCGCCGCTGCGCGTGAGGAACTCGCCGATGACATACAGGTGGTCGATGCTGATGAGCTTCCACTCGGTGTAGCGGTACTGGGCCTCGCGCCAGGTATCCTTGTGCTGGGTCAGTATCTCCGCCCCGGTCGGATCGACGATGCAGACCCCGCTGCCGTCATCCAGCAGGAACGGCTCCGTGCTCTCGCCTTCGTCGATGGTGCGCCATTCGTTCTTGTCGTTCTCCTCGTCGATGCGGTAGCGATGCCACAGGCAGGGCAGCCGCGAGAGTTTGCTGATGAGCGGCGTTTCGCCATACGGCCGCCCGTCACCCATCAGTTCGACATAGCCCTGCGCGGCGGAAGCGATCCTGGAAGTCGGCGTGTCGCGCACCGCGCGCAGGCGGCGCAGCGCGGACAGCCAGGCCAGGATACTGATCGCCGCCATGAGACTGAGGCTGATGAGCCAGCCTTCACGCGACTCCTGATGGATGGCGATGAACAGCAGCGTTAGCTGCGCGCCGGAGGTGATGAGCTCGGCGTAGCTGCGGCGCAGCGAAACCAGCATGGCCGTTTAACGAAAGACTCGCACAGCGAGACGTTCGCTTCCTCTCCCGCAGGCGGGAGAGGATTGAGGTGAGGGGGCAGGCATGGCGGGTTTCATGGTCATGGATGTAATCAACGCCATGCCCGTTAACTAAATAATTGCTTCATGTCCACATCAGCCTTCTCGCTGGAAGAGAACTCCAGCAGCGGCTTCTCGCCGAAGTTGAACATCCCGGCGATGATGCTGGCCGGGAACACCTCGATCTGCACGTTGTTGATGTTCACCGCCTCGTTGTACAGCTCGCGGCGGTCGGCGATGCCGTTCTCCAGCGAGGTGATGCGCGTCTGCAGCTGCATGAAGTTCTCGTTGGCCTTCAGCTCCGGGTAGGCCTCCGCCACCGCGAAGATGTTGCCCAATCCCATGCGCAGCATGCCTTCCGCCTGGCCCAGCGCGGGGATGTCCTGCTGTTGGCGCGCGGTCTGCACCTGCGAGCGCGCCTCGATCACCTTTTGCAGCGTGGCCTGCTCGAACTGCTTGTATTGCTTGCACACCTCGACCAGCTTGGGCAGCTCGTCGTGGCGCTGCTTGAGCAGCACGTCGATGTTGGCCCACGCCTTGGCGACCGCATGCTTCACGCTGACCAGGTGGTTGTAAAGGCTGATGCCGTAGAACAGCAGGACTGCGATGATGCCGAAGAAGATCAGGGTGCCCATTTTATCCTCCGCTGGGTTAAGGGATTGTGCTTGTCCTCTGGACGGCGCCTATCGTAAAGCAAAGCCGCCGGGTGTGCCTGCCGAAAACATCTATAACGCGAGCTTGTTGTCCAGGCAGGTTCTGGCTTGCGCCAGTCGCGCCAGCGTCGGCAGCAGGTTCAGCCCGGTCTGCTCCTTCAATGCCAGCGCGCTCTCTTTCAATTCGTCGAACGGGATCTCGATGGCATGGCCTGCCGCGGCCAGCGCCACCGCATTGCCGCTCTCGCAGGAAGGGAACAGCAGCACGCGGTCCCCGAACGCCTCCGTGATGTGGGCGGAAGTCCTCTTGAAGCTGCGGCTGCGCGTAAGCAGGTTCACCGCCATGATCCCGTCATCGCTCAGGCGGGAGCGGCAAGCCTGATAGAAGGGCAACGTCTCCAGCGCTCCCGCGCGCGCCTTCTCGTCGAAGCCGTCCACCAGGATCAGGTCGAACCTCTTGCTGCTGTTCAGCATGTATTCCGCGCCGTCGTCGATCAGGATGTTCAGCCGCCTCGGGTCCTCCGGCAGCCTGAAGAACTGCCGCGCCGCGGCGACCACGTCCGGCTCGATCTCCACCACGGTGAGATGCGCGAGCGGATAGTGGCGATACAGGAACTTGGTCAGCGACGCCGCGCCCAAGCCGATCAGCAGCACCTTGCGCGGCGCGTCGCGCAGCAGCAGCGCGGCCATCATCTCGCGCGTGTATTCCAGCTCCAGGTTCCACGGCCGCGCGATGCGCATCGCGCCCTGTATCCAGTCCGAACCGAAGTGCAGTGTGCGCACGCCGGCTTCTTCGCTGATGTCGATGGAGAACGCCACTTATTTCTTCCGCTTCGATCTGCCGGTCTCGGCGGGCAACAGGCTGGTGAGTTGCCGGTAGCGCTCGAACAGGAACTCTACACGCTGCGCGTCGCTGGCGAAGGCGGCCTTGCGGTAGCAGGCATCCACGGCGCGGTCGAGTGACTGGTGGGCCTTGACCAGCGCGGGCGGCATGGTCAGCGGGTCATAGAGGTCGGCGAGAGAACTTTGCGGGAATTGTGCGCGGGCGTCCAGCACGCCTTGGGCGGCGGCTTCGATCAAGTCCCTCGCCCGCAGGCGGGAGAGGGATTTAGGGTGAGGGCCGTCGGAGGAATCCGCTGCCGTTGCAAGACCCTCATCCCCGGCCCTTCCCCCGCCTGCGGGGGAAGGGAGATCTGGCCACGGGAAGTTGTTGTACACGATGCCCGCCGAATAGCGGTAGCGGCTCTCCAACCGTCCACAGGTGTAGCGCACCCACGCCATGTGCATCGTCGAGGTCAGGATGCCGAAATCGTAGAGGGTGGCATCTGGAACGATCAGGCAAAGGTTGCTAGCAATAACTTTTGGTGGCATGAAGCCAATCGGAATGAAATTGCGCCGTTCGGATGAAACGCTGGGGAGAAGCAGGTAATGTGAATCCGGGTGCGAGACGAAAGCAAACTGCGTAGGTGTCGCAGCTAGGTCATTGGTGGCTTGGCGTTTACTCTCAAGGCGAAATGCTTTGACCGCTTGCACTCGCTGCATGACGAGTGGCAGACGCCTCAGTTCATCCGGTTTTGCATCTCTAAGCCACAAGCAGTAGCGCGGAATGTTGTTGATAAATTCATCCGCACCAAGGAAGGGTCGAATGAACTTCTTGGCATCGGGTTCCTGCCTTAGAAGCTCAGATCGCTCATCTTCGCTCAATATAAAATGCCCGCCATCAATGGGCTGGTTTCCAAACCGGATTTCAGGGACGGCGCATATCGGATTGCTGCGCTTTTCCAGCACCACATCCGGCGCATCGACCAGATAGGGGTTGATGTTGCGCGCGGAGACAGCGTGCGCCTCGCCGCGGATGTCCTCGTATTCATAGATGGTCTTTTTTGGCTCGCCCTCACCCCCGGCCCCTCTCCCGCCTGCGGGCGAGGGGAGATAAAAGCCGATGATGACGCAATGCACCGCCGCCATGCCGCGCGCCTCGTTGCTCCACTGGAAGGTGCGGTGGGCGAAGTGGATGTGGATGCCCTGCGCGAGCAGCCAGCCCCACAGCACACCGGCCTGTTCGCCTTGGGTGATGGAGTTGGTGGAGACGAAGGCGGCTTTGATCTTGCTCCCTCTCCCGCTGGCGGGAGAGGGTTGGGGTGAGGGTTGTAAGGCTTGCCAAATCGCTTCCATGACAGCCTCTGTTTCTTGCAACACTTGGTTATTCCAGAAGCGCAGCACACGAATACCTTGTGTATTGAGGAAGGTTGTGCGCGCTTCATCATAACTTTCTTGTTCGGTGTGCTGACTGCCATCCAACTCCACCGCAAGCTTGTGCTGGTCGCAATAGAAATCGAGGATGTAACGCCCGATTGGATGCTGGCGGCGAAATTTTGCGTCAGCGATTTGTCGCCCACGCAACAGATGCCAGATTAGCTGCTCCGCATCGGTTTGCCCTTTACGCATTTCGCGCGCATAAGTTTTCAGGTTATCAGGTAATTTTTGCGGGGAATGCGGAATATACGAACCCTCACTCCCAGCCCCTCTCCCGCCTGCGGGAGAGGGGAGGAGCCGCATATACCGCGCCGTTTTCACATACCACGCGGCGACGAAATCAAGCAGGCCACCGCTCTTGATGTCAGCAAACACACGCTGTGCGTCCTCGCGCTGCGCATCATCCATGAACTTCGCACCGACGAACGGCGGATTGCCGAACACATAACTCGCGCGTTCCGCCGGAAGCACATCGTTCCAGTCCAGCGTGAGCGCATTGCCGTTGACGATGTGCGGCGATGTCTTGAGCGGGATGCGCGCGAAGTACATGCCGAACTCTTCCGACACGCGCACGTTCATCTGGTGGTCCATCAGCCACAGCGCGACCTGCGCGATCTGCGCCGGGAATTCCTCGATCTCGATGCCGTGGAACTGGTCCACGTCCACGCTGATCTCCTGGTGGATGTCGAGGAAGCGCGAGCCGGGGCCCGCATGCACGGCGCGCAGCACGTCGAGCTCCAGCATGCGCAGTTCGCGGTAGGCGATGACGAGGAAGTTGCCGCAGCCGCAGGCCGGGTCGAAGAAGGTCAGCGTGCGCAGCTTCTTGTGGAATTCGAAGAGCTTGTTGCGGTTGCCCTTCACTCGCTCGAACTCCGCCCACAGGTCATCCAGGAACAGGGGCTTGATGAGCTTGAGGATGTTCTCCTCGCTCGTGTAGTGCGCGCCGAGGTTGCGACGGGCCTTGGCGTCCATGATGGACTGGAACAGGGCGCCGAAAATGGCGGGCGAGATCGCGCTCCAGTCGAGGCCGCAGCAATCGAGCAGAGTCTCCCGCATTTTCGCGTCGAAGGCGGCGAGCGGAATCTGCTCCTCGAACAGCTTGCCGTTCACGTAGGGGAACGCGGCAAGCTGTTCGTCGAGCGCGCGCGACCGATCTCCTTCCCGGGTGTTGAGAACCTGGAAGAGCTGTGCCAGGCGGGGGCCGAGGTCGGAGCCATCGGCTGCGGTTCGCTCCTCGAGCCACGCGCGAAAGGCCTGTGCCGGCTGGAAGATGCCCGTGTCGTCAGCGAAGAGGCAGAAGAGCACGCGTACTAGCAAAAGCTCGAGCGGATGGCCCGAGTAGCCGCTCGTCTTG
>JBGARW010000012.1:0-36688 GCA_044230015.1 Gallionella sp. | reverse complement strand
GGCGTGGAAGTTATCGAAGATATTCTTTTTAAGAATGCTCTCGATGTAGCGACCGCAGCGCAGAAGCTAGCTCAGCTACATCAGCAAATCAACAATGGAATTAATAAAGCCAACCAGTTGTTAGCTGGATTAAAAGGCCTAGTTGTTGAAGAAGAGTACGAGGCCGATGATGAAGTGTTGATACGTGTATGTTTTACGGGTGGTGCATCAATAAAGAATGTCGTTGATTTTAAGAGTTGCGGAAATGCATGGCATGACATAGGCCGTGGTATTGCGATGGCGCATGGTGCAGCTCCTGAAGATATAAAGATTGTTGGTGCGACCAAAGGCTCAATAATAGTTGAACTTGCCGTTGCTTATGGTATTGCTCAAACGACGAGTTTGATTTTATTGGAGGCACTAAAGGTAGCTGAAAAAGTACTTGACCTAAAGAGAAAGGCTGAAGAACTCCGCGGCATGAAGCTAAAGAATGACAAGCTTGCTCATGAAGTTGAAAAAGAAGCAGAGACTGAAAAAAAGGCTGGTATTGATGACATCGCAAATCAAGTGGCAATTAAGCTCGGAATAAAAATAAAAGAAGAGGGCGATAAAGTTAGAGGGCTTGAATCAGCCGTAAAAAATCTTGTGAACTTCATCGAAAACGGAGGTTCGTTAGATTTTGTAATACCCGAGGAAGAAAAAGATGCCGAAGGGCAGGGGAATAAAAGTAAAAAAGAGCTTCGAATTGTATTCCAACAAATTCGTCAGATTGAGCAAAAATTGGCTCTTCTCGAACACAAAGAAGAATAGACTCGAACTGGTTTCCACAATCTTAAACAACCCATGCAACTGAACTTCAACCTTTTCGCCAACTCCGCACAGCCTGCCTCACGGGCGGCGCTGGCAGCCGTCGAGACCCTTGCATCTCAGGGTGGTATTGAGGCGCGAGGCGCAGTGTTTACGCGCCGCGAGGTGGTCGATTTCATCCTCGATCTGGCTGGCTATACGCCGAATAAGTTCTTGCACAAACAGCGGTTGCTGGAGCCTTCATTCGGCGGCGGCGATTTTCTGTTGCCCGCTGTGGAGCGGCTGCTGGCGGCTTGGCGCACGCATGGCGATGGCGGTTCGATGTTCGAAGCATTGAAGGATGCAGTTCGCGCGGTGGAGTTGCATCGTGATACTTACCAGACAACACGGCTCGCCTTGGTTGAATGCCTTAAGGCTGCCAATGTCAGCATCCAGACGGCAAACCAGCTTGCCGATGCCTGGCTGATGCAGGGCGATTTCCTGCTTGCGCCGCTGGAGGGGCAATTCGATTATGTGGTTGGCAATCCCCCTTATGTGCGGCAGGAGTTAATTCCCGAGGCGTTGATGCGCGAGTACCGTGCGCGGTATGCAACGATCTATGACCGTGCGGACCTGTACATTCCGTTCATTGAACGTTCGCTGTGCGTGCTTGCGCCGGGCGGCGCGCTGGGCTTCATCTGCGCGGATCGCTGGATGAAGAATCGTTATGGTGCGCCGTTGCGCAAGCTGGTCGCCGATCAGTATCACTTGAAGGTTTACGTTGATATGACCGGCAGTGATGCCTTCCATCGGGAGGTTGCCACCTACCCAGCGATCACCGTGATTAGCCGCGAACCAGGCGGGCCGACGCGCATCGCCCATTGCCAGGAAATCAGTGCGGTCTCGCTCGCAAAACTGTCTGTGTTGCTGGATGCTGCATTGCCGCTGGCGCACAGCGGCGAGGTGCACGAGATGCATGATGTGGCGGCAGGTGAGTCGCCGTGGCTGATCGAATCCAGCGACCAATTGGCGCTGCTCCGTCGTCTCGAAAGGCAATTTCCGTTGCTGGAAGAAGCAGGGTGCAAAGTGGGTATCGGCGTTGCGACCGGTGCGGACAAGATATTCATCGGCGATTATGCCGCGCTGGATGTAGAGCCTGAATGCAAGCTGCCCTTGGTGACAACGCGCGACATTCAGTCTGGCAAGGTTGAATGGCGCGGGCAGGGGGTGATCAATCCCTTTGGCAATGCCGACGAATTGGTGGAACTCGCTGCTTATCCGCGCTTGCAGCGGTATCTGGAGAAGCATAAGACGCAAATAATGCAGCGCCATTGCGCGCAGAAGAACCCGACGGGCTGGTATCGCACGATAGACCGGATATTTCCCGCGTTGAGCGACAAGCCTAAATTGTTGATCCCGGACATCAAGGGCGAGGCGCACATTGTTTACGAGGCGGGCGAGTTTTATCCACACCACAACCTGTATTTCGTCACTTCCGACACTTGGGATTTGCGCGCTTTGCAGGCAGTGCTGCTTTCCAGCATTAGCCGCCTGTTTGTTGCTATCTATTCTACGAAGATGCGCGGTGGTTTTTTGCGCTTCCAGGCGCAGTATCTGCGTCGTATCCGTTTGCCGCAGTGGCATGACGTGCCGGAAGCCCTGCGCGGAGAGCTGCGCGATGCCGCCATCCGGCGCGATCTTGATGCCTGTAATCGTGCGGCATTTTCCCTGTATGGTCTGACTTCTGACGAACGCGCCGCAGTAGGCGGCAATGGAGCTTGAATGGCACTCGATCTGGTTCAATACGAAAGCAAAGCGCAGAAGGCAATCCGCAAGTTCTGGAAGAGCCGCGATGATGCTGGCAGGAAACAGGCAGCTTCCGGGACAAGCGATCAGGACGAACGTGCCAGCGTGACTTCAGGCAAGAACATGGATGGTTTCGTTGCACTTGTTACCGAAATTGTTCGGGCCAATGGTCTGGCGCATGCGGAAATACACCTTGAGCGGGCGGTGTTGACGCTGCCCGGCTATTTCCGCCCGACTAAACTTTGGGACTTGCTGGTGATTCACCAAGGTGAGCTGATTGCCGCAATCGAGTTGAAAAGCCATGTCGGCCCTTCCTTCGGCAACAACTTCAACAATCGTGCGGAAGAATCTATCGGTACTGCACATGATTTCTGGACTGCTTACCGCGAAGGCGCTTTCGGAAAGCAGCCTCGCCCTTTTGCGGGCTGGTTGATGCTCGTCGAGGATGCGCCGAAGTCACGTTTGCCGGTCAGAGACAAATCACCCCATTTCCCCGTTTCTACTAATTTCCAGAATGCTTCCTATCTGAAGCGCTACGACGTGCTTTGCCAGCGGCTGATGCAGGAGCAGTTGTATTCCTCGGCAGCCGTTATTGCTTCGCCTCGGGGAGCGATTACCACCGGAAAGTTTTCGGATTTGTCAGACATGACCAGTCTGAAAACATTCGTCAGCTCGCTGGCGGGGCATGTGGCGGCGCAGGCCAGCCGGTCTGGCTAGGTTTCATGTAAAACCAAAAATTCAGAATCGAACTGTTTTTAACCGCGAATTAAAGGTATCAGCATCGCAAAGGGACACACGTTCCTGACAGGGAGGGTTCCATGTCGAAGACCATGTGCAGGACAAAAGATGCGGAGAAACGTGCCAGGAAGCAGGCCGACCCGAAGTTCGTCTGCGCCAAGTGCGGCAAGAAGGTCAGCAAGGAAAAATACGTGTGCAAGCCGGAAAGGCTGCCGGACTGACGTGGCCGGCATCGCAATGGCTTCCGGGAAGCCACCACGGAACGATCGGGGACAGGCCACACAACTGATGTTTGTAGATACTCATTGCCATCTCGATGCCGCCGAATTCGGCGACAGCCAGGCCGCGCTGGCACAGGCAGCGCAGGCCGCCGGGGTTGGGCGCATCATCGTGCCGTCCGTCGCGCGCGCCAACTTCGCGGCGGTGCACCAGCTGTGTGGGCGGCTCCCCGTTTGTGCGCCGGCCTATGGCATCCACCCGATGTACGCGGACGACGCGCAGCCGGAAGACCTCGATGCGCTGCGCGGCTATCTGGCGCAGCCCGCCACGGTCGCGGTCGGCGAGATCGGCCTGGATCTTTTCATCGAACCCCGCGACCGCGCGCGCCAGGAATATTTCTTCACGGAGCAACTGAAGCTGGCGCGCGAATTCGATCTGCCGGTGCTGCTGCATATCCGCCGCGCGCAGGACGACATCCTGAAACTGCTGCGGCGATTCTATGGCGGCGGCCCTTCGACCGGGTTCAGGACAGGCATCGCCCACGCCTTCAGCGGCAGCCGCCAGCAGGCGGACGAATTCATCCGGCTCGGCTTCAAGCTCGGCTTCGGCGGCGCGATGACGCATCCGCGCGCGACGCGGCTGCGCGGGCTTGCCGCGGCCCTGCCGCCGGAGAGCATCGTGCTGGAAACCGATGCGCCGGACATCCCGCCGGCATTCCTGCAGGCCGGCGAACCGAACAAGCCGGAATACCTGCCGCGCATCGCGCGGACGCTGGCGGAGTTGCGCGGTGTGCCGCCGGAAGAGATCGCGCGCGTCACCACGGAGAATGCGATGGCCGTGCTCCCCGGACTCAAGGCGAGATAGCCATGCCGCTCTCCCATCTCGATGGCGACCACGAGCGCCGCTTCGGCGGGGTGGAACGCCTCTACGGGAAAGGCGCCCGCCTGGCGCTGCACCGCAGCCGCGTGGCGGTGGTGGGCGTGGGCGGCGTCGGCTCGTGGGCGGTCGAGGCGCTGGCGCGCAGCGGGGTCGGGCAGATCACGCTGGTCGACTTCGACCATGTCGCGGCCTCCAACATGAACCGGCAGATCCAGGCGCTGGGCAGCACCCTCGGCGCGGCAAAGACAGCGGTGCTGGAGGCGCGCATCCGCGACATCAATCCGGCCTGCAGGGTGACCGCCGTGGACGACTTCCTCACCGTGGAGAACCTCCGCGACCTGATCCCGCAAGGCGCATACGACGCCGTCATCGACGCCTGCGACGAGGCGAAGGTCAAGGCGGCGCTGATCGCGCATGCCCGCTCCTGCAAGATCCCGCTGGTGGTGTGCGGGGCGGCGGGCGGCAAGAGCAACCCGCTCAATCTCAGACAGGCCGACCTCGGGCTGGTGACCCATGACGCCCTGCTGTCGCGCATCCGCAACATGCTGCGCAGGGAATTCGCCATCCTGCCGCGCAAGAACGGCAAGTTCGGTGTGTCCTGCGTGTATCTGGAAGAAGCGTCCAGAAAGAGCGGCACCTGCAGCACCGGCAACCTGAGCTGCGCGGGCTACGGCTCGGCGGTGACAGTCACCGCGCCCATGGGGTTCGCCGCGGCGGCCTGGTGCCTGGAGCGGCTCCTGGCGGGGACGGCCGCGCCATAAGCCCGCAGACGCCTCAGGCCGGACCGGGGATCCGTGTGAGGCTACAATAGATTCCAAACAGTTACGGGATGTCGCGATGGAAATGAAGAAGGTCAATTCGGGCAGGTTGCGCGCCATCGGCTACGATGCGCGCGCCCGGCTGCTGCAAGTGCAGCTCGACGACGGCAGCACGCTGCAGTATGGCGGGGTCGGCGAGGATACCTGGCGCCGCCTGAGCACCTCGGGCTCGGCCTGGAGCTTCTATCGCGACAACATCGAGGAGGAGTTCGCCGCGAAGCGCGCCCCGGGCGGCACCCCCGCGGGCAAGGACCCGCTCGACGGGCTGTTCCGTTAACGATCGCCGGAAACCCCGCGGGACGCACCGATGAGAACACACCGTGTCACGCCAGACGCAACGCCGCCCGATTTTGACGCTGCGCCCAAGCGCGCCTCGGCGCTGGCGGGCGACCTTCTTGCCTTGCAGGGTCTCCAGCCCTCCTCCGTATGGTCCCACTTCGCCACGCTGTGCGCGATCCCGCGTTCCTCGCTGCACGAGGCCGCGCTGCGCGAGCATCTGACCGGCTGGGCGCGGGCGCGCGGCATCACCGCCGTCGTCGATCCCGCGGGCAACCTGATTCTGGGCAAGCCGGCCAGCCCGGGCTGCGAGGCGTTGCCCGGGGTGATCCTGCAGGGCCACCTCGACATGGTGTGCCAGGCCAATTCCGGGACGATGCACGACTTCGGGCGCGATCCGATCGACGCGGTGGTGCGCGACGGTTGGGTGGTGGCGGAGGACACGACGCTGGGCGCGGACAACGGCATCGGCGTGGCGCTCGCGCTGGCGGCGCTGGAAGAGCCGGGCCTGGCGCATCCGCCGCTGGAGGTGCTGCTCACCGTCAACGAGGAATCCGGCATGGACGGTGCGCGCGGGCTGGCGCCCGGCACGCTGCGTGGCAGGGCGCTGATCAACCTCGACACCGAGGAGTGGGGGCATCTCTATCTGGGCTGCGCGGGCGGCGTGGACGTAGAGGCGCGCGGCGATTGCACGCAGGGAACGGCGCCGCCGGACTACGCGCTGCTGCGCTTCGGGGTGTCCGGGCTGCGCGGCGGCCACTCCGGCATCGACATCCATCTCGGGCGCGGCAATGCGATCAAGCTGCTGGCAGAGGCGCTGCGCGACCTGTCCGCACACACCGATGTGCGCCTGATCGGGATGCAGGGCGGCACGGCGCGCAACGCGATCCCGCGCGAGGCGTTCGCCACCTGCGCGCTGCCTGCGGACATGGCGGCGGATATCGATGGATGGGTGCGCCACCGCAACCAGGCATGGCAGGCACGATTCGCCGGGGCGGACGCCGGCGTGTCGTTCGTGTGCGAGCATCACGACACGCCGCCGGGCAGGACCGTATCGCGCGCGGACCAGGAACGCCTGCTCGCCTTCCTCGACGTCGCGGCGAACGGTGTCTCGCTCGTCAGCGAGGCGTTCCCCGGCGTGACCGACACTTCCAGCAACCTCGGCGTGCTCGCGCTGGAGCAGGGCGCGTTCCGCGCCACGTTCAAGGTGCGCTCGCTGGACGGGGGGCGTGCGGATGCGCTGGCCGACAAGCTGGTCTCCCGCGCGGCCAGTTACGGCCTGCAGGCATGGAAGGACGGCGCGTATCCCGGCTGGACGCCGAACCCGTCATCCGGCCTGCTCGCGCTGTGCCAGCAGGTGTACGCCGCGCAGTTCGGCCAGCCCGCCAGCCTGCAGGTGATCCACGCCGGGCTGGAATGCGGCCTGCTCGCCGCCAGCCACCCGCACCTGGACATGATCTCCTTCGGCCCCGACATCCGCGGCGCTCACGCGCCCGGCGAGCGGGTTGAGATCGCGTCGGTGGACCGCTGCTGGACCCTGCTCAAGGCGCTGCTGCAGGCGCTGGCGAACGCCCGGCATGCCGCACCCCCCTTTGGAGTCATTGACCCTGGTGCCCGGGCAGGATTGAATGACCGGCATCCCCCTTTATTGCAAGGAGCTGACCATGCAGACCCCGGCGCGTGACGGTGACGGCTATCTCGTCGACATGAGCGAGTGGACACCGGAGGTCGGCCGCCTGATGGCCGAGGCGGACGGCTATGATCTGAACGACAGGAAGTGGGAGCAGATCATGAAGGCGCGCGAATACTATGAGGAGTTCGCCTCGGTGCCGCCGATCCGCAAGTTCGCCAAATACCTCGGTGAGGACCAGAAGGATATCTTCGAGTTGTGGATGACCGGCCCGATGAAGCCGATCACCAAATACGGCGGGATGCCCAAACCGACCGGCTGCGTCTGAACGGTCGCCGCATGACAGGCAACGAGCCGGAACGGATCACGGTCTCATGATACGACTCGACGAGGCTCTGCGTGCGTGGGGGACGCCCGGCTTCGAGGCCGCCCTCAAGCGGGAGGTCGAGCGGCTGGGCGCCGACCAGCTGCCCCTGCAGCAGGGGTTGTCAACCGGCAATTACGTGGCGGACGGGCCGATCACGGTGACCATCAACAGCGTTGCAGACACGGAAGGCGTGATCCGCGTGAAGGCGGGTATCTTTTACCGGAGCGTGATCGGCGGATGCAGCTGCGCGGACGACCCGACCACTGCCAGCGAGATCAACGAGTATTGCGATGTGCAACTGGATATCGACAAGGCCGATGCGCGAGTGACGATCAGGCTTGTCACGGGACCGGCGGACTAGCGGAGTTTGCCCCGATGCCGTGCCGCGAGGATGGCCGATCCCGCAGCGACCGGGGACAGGGCTACGGCAGGGCGGAATGACCGCACCGCCGCAGCCCCTTCGATCGACCCGCCATCAGGCGAGCGCTTCCCACTTCACCCAGACTTCCTTGGGCATCTCATGGTCTGGCGGGGTCATGGCCCGATACATGGGGCTTGCCGGGTTGTTGCACCAGCCGAGGCTCACCGCGACCACCTGCTTCTTGTCATCGGTGATCTTCCTCATGCCGCCCCAGAACCGGCAGGTGCCGCAGCGGTTCTTCGTGCTGGTCTCAAGGGTCCACCCGCCGGGGGACATGCGCACTTCACGGCGGGCCTCTGCGGCTTCTGCCGCTCCTATGCCGGCGGCAGTCGCTGCTGCTAAACCAGCCACTTGCATTGCGAAAGTACGGCGATTCTGATCCATTTTCGTTCTCCTCTCATTAAGTCAAGTTGACGGTACTGCCTCGGTCATTAGACGGCTGCACACATGGTTTGTCAACCTCGCCAAAGCCCCCGGCCACAGCTCGGTTCTCGTGGTTCACGCGGGACGCCGGCCGGTCCGGGAATTCCCCGTCCACATAGAACCACCGCCCCTCCTCTCGCACGAAACGGCTGACCTCGTGCAGCCGGTATGCCCGTCCGCCGACCTTGTAGCGCGCGATGAATTCCACCGTGGCGCGCTCCGCCGATCCCGCGGTGTGCCTCTTCACTTCCAGGCCCAGCCACTTCGCGTCGTCCGCCGTGAGGTCGAGTGCGGCGGGGCGGGTGTCTGGGTGCCAGGTGGCGAGCAGGTAGGCCTCCAGCCCGAGCACATAGGCGCTGTAGCGCGAGCGCATCAAGGCGGCGGCATCCGGCGCGGGCGTGCCGTCGTGGTAACGGCCGCAACAGGCGGCGTAGTCCGTTGTGCCGCACGGGCAGGGAGATGGTTCTGCGGTCATCTGTCGGGCGCTGCCTGCCACACCTGCGGCTCGATCTCGATCATGCCGGCCTCGCTGGTCACCATGATGTGGCCTTCCTGCAGGGTACATTGCAGTCGCATGGTGCGGCTGGCCAGCGCGGCGAGTGCCTGCGTGGTTTCGCCGGCCAGGTTGAGCACGGTGAGGTTGTCCAGGCGCTGCAGCCTGTCGCGGTTCTCGTTCCACCAGATGGGCGCCGCACGACCGTAGCTGACGACCACGACTCGCGCGGCGCGCCCGCAGGCCTTGCGGATGGCGCGCTCGTCGGGCAGGCCGACCGCTATCCAGAGTTCGATCGCGCCGGTGAGGTCTTTTTGCCACAGGTCGGGCTCATCGTCGCTGCTGATGCCCTTGCCGAAGGCCAGCGCTTCGCCGGCATACAGCGCGAAGGCGAGCAGGCGCACCATCATGCGCTCGTCGGTCTCCGACGGATGCCGCGCCAGCGTCAGCGCGTGGTCGGCGTAATAGTGCCGGTCCATGTCGGCGATCTGGAGGGCGGCTTTGAATACGGTTGCCTTGATGGCCATGGTGCGTTCCGGCTGGGTATCTGACAGGCGCGCATTCTACCGAGATAGCCGGTAGAACTGTCGGTCATTCCGCTATCGGCCTTCTTCTCTCTTGAGCTGCTGGTAGCGCAGCTTGGCTGCATGATCGTCGCGGGCGGAGGTTATCTCACGCATGACGGAGCGCACGTCAGCCTGCTTTTCGCTGTGCCTGAAGCGGCCAGTCAAGGGTGTATCAGGAAGCAGTTCGCCGCGCTGGTAGAGCGCCCATATTTCCTTGCCGTACTGGGTGGCTTGCAGTTCCGGGGAAAATCGGCCGAAGTAATTGGCCAGATTCTCGACGTCCCGCTCCAGCATGCGGCTGGCATTGTTGTTTGCGGCGGCATCCACCGCTTGCGGTAAATCGATGATGACCGGCCCCTGGCTGTCGACGAGGATGTTGAACTCTGACAGGTCGCCGTGGACGATACCCGCGCACAGCATCAGCACGACTTGCCTGATCAGCATGGCGTGAAATTCCCGTGCCTGTTCTTCCGCAAGTTCCAGGTCATTGAGCCTGGGGGCAGGCGCGCCATTTTCGTCCGATACCAGCTCCATCAGCAGCACACCCTCGTAAAAGCCATAGGGGCGCGGCACGCGTACACCCGCGGCGGCGAGTCTGTACAAGGCATCGACCTCGGCGCGTTGCCAGGCCGATTCCTGCTCCTTGCGCCCGTAGCGCGAGCCTTTTTCCATCGCGCGAGCCTGGCGGCTGTTCTTCACCTTGCGGCCTTCGGTATAGTGGACCGCCTGATGGAAACCGCGCTGGTTGGCTTCCTTGTAAACCTTTGCGCAACGGATCTCGTCGCCGCACTGGACGACATAGACGGTCGCCTCCTTTCCGCTCATGAGCTGGCGTGTGACCTTGTCCACAATGCCGTCTTCAACAAGCGGTTCAAGTCTTTTGGGAGTTCTCATCGGGGCAGCATCAATCAGGGATATTCAGCGCCTGCCCGAGCATCGCCTCGCGCGACCCGGGAGTCTCGAGGCTGATGCGTCCCAGCTTGCCGGCGCGGTATTCCGTCAGCAGGATCATCGCCGCTTTCTCCAGGTCCGGTGCGCCGCCTTTGCCCTTCAGCAGGCAGCCGCGCTTTTTGGCGACGGCTTCGATCACGCCGATGCCGTCCAGCCCTGCCACAGCCAGATCGAATCGCTCGGCGAGTTGCGCGGGGTAGCGCGCCAGCAGGGTATCGGCGAGATGTTCGGCGATCTCTTCCTCGATGACGGCGTTACGGCCGATGGCGTGGATGGCGGCGAGCATCAGTCCGTCGCTGTGATGTTCGATCTTCGGCCACATCAGGCCGGGCGAGTCGGTGAGGGTCATGCGCTCGTTCAGGCTGTGGCACTGCTGCGATTTGGTCACGGCGGGCTCATCGCCGACATTGGCGACGCGGCGTTTGAGCAGCATGTTCATCAGCGTCGATTTGCCGACGTTGGGGATGCCCATGATCATCATGCGCAGCGGCTTGAGGGTGCTGTTGCGGTGCGGCGCGAGCGGCTGGCACAGCCTGGGCACCTTGACGGCATCGCTGGCGCTTTTGCAGCTCAATGCCACGGCTTTGACGTCTTTTTGTTTGTTGTAGAAGTCCAGCCAGGCTTGCGTGACGGCGGGGTCGGCGAGGTCCGCCTTGTTGAGGATCTTCAGGCAGGGACGCTGGCGGTGCTCGCGCAGCTCCCGGATCATCGGGTTGCAGCTCGCTTCCGGCGCGCGCGCATCCAGCACTTCGATGACGACGTCGATGAATTCCATCGTCTCGGCGGCCTTCTTGCGCGCCGAGGTCATGTGACCGGGGAACCACTGGATCGACATTTGAGATCGGTTTTGTGAATGAAGGCGGATTTTACTCCGGGTGGCTGTCGCTCATCTTGTTAAAACAGGAATAACGCAGGGTGCGCGCCACGCACCCTGCGAAATCATCCATGTTCGTTACACGAACCGGGATCACACCGGCATTTCTGGTGGATCAGCCTGGCTTCAGCAGGGCCAACTGTGCCGCATCGAGATAACACCATTCGCCCTCGGCCAGCCCCAGATCATCGAGCTTCAACTGGCCGATCTGCGAACGGCGCAGCGCGACACAGTGGTTATCGGCGGCGGCCAGCATGCGCTTGACCTGATGGTATTTGCCCTGCTCCAGCACGATCTCGATCTGGTGTGGCGCAACCATGCGGCAGCTCACCGCCGCCAGCGGCGCCGGCTCGTCGTGCAGCTTCACCCCGGCCAGCAGCCGCGCGACCAGTCCCGGCGTGACCGGGTCATGCGTGGTGGCGACATAGACCTTGGGCACGTGATGCCTGGGCGAGGACTGTTTGTGGATGAACGGCCCGTCATCCGACATCAGCAGCAGGCCGGTGGTGTCGTGATCGAGACGGCCGACCGGCTGCACGTCGCGGCGGGTGAATTGTTCCGGCAGGATGGTCAGCACGCCGGGGTGGTGGCTGGCCTTGCGCGAGCATTCGAAATCGGCCGGCTTGTGCAACGCGATATAGACATGCGCGCGGTAGGTCCACGGCTCATCATAGACGACGAATTCAAGGTCGGCGGTCTCGATGGCGATGCGGCTGTCCCGAATGACTTTGCCGGCGATGCTCACTTCTCCGCCGGCGATCAATTCGGCACACCACTTGCGGGTGCCAAAGCCCTGCGATTGCAGGATGCGGTCCAGGGTCAGTCTGCTCATGGCGCGACTGTAGCAGAAGCGCTGTGATTTTCGGATGTTTGACGCTGGACATCAGGCGCGATAGGCTGCGCTATCGCGCCCGGATGGACAGGCCTTGAACCCATATGAACACGACCGACTCTCCCGACATGCCCGCGGAACTGATGCTGAAGAACCGGCAGGATCTGAAAGCGCGCGCGCTGTTGCTTGGCGACCGGCTGGATCTGAAGCTGTTCAAGATCGGCGACTGTCTCGCCACCACGCCGTTGACGCTGGAAGTGGATGCCGACGGCGGCATCGCGGTGTTGTTCCGCTACGGGGTGGTGGTGCTGTTCGGGGTGAAGACGCCGGATGAAGTACGGTTCATCGAGTCGCTCAGGCCGCTGCTGACCAATCCCTACCCGGCGCCCGAGATCGAGGAGATGGAGATCCACTGCGGCAGGAACAGCATCGGCGTGCAGAGCGGCGCGATCTCGCTGGACCACATCTCGCTGGAGAAATTGCAGGTCATCGCCGATGCCCTGAGCAAGAACCTGGTGCTGTCGCTCTACGAGAAGAAAGTGGCCGGGGAGTTCGACAAGATCGAGCCGCTGGCGCAGGAGCTGGCCACGCACGGCAGGGTGAGCGCCGGTTCCAGGAAGCTGCTGTCCAAGATCGGCCACATGCTGCTGATCGAGCACCGCATGGTGGGGCGCGCCGAGATCGGCGACAAGCCGGAGACGCTGTGGGATTTCCCGCATCTGGAAGGGCTGTATGCCAGCCTGGAAGACGAGTTCGAACTGATAGAGCGCCAATCGGCCCTGGATCGCAAGCTGGGCCTGATCTCGGATACCGCGCAGACGCTCGCCGACGTGTGGGACAACAAGCAACTGCACAAGCTGGAATGGTATGTGATCGGGCTGATCCTGTTCGAGATCGTCATCAGCCTGTACGAGATGGCCGGCGAGTTCTTCCATTGACCGGACCGCCCGCGCGACCACGGCCCGCGGACTCCCGCGGAACTCCGGAGTGCTATAATCCGCACCTTTCCTGAAAGCGTCGCGTAATGTCTGCCACCCTGAATTTCCGATCACACTTGCACGAATTGTTCATGCAGGCCCTGGACAAAGTCCTTGACGGGCAGGCGGCCCCTTTTGCCGGGCTGTCTGTCGAGCGCTCCAGGCAGGCATCGCATGGCGATTACGCCTGCAACCTGGCGATGCAGCTGGCCAAACCGTTGCGCAGATCCCCGCGCGACATCGCGCAGGCGCTGATCGCGGCATTGCCCGCCTCCGCAGTGGTGGAGAAAGTGGAGATCGCGGGCGCCGGTTTCATCAACGTGTTCATCACCACCGCCGCCAAGCAGGCGGTGGTCGGGGCGGTGCTGCGTGCGGCCGACGGCTATGGCCGCGGCATACTGGGTGCGGGACGCAGGGCGCAGGTGGAGTTCGTCTCGGCCAACCCGACCGGCCCGCTGCATGTCGGGCACGGCCGCGGTGCGGCGTACGGCGCGAGCCTGGCGAATGTGCTGGAGGCGGCGGGCTATGCGGTGACGCGCGAATACTATGTGAACGATGCCGGCCGGCAGATGGACATCCTCGCGCTGTCCACCTGGCTGCGCTATCTGGAATTGCACGGCG
Source organism: Gallionella sp. (assembly GCA_044230015.1). Taxonomy (GTDB): domain Bacteria; phylum Pseudomonadota; class Gammaproteobacteria; order Burkholderiales; family Gallionellaceae; genus Gallionella. The sequence continues at coordinate 23,032 of JBGARW010000012.1, read as the reverse complement.
CGCAACTGGCGTTCCCGGCGAACGCCTACCAGGGCGGCTATGTGCGCGACATGGCACGGCAGATCGACGTGGCGCACGGCGCGCGCTATGTGCGCGCGGTCGCCGAAGTGGTGCACGGCGCCCCGTCCGCCGCAGAGGAGGCCGACGCGCACCTGGACGCGCTGATCGCCAACGCCAAGCGCCTGCTGGGCGAGGATTACGCCTACATCCACAACCATGCGCTGACCGAGCAACTGGGCGATTGCCGCAACGACCTAGCCGAGTTCGGCGTGCATTTCGACGAGTGGTTCTCCGAGCAGTCACTGTTCGACAACGGGCTGGTGGCCCGTGTCGTGGAGACGCTCAGGGCCAACGACCATCTGTACCAGCAGGACGGTGCGTGGTGGTTCCGTTCCACCGCGTTCGGCGACGAGAAGGACCGCGTGGTGCAGCGCGACAACGGCCTGTACACCTACTTCGCCTCCGACATCGCCTACCACCTGAACAAGTTCGAGCGCGGCTTCGACCGCGTCATCAACGTGTGGGGCGCGGATCACCACGGCTACATCCCGCGCGTCAACGGCGCGCTCGGCGCGCTGGGACTGGATAGCAGCAGGCTGACCATCGCGCTGGTACAGTTCGCGGTGCTGTACCGCAACGGGCAGAAGGCGGCGATGTCCACGCGCAGCGGCGAATTCGTCACCCTGCGCGAGTTGCGCAACGAGGTGGGCAACGACGCCACGCGCTTCTTCTATGTGCTGCGCAAGAGCGACCAGCACCTGGATTTCGACCTGGACCTGGCCAAGTCGCAGAGCAACGAGAACCCGGTGTATTACGTGCAATATGCGCATGCGCGCGTGCACAGCGTGCTGGCGCAATGGGGCGGCGAGCGCGCGGCCCTGTCCGATGCGGAGGCGGGATCGCTGAACAGCGACTACGAGATGGCCCTGCTGCAAAGGCTGATCGACTACCCGCAGACGATCGAAAGCGCCGCGCATGACCTGGCCCCGCATCTGGTCGCCTTCTACCTGAAGGAGTTGGCCGCCGATTTCCACAGCTACTATAATGCCTCGCGTTTCCTGGTCGAGGACGAGGCGGTCAGGTGCGCGCGGCTGGCGTTGATCGCGGCGGTGGCGCAGGTGTTGAAGAACGGCCTGGCGCTGCTCGGCGTGAGCGCGCCGGAAAAAATGTGAAGGGAAGGCAAATGAGCAGAAACACAGGCAACAAGTCCGCCGCGCCGCGCAAGGGCGGTAACCCGTTATTGACAGGCATCCTTGTCGGCATGGTGATCGGCGTCTGCATGGCAGCCGGGCTGGCCTGGTACATCATGAAATCGCCCAGCCCGTTCGTGCAGAAAGAGCCGGTGACCACCAGGGTTCCCGAGGCCGTCAGGCCGGCGGCGCCCGGAACCACCGCGGCGGACGCGCCGGCGGCGGCATCCGCCGTGACTGCCGACGGCAAACCGCGTTTCGAGTTCTACAAGGTGCTGACGGACAAGCAGGATGCGGTTGTGGCAGCGCCGGCCAAACCTGCCGACAAGCCGCAACCGGCCAAACCCCAGCCCGCGGACACCAAACCGGGCAGTGCCGCCGAACCCTATTTCCTGCAGGCAGGATCCTTTTCCAATGCGGACGATGCCGAGAAGCTCAAGGCCAAACTAGCGCTGCTGGGCATCGAGGCCAGCACCCAGACCGCGACCATTCCCGACAAGGGCGTGTGGCATCGCGTGCGCCTTGGCCCCTACAAGAATGCCGACGAGATGAACCAGGCGCGCAGTTTGCTGAAACAAAACGGGGTGGATGCCACTCCAATGCGTGCGCAATAGGCGCATTCACCATCACGGTCTCAAGGAGCGAAAAGTGGGAAACATGATTAAGAAACTGATCGTTGCGGCACTCCTGCTGGCATGTGGCACGGCGTTCGGCGGGGTGGAACCGGGCAGAGATTACAAACTATTGAACCCGCCCCAGCCGGTCAGCGCCGGGAAGGTCGAAGTACTGGAGTTCTTCTTCTACGGCTGTTCGCATTGTTTCCACCTGCATCCGCCGTTGAGCGCGTGGGAAAAGACCATGCCCAAGGATGTCGAGCTGGTTTATGTGCCGACCGTCTTCCGTGATTCCTGGGAACCGATGGCGCGCACCTTCTATGCGCTCGAGTCGCTGGGACAGCGGCACCAGTTGCACGATGCGCTGTACAAGGCATGGAACGTGGATAACGAGGTGCTGGGCGACGAGGCGAAGATACTCGACTTCCTTGCGCCGCGCGGTGTGGATCGCGCAAAGTTCTCGGCGGCCTACAACTCGTTCTCGATGCAGAGCAAGATCGTGCGCGCCAAGCAAATGCTCCGCAGCTACGGCATCACCGGCACCCCGACCCTGGTGGTGGACGGAAAATATCTCATCACAGGATTGCAGCCGGCAGACACCATCCGCGTGCTGGACGAAGTGATCGCGATGGCGCGCAAGAACCATCCGGCACGAAACAAACCATCCCCCAAGGCAAAATAGGCCGAAGGCATATCTCCCGGATGGCGACCAAGGTAGACGCATGCCCCTGAAGGTAGCCGTCACCGGCGCATCGGGCGGCCTGGGCCTGGCCCTCGCGCGCCACTACCTTGAACGCGGCGCCACCGTCGCCGCTTTCGCCCGTCGCGGCGAACCGCTGCGAACCCTTGCCGCAGAATTCCCCGATCGAGTCCTTGGCTACGTGCTGGACGTGCGCGATGCGCCTGCCGTCCAGCAGGCGGCGGGCGATCTTATGTCGCGCATCGGCGTGCCGGACATCGTCATCGCCAATGCCGGCGTGAGCGCCGGCACGCTTACCGAATACGTTGAAGACGAGGCGGTGTTCCAGGACATCATGGACACCAACGTGCTCGGCATGGTGAAGACCTTCCAGCCTTTCATCGCCCCGATGCGCGCGGCGCGGCACGGCACGCTGGCCGGCATCGCCAGCGTGGCGGGCTTCCGCGGCCTGCCGGGGGCGGGAGCCTACTCCGCCTCCAAGGCCGCCGCGATCTCGTATCTGGAAAGCCTGCGCGTCGAGATGCACGGCAGCGGCGTGAAGGTCGTCACGCTCTGCCCGGGCTACATCAAGACCCCGATGACCGACATCAATCCCTACCCGATGCCTTTCATTCTGGAAGCCGATGATGCCGCACGCCGCATGGCGCGCATCATCGAGCGCGGCAAGTCGTTCGCCGTCGTGCCATGGCAGATGTCTGTTACGGGATGGATGCTGGAGCGTTTGCCGAACTGGCTGTATGACCGGCTGCTCGCCAGAGCGCCGCACAAACCACGCAAGACGGAATGATCAGAAGCTGCTCTGGAATGTGACGGGCGCAGTGATTCTGGCGCAGGTCCTAGCCAGCCAGTTTCTTCCTGAGGATGTCATTGAGCTGCGCCGGGTTGGCCTTGCCCTTGCTGGCCTTCATCGCGAGGCCGACGAAGAAACCGAACAGTTTGTCCTTGCCGCTGCGGTACTCCGCCACCTTGTCGGCGTTGGCGGCGATGATCTCGTCCACCAAAGCTTCGATCGCGCCGCTGTCGGAGACCTGCTTCAGCCCCTTCGCTTCGATGATCGCATCTGCCTCGCCGCCCTCCGCCCACATGATGCGGAACACTTCCTTCGCGCCGGAATTGGAGATGGTGTTATCGGCGATGCGCCGCAGCATGCCGCCAAGCTGTTGCGCGGAGATCGGGCATTGCGCCATCTCCAGCCCGTCGCGGTTCAGTTGCGCGCTGACTTCACCCATGATCCAGTTGACGCACAGCTTGGCATCCGTGGGCACGGCGGCCAATGCGGTCTCGAAGAAATCCGCCATCTCGCGCGAGGCGGTGAGCAGGCTGGCGTCATAGGCGGAAAGGCCTAGCCCGTTCACATAGCGCGCCTGCTTGGCCTGTGGCAGTTCCGGCAGCATGGCGCGCACCCGTTCCTTCCACTCCTCGCCGATGTCGAGCGGCAACAGATCGGGGTCGGGAAAATAGCGGTAGTCGTGCGCCTCCTCCTTGGTGCGCATCATGCGCGTCTCGCCCTTGTCCGGATCGAACAGCACGGTGGCCTGATGGATCGTCCCGCCGCCTTCAAGTTGATCGATCTGCCAGCATGCTTCGTAGTTGATCGCCTGTTCGAGGAAGCGGAACGAGTTGAGGTTCTTGATCTCGCGGCGCGTGCCGAGCGGCGTGCCGGCCTTGTGCACCGACACGTTCGCGTCACAGCGGAACGAGCCCTCCTGCATGTTGCCGTCGCAGATGCCGATCCAGCGCACCAGTGAGTGCAGCGTCTTGGCATAGGCCACCGCCTCGGCGGCGGAGCGCATGTCCGGCTCGGAGACGATCTCCAGCAGTGGCGTGCCCGCGCGGTTCAGGTCGATGCCGGTCATGCCGTGGAAGTCCTCGTGCAGCGACTTGCCCGCGTCCTCCTCGAGATGCGCGCGCGTGATGCGCACGGTCTTCTCGTAGGCGGGACTGTTCCCCTGCGCGGGCACCTGGATCACGAGCTGGCCGTTGCCCACCACCGGCAGGTCGAACTGACTGATCTGGTAACCCTTGGGCAGATCGGGGTAGAAATAATTCTTGCGCGCGAACACAGAGTGCGGCGCGATGTGCGCGCCGGTGGCGAGGCCGAATCTGATCGCGCGCTCCACCGCGCCCTTGTTCAACACCGGCAGCACACCGGGCAGCGCGAGGCTCACCGCGTCGGCCTGCGTGTTCGGCTCCGCACCGAATGCGGTCGAGGCACCGCAAAAGATCTTGCTGCTGGTCGAGAGCTGCGCATGTACTTCCAGCCCGATGACGATTTCCCAGGTCATGGTCGTTCCCTTATGGCCCTTGCAGCCCCTGCGGCGCGCGACTGTGCCAGTCGGTCGCCAGTTGATATTGGTGCGCGGCATTGAGCATGCGCGCCTCGCCGAAATAGTTGCCGATGATCTGCAAGCCGACCGGCATGTCGTTCGCACCGAAACCGCAGGGGATGGACATGCCGGGCAGGCCGGCGAGATTCACCGCGATGGTGTAGATGTCGGACAGGTACATCTGCACCGGGTCGTCGCCCTTCTCGCCCAGCTTGAATGCGGTCGAAGGCGCGGTCGGTCCCATGATGACGTCGCACTGTTCGAACGCCTCGGCGAAGTCCTGCGCGATGAGGCGGCGGATCTTCTGCGCCTGCAGGTAGTAGGCATCGTAGTAGCCGTGGGAGAGCACATAGGTGCCGATCATGATGCGGCGTTTCACTTCCGCGCCGAAGCCCTGTGCGCGGGATCTTTCGTACATGTCGGTCAGGTCGCCGTATTCCGGAGCGCGGTAGCCGTAGCGCACCCCGTCGAAGCGCGACAGGTTGCTCGACGCTTCCGCCGGCGCGAGCACGTAATACACCGGCACGGACAGCCTGGAATTCGGCAGGCTGACCTCCACAATCGTCGCGCCGAGTTTCCGGTATTCGGCGATGGCGGCCTCGACCGCTTTGGCCACATCGCTGCCCATGCCCGCCGCGAAGAATTCCTTCGGCAGGCCGATGCGCAGGCCGGCCAGAGGTTGGTCCAGGTCGCGCGCGTAGTCTTCCTTCTCGCGTTGCAGGCTGGTCGAATCGCGCGCGTCGAAGCCCGCCATGGTGTTCAGCAGCAAGGCCAGGTCTTCCGCGCTGCGCGCCATCGGTCCGGCCTGGTCGAGGCTGGAGGCGAAGGCGATCATGCCGTAGCGCGATACCACACCATAGGTCGGCTTCAGCCCGGAAACCCCGCACAGCGCGGCAGGCTGGCGGATGGAGCCGCCGGTATCGGTGCCGGTGGCGGCGGCGCACAGCCGTGCCGCGACGGCCGCCGCCGAACCGCCCGAACTGCCGCCGGGTACGCGCGCGTCATCCCACGGATTCCTCACCGGGCCGTAATGGGAGGTCTCGTTCGACGAGCCCATCGCGAATTCGTCCATGTTGGTCTTGCCGAGGTTCACCGCGCCGGCGCGATCGAACTGTTCGATGACGTGCGCGTCGTAGGGCGAGACAAAGTTGTGCAGCATCTTCGAGCCGCAGGTGGTGAGCCAGCCTTTCGCGCAAAAGATGTCCTTCTGCGCGATGGGGATGCCGGCCAGGGGGGATGCCTCGCCCTGCACGATCTGCTGGTCGGCAGCCTTGGCCTGCGCGAGCGACAACTCCGGGTTGACCGTGATGTAGGCGTTGAGTCGCGGATTGAGGCCGGCGATGCGCTCGAGATAGAGCTGCGTCAGTTCGACGCTGGAGATCTTCCTGGCGCGCAGAACGCCGCCGAGTTGCCGCAAAGTGGAATCAAGCATGGCGGATTATTCGATGACCTGCGGAACCAGATACAGCCCCGCCTCGGTTTGCGGGGCGATGGCCTGGAACAGCTCGCGCTGGTCGGTCTCCGTGACGGCATCCTCGCGCAGCCGCTGCGACACGTCCTGTGCATGGGACATCGGCTCGATGCCGGCGGTATCGACGGCCTGCATTTCCTCGATCAGGGAAAAAATACCGGACAGTTGCGAGCGGGCGGTTCCGATCTCCGCCTCGCCCATCGCCAGCCGCGCCAGACTGGCGACTTTCCGTACATCTGCATTGGTCAGGGACATGGTAAAAACTTTATTGAAACAAGGCCAATAGGGTATCATAAAGGGGTTTGGTGACGCACCTCTTTGACTATCGGGAATGAACATGTTTGGATTTTTGAACGGCTATTTCGCCAACGATCTGGCGATTGACCTCGGCACCGCCAATACGCTCATCTGGGTGCGCGGGCAGGGCATCGTGCTGGACGAGCCCTCGGTGGTGGCGATCCGCCAGGAGGGCGGACCGAACGGCAAGAAGGTGATCCAGCAGGTCGGCCTGGCCGCCAAGCAGATGCTGGGGCGCACGCCGGGCAACATCACCGCGATCCGCCCGATGAAGGACGGCGTGATCGCCGACTTCACCGTCACCGAGCAGATGCTCAAGCAATTCATCCGCCGGGTCTACAAGGCCGGCATCTTCAGTCCCAGCCCGCGCATAGTGATCTGCGTGCCGTGCGGCTCCACGCAGGTGGAACGCCGCGCGATCCGCGAATCGGCGGTCGGCGCGGGCGCGCGCCGCGTGGAACTGATCGAGGAGCCGATGGCCGCGGCGATCGGCGCGGGCCTGCCGGTGGAGGACGCGACCGGCTCGATGGTGGTGGACATCGGCGGCGGCACCACGGAAGTCGGTGTGATCTCGCTGGGCGGCGCGGTATATTCCGGATCGGTGCGCGTCGGCGGCGACAAGTTCGACGAGGCGATCATCAACTACATCCGCCGCAATTACGGCATGCTGATCGGCGAGACCACCGCCGAGGAGATCAAGAAGACCATCGGCTCGGCTTTCCCGGGCAGCGAAGTACGCGAGATGGAAGTGAAGGGGCGCAACCTCGCGGAAGGCGTGCCGCGCAGCTTCACCATCTCCAGCAACGAGATCCTCGAGGCGCTGACCGACCCGCTCAACAGCATCGTCAGCGCGGTGAAGACCGCGCTGGAGCAGACCCCGCCGGAGCTCGGCGCGGACATCGCCAACAAGGGCATGGTGCTGACCGGCGGCGGCGCGCTGCTGCGCGACCTGGACCGCCTGCTGATGGAAGAGACCGGCCTGCCGGTGCTGATCGCCGACGATCCGCTGACCTGTGTGGTGCGCGGTTCGGGGCGCGCGCTCGAGAGCATGGACAAGTTATCGAACATCTTTACGACGGAGTGATTCCGGCAAATGGGCAGTAGGAAACGGCGAACGCAAGAACCCGCCCCACCCCGCTACCGACCTACCATTTTCCACTCCCCAACCACCATCAGAAGATGGACAGCACGCAATCCTTCCGGTTCTTCAATCGCGGCCCCAGCTCCGCGGTGCGACTGATATTCTTCGCGTTGCTCTCATTGCTGCTGCTGTTCATCGACGCGCGCTACCGCTACCTGGAATCGACACGCAGCGCCCTGTCCGTGCTGGTCTCGCCGATACAGCGGCTGGCGACCCTGCCGGGCGCGCTGTGGCAGCGGACAGGCGATTTCTTCAGCACCCAGCACCGCCTGATGGAAGACAACCGATCGCTGCATCAACAGCATGAGCGCGACGCCGCGCAGCTGTCGCAGTTGCAGGCTCTGCAGCAGGAGAACCTGCAATTGCGCAATCTGCAGGCGCTGCGGGAACGCGGCGAATTTGCCACGCTCCCGGCCGAGATCGTGTATGCCGAGCGCGACGTGTTCAAGCGCAAGGTGCTCATCGACAAGGGCGCGGATGCCGGCGTGCAGGTCGGGCAGGTGGTGATGGACGATACCGGTATCGTCGGCCAGATCACCCGCGTCTACCCCTGGCTTTCGGAAGCCACCCTGATCACCGAGAAAGACCATGCCGTGCCGGTGCAGGTGTTGCGCAACGGGCTGCGCACCATCATGTTCGGCGCGGGGGACACCAGCCAGCTGTCGCTGCGCTACATGCCGGTCAGCTCCGACATCCAGGACGGCGACATGCTGGTCACCTCGGGTATCGACGGCATCTACCCGCCGGGCATCCCGGTCGCCAGGGTGGTAAGGATCGAGCGCGATCCCGCCTACCCGTTCGCGCGCGTGACCTGCCTGCCGGTGGCCGGCGTGGACAAGCACCGCCACCTGCTGATCCTGTCCGGCCCGCCCAGACTGCCCGAGCGGCCGGCGGAAGAGGCCGTGGCGGCAAAAGACCCGAAAGCGCGGCAGAAAAAATAATGCCCTATCTTGCTCCCGCCAATTCCGAGATTCAGCGCCCGGTCAGCACCGCCCTGATCTTGTCCAGCGTGCTGCTGGCGCTGCTCCTGAACGGATTGCCGTGGGAAGGCGTCTGGCTGATGCTGCGCCCGGACTTCGTGGCCGTGGTGATGCTGTACTGGTGCACGCACAAGCCGCTGCGTGTCGGCATCGGGCTGTCCTGGGCGGTCGGCGTCCTTGCCGATGTGGCCGATGCCAGCCTGTTCGGCCAGCATGCGCTGGCCTATACCCTGCTCGCCTTCGGCGGCGTGACGCTGCATAACCGCCTGCAGTTGTTCGACCTGCGCCAGCAGACCGCGCAGGTGTTCGGCATCCTGGCGCTGACCTACGCGGCGTACGCACTGGTCCATTGGCAGGTGAACGGTTATGTGGTGTGGTCGTACTTTCTCGGCTGCCTGACATCGACCCTGCTGTGGGTGCCGCTCAGCATCATGTTACATGCGGTGCGGCAGGCGCATACGGACCGCGACCGCCAATGAAGAAGCACGTCGAACTAAAGAACCATCAGCGCGAGATATTCTACTTCCGGCTGCGGCTGGCCATCAGCATCGGTTTCGTGCTGGTGCTGATGGCGGTTCTGCTGGCGCGTTTCCTCTACCTGCAGGCGGTGCGCCACGACTACTACCAGACGCTGGCGGAAAGCAACCGCATCTCCATCGTCCCCATCGTTCCGAACCGCGGCCTGATCCTCGACCGCAACGGGTTGGTGCTGGCGCAGAACCATTCCGGCTACACGCTGGAGATCACCCCTAGCAAGGTCAATGACCTGGAGGCCACGATCAGCGAACTGTCCACGCTGGTCGCGATCACGCCCAAGGACCGGAAACGGTTCAGGAAACTGCTCGCCGAGCGGCGCAATTTCGAGACCCTGATGATACGCAACCGCCTCAGCGACGAAGAGGTCGCGCGCTTTGCCGCGCAGCAGTATCGCTTCCCGGGTGTCGAGATCAAGGCGCGGCTGTTCCGTGATTACCCGTATGGCGAAAAGACCGCCCACCTGATCGGCTATATCGGGCGCATCAACGAGACCGACGTCGAGCAGCTCGAGGAGAACGACCTGGCGGCCAACTATCGCGGTTCCGATTACATCGGCAAGGTCGGGCTGGAACAGAGTTACGAAAGCGAACTGCACGGCACCACCGGCGTGGAACAGGTCGAGGTGGACTCCGGCGGGCGGGCGGTGCGCATGCTGTCGCGCACCCCGCCGTCCTCGGGCAACACGCTGGTATTGAGCATCGACGCGAAACTGCAGGAGATCGCCGAGCAATCGTACGGCAACTATCGCGGTGCGCTGGTGGCCATCGACCCGAACAACGGCGAAGTGCTGGCCTTCGTCAGCAAGCCGGGTTACGACCCCGGCCTGTTCATCGACGGCATCGACCCGCAGAGCTGGGATGAACTGAACAACTCTCCGGATGTGCCGCTCAACAATCGCGCGCTGCGCGGCCAGTACCCGCCGGGTTCCACGATCAAGCCCTTCATGGCGCTGGCCGGGTTGAACTACAACACCCGCTCGCCCGGCCGCACCATCAGCGACCCGGGTTACTTCAACCTGCCCGGCAGCAGCCACCAGTACCGCGACTGGAAGAAAGGCGGCCACGGCAGCGTGGACATGTTCAAGTCCATCGTCATCTCCTGCGATACCTACTATTACGGCCTGGCAACGGAGATGGGCATAGACAACATCTTCAACTACCTGTCGCGCTTCGGCTTCGGCAAGAAGACCGGCATCGACCTGGAGGGCGAAACGTCCGGGCTGTTGCCTTCGCAGGAATGGAAGATGAAACGCTACAAGGAAAAATGGTACGCCGGCGACACCGTGTCGGTCGGCATCGGGCAGGGCTACAACCTGGTGACGCCGATGCAGCTGGCCCATGCCACCGCGACACTGGCGAACAATGGCGTGGCTTACCTGCCGCACCTGGTCAGGGAGGTGCGCAGCTCGCGCAGCAACGAAAGCCGTTCGATCGAGAACAAGCCGGAACTCGACCTCAAGATCAATCCTGCGCATCTCGACCTGGTCCGGCGGGCGATGGTCGCGGTCAACCAGCCGGGCGGGACGGCAGCACAGGCCGCCGCGGGCGCGCCCTATCGCATCGCCGGCAAGACCGGCACGGCGCAGGTGATCGGCATGAAGCAGGGCGAGAAATATATCGAGAGCCAGGTGCAGGAACGCCATCGCGACCATGCCTGGTTCATCGCCTTCGCTCCCGCCGACCAGCCCAGGATCGCGCTGGCGGTGCTGGCCGAGAACGGCGGGCACGGCGGCAGCACGGCCGCGCCGATCGCGCGCAAGGTGATGGACTATTACCTGCTCGGCAAGATACCGCAGCCCCTGCCGGACGCCTCCGACAAGGAGGGCGAGGAAAATGACTAGGCGCCAGTTGTGGCGGCGCTTCATCGCGCACCTTGACCGGCCGCTGCTGCTCGGCATCGGCCTGCTGATGCTGGTCAGCCTGCTGGTGCTGTACAGCGCGGACAACGCGAGCTGGGGCAAACCGCTGAGCCAGCTGCTCAACATCGTGGTGGCGTTCACCTGCATGTGGCTGATCGCCAACCTGCCGCTGCATTACCTGATGCGCACCGCCGTACCGATCTACACGCTCGGCATGGCGCTGCTGATCGGCGTGGCGCTGTTCGGCGAGATCAGCCACGGCGCGCGACGCTGGCTGAACCTCGGCATCGCCACCATCCAGCCGTCCGAACTGATGAAGATCGGTATCCCGCTGATGATGGCCTGGTACTTCGAGAAGCACGAAGCCACGCTGACCCTGAAGAACTACTTCATCGCCGCGCTGCTGCTGCTCATGCCGGTGGCGCTGATCGTGCGCCAGCCCGACCTCGGCACCGCGATCCTGATCTCCGCCAGCGGCTTCTATGTGCTGTTCCTCGCCGGCCTTTCCTGGCGCGTGATGGGGGGGCTGGCCGTCGCGGCGGCAGCCAGCGCGCCGGTGCTGTGGTCGATGCTGCACGACTACCAGCGCCACCGCATCCTGATGCTGTTCGATCCCTCGCAGGACGCGCTCGGCAAGGGTTACCACACCATCCAGGCGACCATCGCGGTGGGCTCCGGGGGCATCCTCGGCAAGGGTTACCTGAACGGCACGCAGACCCACCTCGACTTCCTGCCGGAACGCACCACCGATTTCATCTTCGCGGTGTATTCGGAGGAGTTCGGCCTGCTCGGCAACCTGATCCTGCTCGGCATCTACCTGTTCGTGATCGGGCGCGGCTTCGTCATCACCGCGAACGCCTCGACCTATTTCACGCGCCTGATGGCGGGCTCCATCACGCTGACCTTCGCCACCTATGCCTTCGTCAACATGGGCATGGTCAGCGGCATCCTGCCGGTGGTCGGCGTGCCGCTACCGCTGGTAAGCTATGGCGGCACGTCGATGCTGACCCTGCTGCTGGGTTTTGGTATGCTGATGAGCATCGAGACGCACAAGAAGCTGGTTAAAACATAGGGTCTTCCCGGGAGAACGCATGAACAAGCAAGTGATGGTCTTGGCATTGGCAACCCTGATGCTCGCCGCCTGCGGCAGCACGCCGCAGCGCAAGGTGGAAACGCGCAGCACGCCCGCGCCCGTCGAGGACCATGCGGTCGGCGCGCCTGCCTCCCGCGCGGCCCCGACAGGAGGCGGCTATCTCGCCGGGGATGGTCCCGGCACGGATGCGCCGGCCAACCTCGACGCAATCCCCGATGCCGTGCCGAAGAGCGAGCCGCTGCACCGCTACGCCAACCGCCCCTACGTCGCGCTGGGCAAGACCTACACGCCGCTGACCGCCGCGGGCAATTTCAGGGAGCGCGGCATCGCCTCCTGGTACGGCAAGAAGTTCCACGGCCAGCGCACCTCCAGCGGCGAGGTGTACGACATGTACGGCATGACCGCCGCGCACCCCACCCTGCCGATCCCGAGCTATGTGCGCGTGACCAACGCCGCCAGCAGGAAGTCCGTGGTGGTGCGCGTCAACGACCGCGGCCCGTTCCTGCACGAGCGGGTGATCGACCTCTCCTACACTGCCGCGCACAAGCTCGGCATCATCGGCAACGGCAGCGCGGAAGTGGAGATCGAAAGCCTGGCCGCCGGCGCCGTCACGCCCTCCCTCGCAAGGGCCGATGCCGTGGAAAGCAAACCGCTGGAGAAAGCCGAACCGGCAGCCGGCAGCGCGGCAATGGCGGGCAGCAACATCTACCTGCAACTCGGCGCGTTCAAGTCACAGGAAGCCGCGGAAAGCTTCATGGCGCAGATGCGCGCCAAGCTTGGCGATGCCGGCAAACAGCTCAGCGTGCTCATCAGGGACGGCCTCGCCCGCGTCCGCCTCGGGCCGTATGCCGACCCGGGCGAAGCGCGCAGCAGCGCGGAGAGCCTGAACGACAAGCTGGGTTTCAAGCCGATGCTGGTCTCGCACTGACGGGCTGCCGAAGCCCGTTCACCAACCGGCACAGCACGGCTCCCGCCTGTCTCAGGGAGCCGCCTTCCTCCGGAACAGCAGGTCCCACACGCCGTGTCCGAGCCGCAGGCCGCGCTGCTCGAACTTGGTGAGCGGGCGGTATGCGGGGCGCGGCGCGTAATCCGCCGCCGTGTTCTCCAGCAGAGGCTCCTCGCTCAAGACGCGCAACACCTGTCCGGCGTAGTCCTGCCAGTCGGTCGCGACATGGAGATAGCCGCCGGGCCTGAGCTTCCGCGCCAGTTGCGCGACGAACGGGGCCTGGATCAGGCGGCGCTTGTTGTGGCGCGCCTTGTGCCACGGGTCGGGGAAGAAGATGTGCACACCGGAAAGCGAAGCGTCGCCGATCATCTCGCGCAGCACTTCCACGGCGTCGTGCTGGATGATGCGGAGGTTGGCGATCTGCTGCGCGTCGATCAGCTTGAGCAGGTTGCCCACGCCCGGCGTGTGCACCTCGAGCGCGAGGTAGTCATTCCCAGGGTGCGCCTGCGCGATGGTCGCGGTGCTCTCGCCCATGCCGAAACCGATCTCGAGGATCTTCGGCGCGGCGCGTCCGAAAGCCAGCTCCAGGTCGAGCGGCTGCGCGGCGTAGGCGATGCCGAAGCGCGGCAGCAGCGTGTCCACCGCGCGCTGCTGCGCGGGCGAGACGCGCCCCTGGCGCAGCACGTAGCTGCGGATATGTCTCTTGCCGGGATCGGTGGTGTCGGTCATGGTGCTTGCGGTACTGAATGTCCCTCTCCCGCCCTTTCGGGCACCCTCTCCCACTCATGGGAAAGGGAATGGTGAGGGGGAGTCCTTAGCTGCGCGTCGAACCGATGATGCCCGCGGTCGGCGAGCTCGGGCTGGCACTGTAGAACTTCTTCGGCATGCGCCCGGCGAGGAACGCCTCGCGCCCGGCCTCCACGGCCTTCTTCATCGCGCCGGCCATCAGCACCGGCTGCTGCGCGGCGGCGATCGCGGTGTTCATCAGCACACCGTCGCAGCCCAGCTCCATCGCGATGGCCGCGTCCGACGCGGTGCCCACGCCCGCATCGACGATCACTGGCACCTTGACGCGCTCCATGACGAGCTGCAGGTTCCACGGGTTGAGGATGCCCATGCCCGAGCCGATCAGCGAGGCCAGCGGCATGATCGCCACGCAGCCGATGTCCTCGAGCTGTTTGGCGATGATGGGGTCGTCCGAGGTGTAGACCATCACCTGGAAGCCTTCGGCGACCAGCGTCTTCGCGGCGGCGAGGGTCTCGACCACGTTGGGATACAGCGACTGCGGGTCGCCCAGCACCTCGAGCTTGACCAGGGTGTGCCCGTCCAGCAGCTCGCGCGCCAGGCGCAGGGTGCGCACCGCGTCCTCGGCGGTGTAGCAGCCGGCGGTATTGGGCAGGTAGGTGAACTGCGACGGCGGCACGGCATCGAGCAGGCTGGGCTCGCCGGCGTTCTGTCCGAGGTTGGTGCGGCGGATCGCCACCGTGACGATCTTCGCGCCGCTTGCGTCCAGCGCGGCGCGCGTCTCGGCGAAGTCCTTGTACTTGCCGGTGCCGACCAGCAGGCGCGAGTCGTAGCTCTTGCCTGCGATGATGAGTTTGTCGTTCATGTCGTTTCCTTAAAAATCCATCCCGCCGTCATCCCCCTCCGACGGCGACGACGACCTCCAGTCTGTCGCCGTCCGCCAGTTGCTGCTCGGCGAAGCGGCTGCGCGGCACGATCTCGCCGTTGCGCTCCAGGGCGATGCGCTTGCCGGTCAGGCCCATCTCCTCGGCGAGTGCGGCGATGCTGATGGCTTGCGGGAATTGGCGGGGTTCGCCGTTGATGCGGACCGTTATCACTCTGTGACTCTCTGAATTGCCGATGGGCGTGTTAAAATGCGACCCGCATTCTACACCAAGCGGGTGTAGTTCAATGGTAGAACGGCAGCTTCCCAAGCTGCATACGACGGTTCGATCCCGTTCACCCGCTCCACTCCCTGCGCCGTTCGCGGCATCCCGCCCTGCAGCCGACCCCCTTGCTGCGCTAGATTTGAATGGCAGCCAGCATCCATGCCCCGCAGGAAGCGATACCCATGCCCAACGCCTGCACCAGACGCGTGAAGCGTTCGCACATCGTGCGGCTCGTTGCGATACCGCCGAGGTGCAGCGCTGCGGTCGCGGCAAGGAAACCCAGGGCATAGCCGAGCGGGGCGGAAGCGTCCGGCATCTCGCTGCCGTGCGCATGGCCGTGGAACAGGCCGAACACGGCGACCAGTGCCATGCTCGCCGGCAGCGCGAGCCTCGTCGGGCTGGCGATGAGGAGCCCCAGCACCAGCACCGAGGCGGCGATACCCTGCTCGACCAGCGGCAGCGAGGGCTGCAGGGTTCCGGCCAGCGCGCCGATCGCCAGCGTGGCCATGAACAGCGCGGGCAGCAGCCATATCCTGCGACCGCCCGCCTGACCGGCCCACAAGCCGACCGCGAGCATCGCGAGCAGGTGGTCCATGCCGTTGAGCGGGTGCGCCAGCCCGGCGAGGAATCCGGAAGCGCCGTGTCCGGTGTGGGCGCCGGCTGCACCGCTGGCGCCCAGCAGGGCCAGCATGCCCAAGAGTCTTACCATGCGTTTCATGTCATCTCCTTTGTGGTTCATTTGATCTTCACCTTCACCAGTTCCTCGCCGTCCGGGTCGGTCACATGCACCGCGCAGGCGATGCAGGGGTCGAAGCTGTGGATGGTACGCAGAATCTCGATCGGCTGCTTCGGATCGTGCAGCCGGTGGCCTTTCAGCGCCGCCTCGTAAGGGCCGTCCTGCCCGAGCGCGTCGCGCGGCCCGGCATTCCAGGTGCTCGGCACCACGGCCTGATAGTTGTCGATCTTGCCATCCTTGATCACCACCCAGTGCGCCAGCGCGCCGCGCGGCGCTTCCATGTAGCCCACACCTTTGGCGACTGACGGCCAGCCGGAGGGATCCCATTTGGTTTCGTTGAAGGTGCGCACGTCGCCCGCCCGGATGTTGGCGATGAGCCGGTCATGCCAGCCCTGCATCGCGTCGGCGATGACCTTGGTCTCCAGCGTGCGCGCGGCGGTGCGACCCAGCGTCGAATACAGCGCGCCGAGCGGCAGGCCGAGCGTCTTCAGCGTCCTGTCCACCAGCTCGCGGGTCTGCGCGTGGCCCCTGGCGTACAGCATCAGCACGCGCGCCAGCGGCCCGACCTCCATCGCCCTGCCCTTCCAGCGCGGCGACTTGAGCCACGAATAGTCCTTCGCGGTATCGAGGTTCTCGTAGGGCGGCTGCGGGCCGGTATAGTCGAGCTCGGTCTCGCCGCGGTAGGGATGCAGGCCCTTGTCCTTGCCCACGCTGTAGCGGTACCAGGAGTGCGCGACGAACTCCTCGATCTCGTTCTCGGCGTGCAGGTCGACCGGGTGGATGACGGAAAGGTCGCGGTCGAGGATCACGCCGGAGGGGATCAGGAAACCGGACGGATCGCCGATGCCATCCTCGGGGAAGTCGCCATAGGTCATGAAGTTGCCGATGCCTTCGCCCTGCGTGCCCCAGTCCTTGTAGAAACCGGCGATGGCCAGGGTGTCCGGCACATACGCCTGGTCCACGAAGTCGCGCATCTGGTTGATGATGTTCTGCACGCTGGCCAGTCCCGCCATGTTGAGCGACGTCGCGCCCTCGCCGCCGTGCCGCGACGCCTGCGCGCGCCCTTCCTGCGCGGAGTGGACGCTGATCGCGCACGGCACGCCGCCGACCAGGAAGTTCGGGTGCGGGTTCTTGCCGCCGAAGATGGTATGCAGCTTCGCCACCTCGCGCTGCCAGGCGAGGGCGTCCAGATAGTGGGCGAGCGCCATCAGGTTGGCTTCCGGCGGCAGCTTGTAGGCGGGATGCCCCCAGTAGCCGTTGGCGAAGATGCCGAGCTGGCCGCCCTCGACGAACTGCTTCACCTTCTTCTGCACATCGGCGAAATGGCCCGGCGAGGATCTCGGGTAGGACGGGCTGACCGTCTGCGCGAGCCGCGAGGTCGCCGCGGGGTCGGCCTTCAGCGCCGACACCACGTCCACCCAGTCCAGGGCGTGCAGGTGATAGAAGTGCATCACGTGGTCATGCACGAACTGCGCGGCGATCATCAGGTTGCGGATCAGCTGCGCGTTGGGCGGGATGTCGTAGCCGAGCGCGTTCTCGACCGCGCGCACCGAGGCGATGCCGTGCACCAGCGTGCACACGCCGCAGATGCGCTGCGCGAAGGCCCAGGCGTCGCGCGGATCGCGCCCCCGGAGGATGATCTCGATGCCGCGCACCATGGTGCCGGCGCTGGACGCCTGCGTGATGCGCCCCGTGGCATCGGTCTCCGCCTCGATGCGCAGGTGGCCCTCGATGCGGGTGACGGGATCGACGACGACTCTCCGGCTCATGGTGTTTGTTCCCCCTGGTTATCCGCCAGATGCGCGGCGATGAGCTCGGTCAGGCCCACCACCGCGTGCGGCATGTGGTTGTGCTCCAGCCCGTCCAGCAGCATGGAGCGGCAGTTGGAGCATGTGGTCACGATGGTGTCCGCGCCGGTCGCATCCAGCTGCGCCTTCTTGCGGCTGAACACCCTCAGGCGCAGCGGCTCGGCGCGCTCGTTGGCGCTGACGCCCCCGCCCCCGCCGCAGCACCAGTTGTGCATGCCGGCATCCGGCATCTCGACGAAGTTCGGCGCGACCATCCCGAGCAGGTCGCGCGGCGGCTCGACGATGCCGCCGCGCCGCACCATCTGGCAGGGATCGTGGAAGGTTATGCGCGTCTCGTCCATGCCCGCGGTGCGCAGGCGCCCTTCGCTGCGCAGCTGGTCGAGCAGTTCGACGAGGTGGACGACCTGGAAGCGGTACGGGCGGCCGATCAGGTCCGGCCCCTCCCAGCGCAGCGCGGTATAGGCGTGGCCGCATTCCGGGCTGATCACGTACTTCACCCCGAGCCGCTCGGCGGCGCGCACGATGCGGCAGAGCAGTTCCGCCGCCAGGTCGGAGGAGCCGATCTGGATGCCGCTGTTGGTCGCCTCGAAGCCGTCCGAAGCAAGGGTCCACGAGACGCCCGCCTGGTGGAAGATGCGCATCACCGCCGGGATGATCTCGGCGTATTCCGCGACCTCGGCGGAAGACAGCACCAGCAGGTAGTCCGCCCCCTCGCGGTCGAGCGGCACCGTCAGCCCGGTCTCCTTCTCGGCATGGCGGATCTGCGCCTTCAGCGTGTCCAGGGTCACCCCCATCGGGCTGCCGAGCTCGACGGCGCGCCGCGTCGCGCTCTTCAGCCCCTGCGGCGCATGGCCGGAGGCCACCATGCCCTCGCGCATCCTGCGCACCATGTACGTGATGTCGTTGCCGACCGGACAGGCGAGCGAACAGCGCCCGCACAGCGTGCAGCTGTCGTAGACCAGCGGCTCCCAGGCGGCGAGCTCGTCGTCGGTGACCGGCTTGACCAGCCCAAGGCGGGACATCAGCCTGCCCCAGAAGGTGTACTCCTGCTGCCAGACGCGCCGCAGTGGCGCGAGCTTGTGGATGGGCGTGTATCGCGGGTCCTGCGTCTCGGTATAGAACAGGCAGGCGTCGGCGCACAGGCCGCAATGCACGCAGGAGGTGAAGAAGGTCGCGACCGGCGCGTCGATCTGCTCGATGAAGGAATGGATGCCGCGCTGCAGGGGGGTAGCCATCGTTCTTCTATGCCTCGATACCCTTGAATCCCGCGATGGCGCCGTTGTACCAGCGCGCCGCGAAGATGGAGAACATGTGCGCGAGCTTGGTGAACGGGCTGACGACCAGCAGCAGCTCGACGCTCGCGGTGTGCAGGATCGACAGCGTCAGGTAGTCCGAGCCGTCGCCGTGCAGCAGGATGAGGCCGGTCAGCAGCGGCAGGAAGGTGAGCAGCCAGACCAGGTGGTCCTGGAGATCGCTCAACAGGCGCTTCACCGGGTCGGTGAAGCGGTGCACCAGCATCGCGACGAGCGCGGCGAGGGCGAGGATGGCGCTGACGTCGATCACGCCGCGCGGCAGCGCCGGCCAGCCGAAACCCAGCACGGCGCGCAGCAGCGCGATATGCTGGGCGAGCAGGAACAGCGTGACGAAGAAACCGAGATGGAACAGGTATCCGGCGACGAGGGTGAACCTGCCGCGCGCGCCCGGCCGCGGCATGTCGACGGAACGCCGCCAGATCATGCGCAGCCCCTGCCGCCACTCGGAACCGCGCGCGACGGCGAGGGACCTGCTGCGCCCCAGCAGCGCCAGGTGCAGCATGCGGTAGCCCATCCCGAGCACGAACACGGCGCTGGCGACCTGCAATCCGGTGCCGCGCAACCAGTACAGCAGTTCCTGCGGACTCATGTGCACCTCCGCTTCAAAGGTCCTTGACGGTCAGTTTCTCGTGCGCCTGCCGCGCATCTTTCTTTTTGCGGCGATCCGCCGCGCCCATCACCACTGCGGCGCCGGCACCCGCGACGGCGGCCATCCCGGCGGCGCGGGGAACATCCGCGGTGGGCGCCGAGAGCGGCGTGTAGAAGCCGCCCGCATCCCAGAAGTGCGGCTCCGAGCAGCCGATGCAGCCGTGCCCGGCCTCGATGGGGAAGCCCGCGCCGCCGTTCCATTTGGTCGTGGCGCAGGCGTTGTGCGTGGTCGGCCCCTTGCAGCCCAGCTCGTAGAGGCACCAGCCGTTGCGCGCGCCCTCGTCGTCGAAGGTCCTGGCGAACTTGCCGCGCTGGTAGAACGGGCGGCGGTAGCAGCGGTCATGGATGGTCCTGCCGTAGAACGCCGTGGGGCGTCCCAGCTCGTCGAGCGCCGGCAGTTCGCCGAAGGTGAGGTAGTGCGCCAGCACGCCGGTGATGACGGCGGGGATCGGCGGACAGCCGGAGATGTTGATGATGGGCTTGTCCCGGATGATGTCCGACACGGCCACCGCGCCGGTCGGATTCGGGCGGGCGTTGGGCAGGCCGCCGAACGCGGCACAGCTGCCCACCGCGACGATCGCCGCGGCGCCCTGCGCCGCCTCCTGCAACATGTCGAGGTTGGTGCGCCCCGCGATGGTGGAATAGATGCCGCCGTCCTTCAGCGGGATCGAACCGTCCACCAGCAGCAGGTATTTCCCGTGATGCACCCGCATCGCCTCGTCGCGCGCCCGTTCGGCGGCGAACCCCGAGGCGGCCTGCAGCGTGTGGTGGTAATCCAGCGAGATCATGTCGAAGATCAGGCTCTCCAGCGTCGGCGCATGCGAGCGGGTCAGCGACTCGGTGCAGCCGGTGCATTCCTGGAACGACAACCAGATCGCCGAGGGGCGAGTGGCCTGCGCCAGCGCCGCGGCGATCGCCGTTGCGCTGGCGGGCGGCAGGGCCATCAGCGAGGCCATCGCGGTGCAGAACTTGAGGAAGGCGCGGCGGCTGATGCCCTGTTCGCCCAGCCGTTGTCCCAGTGTCTCGCGGTGTTCCATCGTGTCACCTCATGCGTCGGGTGAAGCGGGTCGTGCAAGCAGCATCTTGAGGCGCGCCAGCCCGGCGCGCATGTCCTCCGGCTGGCTGCGCAGGATGTCCGGGACGGCGGCGACCTCGACCAGGTCGGCGACGATGTCGCCCTCGACGTTGTAGTGCGTCACCCACCACACGCCGGGGAAGTGCGTCTCGTAGATCTCCGAATTGCCGATGGCGTCGAGCCGCGCGGACACCTCGCCGCGCCCCAGCGCGAGGCGCAGCTGCTCGTATTCGCCGGGCGAGAACGGCAGGCTCTTCAGGTCGATCAGGCCGGCCTCGCCACCGTCGGCGAACCTTTCCAGCAGCGCGGCGACCTCGTTGAGCAGCGCGGCGACGTTGCCGACGGAATGCGGGTCGGCGGCCTCGACCCGGACGGCGATGTCCTGCAGGTGCGATGCGCTCATGCCTGCCACCTCCCGATCAGGCGCTCGGCCTGCGCGCAGATCGCCGGCAGCGCCGCCGCGACCGGTGCGGAGGGGTGCTCGCCCCAGCCGATCTCCGCCGGCTGGATGCCGATCAGCGCGCGCTGCGGCGGCAGGCGGTCGGCGAGGCGCGCGATTGCCAGCAGGTCGAGCAGGCTCACCTCGTGCACGCTGTGCTTGCGCTTGCCGCCGACGAAGGCATCCATCTCCGCGCCTTCGAAGAGCTGCGCGTGTCCGGGTGCGGCATCGAGCTGCGCGGCATCGAGC
The DNA here is from genome assembly GCA_044230015.1 of Gallionella sp. Taxonomy (GTDB): domain Bacteria; phylum Pseudomonadota; class Gammaproteobacteria; order Burkholderiales; family Gallionellaceae; genus Gallionella. The sequence continues at coordinate 1,718 of JBGARW010000012.1, read as the reverse complement.
ACGATCAGGCGGGAGCTTTCCCCGATTGCGCCGGCCAGCGTGAAACTCAGGGTGCCGCCGTCCAGGAAGGTGAGTTCGTCGCGGCCGGCCAGCCGTTCGCGCAGGTGGTTGAGCGCATGGATGCCCGCGCCCTCGTCGCGCAACAGGCTGTTGCCTATTCCCAGTATCAATACATCGCGACGCTCGGTCATGGTATTGGGGGCGGTTGGTTGACCAGCAGAATCCGGCGGGGTGCAAGCCGGCCCATGGGCAGTACCCTAATCATCCGCCCGCCCAAAGTCAACCGCCCCTTCGCCAGCCGGTGCCATCCGCTATACTGGGGACATCGCATTCGCCCGAACGGCTATCCCGCCATGTGCCTGGCCATCCCCATGCAGATCGTCGAGATCGACGGCTTCAACGCGCGCTGCACGGCGAAGGGCGTGTCGCGCGAGGTGAGCCTGTTCCTGATGCAGGACGAACCGCTGGCGGTCGGCGACTTCGTCATGGTGCACACCGGCCATGCGCACCAGAAGATATCCGCCGAGGACGAGCGCCTCGCCTGGGCGCTCTACGACGAGATGCTCGCGGCAGGGGAGCAGCACGGATGACGGCGGCCTCGCCTGCCGGCGCGCTGACGCTGCGCCTGCGCCCCAAGGGCGGCAAGGTGGCCGGCGTGGAGATCGCCTCCTCGCGCCCGCAGGCCGCGGCGTTGCTCGCCGGCAAGACACCGGAGCAGGCGCTGCGGCTCGTGCCGTTGCTGTTCAGCCTGTGCGGTGGTGCGCAGACCGTCGCCGCGCAGGCCGCGCTGCAAGCGGCGCAGGGCGGCACGCCGGATGTGCGGCGACTGGCCGGATGGGCCGCCACGGTACGGCGCGAGGCCGCCGCCGAACACCTGTGGCACCTGATGCTGGCGTGGCCGCCGCTGTGCGGTCAGGGCATGCTCGAACGCGAATATGCCGACTGCCGCAAACGATCGCGACATGCCGCATCGGAAGACGAATATGTGGCGGTGCTGCAAGACATCCTGGCTTCGACGCTGCTCGGCATGCCGCCCGGCGACTGGCTGGAACTGGGGCTGCGGGAATGGGACGCATGGCGGGAAGGTTCTCATGGACTGGGTGCGGCGCTGCTGCGCGCCGCCAATGAGGCCAGCGGCGCACCGCCCGTCCTGCTGCCGCGCACGGCCGCCGCCGACTGGCTGACGCTGGAGCGGGAGATCGGCGTCCCAGCCTTCTGCGCCGCACCCACCTGGCAGGACGCCCCGCACGAGACCGGCGCACTGGCGCGCCAGTATGACCATGCGCTGGTGGCGCCGCTGCTGGCCGCCGGGTGCAACATCGCGGCAAGGCTGGCCGCGCGCCTGGTCGAACTCGCGCAATGGTCATGCGGTGAAACGGGAACCGCACGCGACTGGGTGGATGCCGTGCGTTGCGGCGACACGACCGGCCTGGCGCGGGTGGAGACGGCGCGCGGCGCATTGCTGCACCGCGTGCGGGTGAGGGACGGCCTGATCGCCGAATACGCCGTGGTCGCCCCGACCGAATGGAACTTCCACCCGCGCGGCGCGTTCGCCCGCGAGGCACTGCAGATCAGCGCGCCGGACGACGCGAGCGCCCTGCGGCAGGCGCGCCGGCTGGCCCTGTCGCTCGATCCCTGCGTGGAGCATGAGGTGGTGATGGGAGCCGCGGCCAATTAGCCATGCAAAAACCATCGGGCTTTCGGCGTATTGACCGGGT
>JBGARW010000056.1:0-8224 GCA_044230015.1 Gallionella sp. | reverse complement strand
GTCCGTTGAACAAAACGTTCTCTTCTCCCTGCTCGACTCGCTTGATATAGGGCGTCAGTTCGTCGTAGCTTGCCAAAGGCAGTCGCTGACGAAACTCCTTAGCTGATGTTTGTGCATCTACACCAAAATTTTTCAGATAGGCTGATACTTGGTTACGCTTCAGGCAGCCATTCAGCCAGGATTCCTGTCGCCTCCTTAATGCCCCCTGAAGTCTTACCCTGTTACCATGTTCAGCCAATGCTTTCCAGGCACTATTCACCGCAAGCCTCTTATGAAAATTCGCCGGGTTAACGGTTTCATATTTTGTTCTGTAATCTCGCACAGGCAAACAAGCTCGTGTCCATGGATGTAATTCGGATTTCGTTCTAAAAAGAAGCGCGCTGCATCCTTGGATTTCTCCTCCTCGGTAGGTAAGACAATGTCAGGCTTCAGATGGCCTCTGGACTGGGCAAATTCGACGACCCCCGTTTCTGGGTTGTAGTCCTGACCAAATTTTCTTTGTGCCAAGGCATCGGCGAGAGGTTTAAGGTCAGAACGATCTATGCTCCAGTGGGGATAAAATGATTTTCCAAAAACAGGAAGGTATTTATAGGTCCGGTGGCCTTTAACAATTAAGAACCAGTACATCGGCAGATCAGGTCTTTCCCGCTTAATCGCTCCCATCTTCGCTATCCATGTGAAGGCAAGCGCCTGTTGTCCCCAATGCGCACGATCAACGATGGTATCTCCCGAATAGACAATCAGAAGATTCTGCCCTTTCCACTCATGTTCGTATATCTTCAGGGTGGTGAAACCTACAAGGGTTTCCTGACTAAAAACCAGAATGGCCTCGTTCTTGTCCTGCAAGTCTTCTTCTACCTGAAGCGCTGTGCTCCCGTCATAGTGAGCGAGATAAATATTTTGCATGTCCCGATAGTTCTTATCGGACAGATCAGAAATGCTTTTACAAATGGCTTCGTAGCTAGACATTGTTATCAGGAAAATCTCAGAATAGATTTATTTGTATTCTACTGCCGCTGTAGCCGGAGGTGGCATGATTTACTTACACAGAGGCACGTCATCGTCATCCAGAACCATCTATTGCTATTGGAAGATGCGTACTTCCGTAATTGATTCAAGATTGATGAAAGTTGGCGCTTGAGGCAAGATAAACTTGATGGGTTTTTTATACAGTCTCGTTGACGGTCTGCTTTTGAGAATTACGAAGTGCAGCAAAGTGTAAACGCAGTCACGTTAAAAGAAAGCGACCGTTCATGATAATTGCCGCAACAATGACCGGTGACGATTCTATACCGGCCGTTGATGCCTCCGGATGCCACCGGCGGCAATGGCCGAGGAGGAGATGGTCGGTGTGCTCTTAGTCTCAACTACCGCAATGGGTCGTTAGCGGAATCGTGTAGAAACGATGGTGGGTAGATCAGCTGAATTCCTTGACGATATGCTGCTGCCTGCGGCTGATCGCCAGCAGTTCGTCCAGTCCTTTCAGCTTGACCATCCAGCCGCTTTCACCTTCATCACCACCCCTCTCGAAACCCTCGATCGCGTCTTTTGCGATCAGACAGTTGCGGTGGATGCGCACGAAGCGCATGGCAAATTCCTTCTCCAGCGCGGTGAGCGATTCTTCGAGCAGATATTCGTGTTCGGCGGTGCGCACGGTGACGTATTTCAGCTCGGCGCGCAGGAACAGCACCTGCTCGACCGGTACCAGGTGGATCTTGCCGCGTTCATGGATGGAGAGGAATCTGCGCGGTTCGGGCAGCAGGTCGCGCAGCACCTCGGTCTGCACCGGAACGGCTGCGCGCGCGCGGGAGAGCGCGTCGAACAGCCGCCCGAGGCGGATCGGCTTGAGCAGGTAGTCTATCGCGTGCAGTTCGAACGCCTTGATCGCATAGGCATCGTAGGCGGTGGTGAAGATGATCACCGGCGGCCACTTCGCCGGCCCGACGATCGGCCCTTCGACTCCGCTCAGGACAGGCCTGGGCATTTTCTGGATGTGTTGTGCGAGTTCGATGCCGTCCATCTGCGGCATGCGGATATCCAGCAGCACCACATCGACGGGCGTTTCCATCAGTTTGTCGAGCGCCTCCTGGCCGTTGCCCGCCTCGCCGACGATCTCCAGCGCCAACTGCTCGCTGCAATCGTGCAACAGTTCGCGCAGGCGGTTGCGCGCGGGCGGCTCGTCGTCCACGATGAGGATGCGCAGGGCCAGTTCGACGGTGCTCACGTTGTTTGCTCCTCCATATACGGCAGCGTGATCTCCACACGATAGAAATCCGCGCCGCTTTCGACCTTGTAACGCGCCTCGATGTCGAACAGCAGCGCCAGCCGTTCGCGGATGTTCTGCAGCGCCATCTTGTTGCCGTCATGCCGTGCGCCGCCGCCCGGTGCGCACGGGTTCTCCACCCTGAGCTGCAATTCATCGCCATTGCGGCGCAGCGTGACGACGATGCTGCCGCCCTGCGGCAACGGCTCGATGCCGTGATACACGGCGTTCTCCAGCAACGGTTGCAACAGCAGCGGCGGGATCAGCGCGCCGTCCCGCACATTCTCGACTTGCCAGTCCACGTGCAGCCGTTCACCCATGCGCAATTGTTCCAGGGCGATATATTGTTTGCTCAACCCGATCTCCTGGCGCAACGGCACGAGGTCCTGGGTGTCCGACATCGCCATGCGGAACAGGTCGGACATGTCCTCCAGCGCGGTCTCGGCCTGCCCGGGCCGGGTGCGCACGACGCTGAGCACGGCGTTGATGCTGTTGAACAGGAAGTGTGGCCGGATGCGCGCGCGCAACACATGCAGGCGCGCCTCGTGCAGTGCGCGCGACAGCACCTGGTTGCGCCAGCGGAAATACATCAGCAGGATGCTGCATACCAGCACGCTGAGCAGCATGTAACGCAGCGCATCGAACCAGGTGACATCGTAGAGCAGCGGGCGATAGAGCTCGCCGCCGAAATAATAGGTGGACACCGTCACTGCCGCTGCCAGCGCGTTCACCGCCAGCGCGCCATGCAGGCGGGGCAGGCGGTCCAGCCACGGCTGCGCGCCCCACAGCAGCAGCAGGCAGGTCAGCAGGATCGGCGTGAGCAGCGTGGCGATCTGCATCATGCGCAGCGGTATGTCCGCCCAGTCATCCGCCTGCAATACCGCCTGCAACAAGGCCAGGCCGTTGCAGATCAGCAGGATGCGCAATGTCACGCCGAGGTTGCGGAAGTTGGGCAACGCATCGGGCAGGGCGTTTTGTTTTATACTGCGCACCTTATCCATGGCGGGAAATCCTACCGTTTTTCATGCTTCATTCTGGGACAAGTGGGGGTGGCGATGCAAGATAAAGATACCTGGTCGGGGCGATTCACGGAACCGGTGGCGGAACTGGTGAAACGCTACACCGCCTCGGTGGACTTCGACCACAAGCTGGCCATGTTCGATATCCAGGGCTCGCGGGCGCACGCGCAGATGCTGGCCACCTGCGGCATCATCTCCGCCCGGGACCTGGACGACATCCAGCGCGGCCTCGCGCAGATCGAGAACGAGATCATCGGCGGCGAGTTCGCCTGGTCTCTGGACCTGGAGGACGTGCATCTCAATATCGAGAAGCGCCTCACCGCGCTGGTCGGCGATGCCGGCAAGCGCCTGCATACCGGGCGTTCGCGCAACGACCAGGTGGCGACCGACGTGCGCCTGTACCTGCGCAGCGCGATCGACGACCTGCTGCACCTCATCAGGGGCCTGCAGGCTGCGCTGCTCGATCTCGCCCAGCACCATACGCACACCATCATGCCCGGCTTCACCCACTTGCAGGTGGCGCAGCCGGTCAGTTTCGCGCATCACCTGATGGCGTATTTCGAGATGCTCAAGCGCGACGCGGAGCGGCTGCACGATTGCCGTCGCCGCGTGAACCGCCTGCCACTCGGCGCGGCGGCGCTGGCCGGCACCAGCTATCCGATCAAGCGCGAGATGGTGGCCGAGCTGCTGGGCTTCGAGGGCGTGTGCGAGAACTCGCTGGACGCGGTCTCGGACCGCGACTTCGCCATCGAATTCACCGCCTGCGCCGCGCTGGTCATGACGCACCTGTCGCGCTTCTCCGAGGAACTGATCCTGTGGATGAGCCCGCGCTTCGGTTTCATCGACATCGCCGACCGCTTCTGCACCGGCTCCTCCATCATGCCGCAGAAGAAGAATCCGGATGTGCCGGAGCTGGTGCGCGGCAAGACCGGGCGCGTCAACGGCCATCTGGTCGCCCTGCTGACGCTGATGAAGGGCCAGCCGCTGGCCTACAACAAGGACAACCAGGAAGACAAGGAGCCGCTGTTCGACACCGTGGAAACGCTGACGCAGACGCTGCGCATCTATGCCGACATGGTCGGCGGCATCAAGGTCAAGCCGGAAGCCATGCGTGATGCCGCGTTGCAGGGTTACGCCACGGCCACCGACCTGGCCGATTATCTGGTGAAGAAGGGCTTGCCGTTCCGTGATGCCCATGAAGCCGTGGCGCTGGCGGTGCGCTTCGCCGAACAGCGCGGCTGTGACCTGGGCGACATCGGCCTCGCCGAGTTGCAGCAATTCTCGGCGCTGATCGGGGAAGACGTCTATCAGGTGCTGTCACTGGAAGGTTCGCTCGCCAGCCGCAACCACACCGGCGGCACGGCGCCGCGGCAGGTGGAGGCCGCCATCGCGCGGGCGCGTTCCCATCTTGCAAAACCGTAGGCAAGAGAACGGGCGATCATGGATCGCCCGAACGGCAGGAGAGTATGGGAGGTGGCGTTGTTGCCGGCCGCTGATCCGGAACGACTGTAATCCGGCCTAGCCAGCCAGCAACTGTTTCAGCTCGCCGCTCTGGTACATCTCGGTCATGATGTCCGAGCCGCCGACGAACTCGCCCTTGACGTAAAGCTGTGGAATGGTCGGCCAATTGGCGTAGTCCTTGATCCCCTGGCGGATATCCGCATCCTGCAGCACATCTACCGTGAACAATTCCTTCACGCCCAGCGCATTCAGGATACGCACCGCATTTGCGGAAAAACCGCATTGCGGGAACTGCGGGCTGCCTTTCATGTACAGCACGACCGGGTGCGTGGTGACCTGCTCGTGGATGCGTTGCCGGATGTCTGTGCTCATGATGTCCTTACCTGAATTAATCGGTCGGGAATTCTATCGGTGCGGTCAGTGCCGCGTCAAGCGAAGGCCGGGCCGGTATTCGCGCCAAGCGGCTGCCCGCCAGCGATGTGCTATGCTCCGCACGATTTTTTCCGACGACTTGCGATGAGGTTTTTCCTTTATTCCTGCCTGCTGGTTGCCTCGCCCGCGCTGGCCGACCAGACCGCGGATTTCCTCGCGGCACGCGATGCGTTCCGTAACGGCGATGCGACCAGACTGGAGCGTTCCGCGCAGCGACTGAAGGATACCCCGCTGGAGGTGTACGCCAGTTATTACCGGTTGCGCCTCGGACTGGAAAATGCCGACACGAACATGGTAAGGGATTTTCTTTCCCGCCCGGAGGACACCCCGATGGTCGACCGGCTGCGCGGCGAGTGGCTCAAACAACTCGGCAAGAAACAGCAATGGGAGCTGTTCGACGCGGAATACCCGCGCCTGCTCAACGAGGATGCCGAGCTGACCTGCTATGCATTGCAATCGCGCCGCCGCAGCCAGGAGCAGGCGGCACTGGGTGAAGCGCGCCGCCTGTGGTTCAGCGGCAAGGGACAGCCGGACAGCTGCGGCCCGCTGTTCGACGCGGCGCTGGCTGCCGGCATCATCAGCGAACAGGATGTCTGGCAGCGGCTGCGCCTGGCGCTGGAAGCGGGCAACGTCTCGCTGGCCCGGCAGCTTGCCGGGCGCCTGACCGGCGATCATGCCGTACCAACTGCGGCGCTGGAGAGTGCGGCGGCGGACGCGGAGCGCTATCTGGAGAAGCTGGCGCCGGACCGGGAGAACAGCAACGGCCAGCGTGCCGTCGCATTGTTCGCCCTGCACCGACTCGCAAAGCAATCCCCCGACCTCGCCGTGGCACGCTGGGAAAAGATCGCCGCCTCGTTTCCCGAGGCGGAGCAGCGTTATTTCTACGGCCGGCTGGCCTACGAGGCGGCGCGCAAGCTGGATAGCCGCGCACCGCAATGGTTCAAGGCGGCAGCCGGCGCGCCGCTCAACGAACAACAGGCGGCCTGGCGCGTGCGCGCCGCGCTGCGCGCGCAGGACTGGCACGGGGTGCTGGCGGGAGTCGATGCGATGGATGAAACGCAGCAGCGCGACCCGGCATGGCGCTACTGGAAGGCGCGCGCCCTGCAAGTTCTGGGCAAGCCCGCCGAGGCGGAGCTGCTGTTCATGGCGCTGGGCGGCGAATACCATTTCTACGGCCAGCTGGCGGGCGAGGAGCTGGTCAATGCGCTGCAAGCAGGCAAGACGACCACTTACAAACCCGGCAGGCAGGACATCGCGGCGATGCTGGCATTGCCCGGCGTCCAGCGCACCGTGGCGCTGTACCGCATGGACATGCGCAGCGAGGCATTGAAGGAATGGAACTGGACGCTGCGCAATTTCAACGACCAGGAGCTGCTCGCCGCCGCCGAGATCGCGCGGCGCAACGGAATGTACGATCGCGCCATCGGCGCGGCGGAGAGGACCGTCGATGTGCACAATCTCAGCCTGCGTTATCTTGCGCCCTATCGCGATGTGCTGCATGCGCACATCCGCGAGTACGGCCTGGAAGAGGCGTGGGTCTATGGCCTGATGCGCCAGGAGAGCCGCTTTGCGGCCATCGCCAGATCCGACGCCGGCGCGGCCGGCCTGATGCAGATCATGCCGGCGACGGCGCGCTGGGTGGCGAAGAAGCTCGGCCTGAAGAACTACCGCCAGTCGTTGATCCACCAGATCGACACCAACCTGCGCCTCGGCACCTATTACATGAAGACCGTGCTGTCATGGTTCGACGGCAGCCCGGTGATGGCTTCGGCGGCATACAATGCCGGGCCGGGACGGGCGCGCCTGTGGCGCGGCGACCAATCCATGGAAGGCGCGATCTACGCCGAGACCATCCCGTTCGACGAAACGCGCGACTATGTGAAGAAAGTGATGAGCAACACCATGCATTACGCCAGACAGTTCGATGCCCCGCAGCGCCCGCTCAAGCAGCGCCTCGGCGTCATCGCGGGCAAGACGGCGGATAACCAGCAGGCCATCCCCGATGAGCAGTGACGCGAGAACCTATTGCGTCGGCGGCGCGGTGCGCGACCGGTTGCTCGGCCTGCCGGTGCAGGACCATGACTGGGTGGTGGTCGGCAGCACGCCTGAGGAGATGGTCGCGCAGGGTTTCCAGCCGGTCGGCAAGGATTTCCCGGTGTTCCTGCACCCCGAGACCCACGAGGAATACGCGCTGGCGCGCACCGAGCGCAAGACCGCGCGCGGCTACAAGGGCTTCGCCGTGTACGCCGCGCCGGATGTGACGCTGGAGCAGGATCTGCTGCGCCGCGATTTCACCATCAATGCGATCGCCCAAGAAGTTGATGACAAGCAAGGCGGGGGCAAGCTGATCGACCCGCACAACGGCATCGCCGATTTGCGCGCTGGCATCCTGCGCCACGTCAGCGACGCGTTCAACGAGGATCCGGTGCGCATCCTGCGCGCGGCGCGTTTTGCGGCACGCTTCGGTTTCAGTATCGCGCCGGAGACGCTGGCGCTGATGCGCAGCATGGTGGACAACGGCGAAGTGGATGCGCTGGTGGCGGAGCGCGTCTGGCAGGAACTGGCGCGCGGTCTGATGGAGAAGCAGCCGTCGCGCTTTTTCGAGACGCTGCGCAATTGCGGCGCGCTGGCGAAGATCCTGCCCGAAGTGGACGCGCTGTTCGGCGTGCCGCAGCCGGAAAAGTACCATCCGGAAATCGACTGCGGCGTCCATACCCTGCTGGTGGTGGACGATGCCGCGCGGCGCAGTTACCCGCTGGAGGTGCGCTTCGCCGCGCTGACGCACGATCTGGGCAAGGCCACGACGCCGAAGGACATCCTGCCGCGCCATATCGGGCACGAGCTGCGCAGCGTGGATCTGGTAAAAAAACTCGCGCAGCGGCTGCGCGTGCCGGGTGAATGCCGCGACCTGGCCTTGCTGGCGGCGCGCTATCACAGCGACATCCATCGCGCCCGCGAGTTGCGCGCCGAAACCGTCATCAGGCTATTCCAGTCGGCGGATGCATGGCGCAGGCCGGAACGCTTCGCGCAACTGCTGCAAGTTTGCGCC
>JBGARW010000011.1:0-38598 GCA_044230015.1 Gallionella sp. | reverse complement strand
TCCGGCGCCACGCTGTCGCCCTTTTTGACGTGGACGCTGATGACGATGCCGCCGATCGGCGCCTGGATCTCGTTCTCCATCTTCATGGCCTCGATGACCAGCACGCCGTCACCGGCCTCGACCTTGTCGCCGACCTTGACCTTGACGTCGACGATGGTGCCGGGCATGGCGGTCGCCACGCAGCCTTCGTGGGAGGGGCGCGGGCGGCCGGAGGCCGTGGTCGGGGCGGCGGACTTCTTCTTGCCGTTGCTCCTTTCGTCCGAGACCTCGATCTCGTTGAGGGTCTCGACGACCACTTCTTCCGAGATCCCGTCGATCGAAACATAGAACGGGCGCTGCGCTTCGCCGCGGTGTCCGCTGCCGGTGAGCCTGATGTGGAAGGTCTCGCCGTGCAGCGTCACCTTGAACTCGTTGGGGGCGTAGCGTTCGGTGGCATGGATCGCGGCTTCCTTGGTCAGCAACGGCTCGGGCTTGAGCGTGTTGGCGTTGCGTTCCTGCAGGAAGGTCCTGGCCATCTCGGGGAACATGGCATAGGTGAGGACATCCTCCTCGCCCTTCGCCAGGTTCTCGCACTCGATCCTGAGCTTGTTCATCTCGTCCTCGAGCAGGTCGGCCGGGCGGCAGGTCACGACCTCCGCGTCGCCGACCGCGAGCTTCCTGACCTGTTCGTTGATCTTGCCGGGCGCCCTGCCGTAGTGGCCGAGCAGGTAGTTCTTGACCTCGTTGGTGACCGATTTGTAGCGCGCGCCGGTGAGGACGTTCATGACGGCCTGCGTGCCGACGATCTGCGAGGTCGGTGTGACCAGCGGCGGGTAGCCCAGGTCCTCGCGCACGCGCGGGATCTCGGCGAGCACTTCGTTCATGCGGTTGAGCGCGCCCAGTTCCTTGAGCTGGTTGGACAGGTTGGAGATCATGCCGCCCGGCACCTGGTTCACCAGCACGCGCGAATCCACGCCGGTGTAGGCGCTCTCGAACTGCCAGTATTTCTGGCGCACCTCGTAGAAATACGCGGTGACTTCCTGGAGCGCCGCAAGATCGAGGCCGGTGTCATATTCCGTGCCTTGCAGCGCGGCCACGATGCTTTCGGTCGAGGAATGGCTCGCGCCCTCGCCGAAGGAGGAGTTGCAGGTATCCAGGATCGTCGCGCCAGCTTCCACGGCCTTGAGGAAAGACATCGCGGACAGCCCGGAGGTGGCGTGGCTGTGCAGGTGGATCGGCACGCTGACGGCGGCGCGCAGCGCCTTGACCAGATCGGTGGTCGCATAGGGCGTGAGCAGGCCGGCCATGTCCTTGATGCAGATGGTGTCGCAGCCCATCGCCTCGAGTTCGCGCGCCAGCTCGACGAACTGGGGAATGCCGTGCACCGGGCTGGTGGTGTAGCTGATGCAGCCCTCGGCGTGCCTGCCGGCTTTCTTGACCGCCTCGACGGAGACGCGCAGGTTGCGCAGGTCGTTCATCGCATCGAAGACGCGGAACACGTCGATGCCGTTGTCGGCGGCCTTGCCGACAAAGGCGCGCACCACGTCGTCGGAATAATGGCGGTAGCCGAGCAGGTTCTGGCCGCGCAGCAGCATCTGGATGCGGCTGTTCGGCAGTGCCTTGCGCAGCTTCCTGAGGCGTTCCCACGGGTCTTCCTTGAGGAAGCGCACGCAGGAATCGAATGTCGCGCCGCCCCAGGCCTCCAGAGACCAGAAACCGATGCTGTCCAGTTTGGGGCAGATGGGCAGCATGTCGTCGGTGCGCATGCGCGTCGCGATCATGGATTGGTGGCCGTCGCGCAGGACCAGTTCGGAGATAAGGGTTTTTGCCATGGTGTTGACTTGATTGAGGTTGAGATTAAATGCCTTCGTGCGCCGCGATGACGGCCGAGATCACTGCCGCCCTGAGTTCCGGCGGGACCTTGACTGCGTAATTGATCAGTTCCGGGTGGGCTTCCACGAAGCCGGTATTGAAGTTCGCATTCCTGAAGTCGGGATGTTTCAGAATCTCCTGGTAATACGGCATGGTCGTCTTGACGCCGTAGATGACCATATCGCTGAGTGCGCGGCGGCCGCGTTCGATGACGCCCTCCCAGGTGAGCGCCCAGACGGTGAGCTTGGCGCACATGGAGTCGAAGTAGGGCGGTATCTCGTAGCCGCTGTACATGGCGGCGTCGATACGCACCCCGGGGCCGCCCGGCGCATAGTAGCGGGTGATCTTGCCGAAGCTCGGCAGGAAGCCGTTCTTGGGGTCTTCCGCATTGATGCGGAACTCCATGGCATAGCCGCGGAAGCGGACATCTTCCTGCCGGTATTGCAGTTCGTGGCCGTCGGCGATACGGATCTGTTCCTGCACGATGTCGATGCCGGTGATGGTTTCCGTCACGGTGTGCTCGACCTGGATGCGGGTGTTCATTTCCATGAAATAGAAATGGTTGTCCTGGTCGAGCAGGAATTCGATGGTGCCGGCATTCTCATAACCCACGGCACGGGCGGCCTTGACGGCCAGTTCGCCGATATATTCGCGCTGCGCCTGGGTGATCTGCGGCGAGGGGGCGATCTCGATCAGCTTCTGGTTGCGGCGCTGGATGGAGCAGTCGCGCTCGAACAGGTGGATCACGTTGCCGTGGCTGTCGCCCAGCACCTGCACTTCGATGTGGCGCGGGTTGACCACGCATTTCTCCAGGAAGACTTCAGGCTGGCCGAAGGCCTTGTTGGCTTCCGAGATCACGCGCTCGAAGTTGCTGACCAGGTCCTTGTCGCTGTCGCAGCGGCGGATGCCGCGCCCGCCGCCGCCGTTGGTGGCCTTGAGCATCACGGGGTAGCCGATCCTGTTTGCCAGTATGCGTGCCTCCTCGACATCGGCGAGGTTGCCGTCGCTGCCGGGCACGCAAGGGATGTCGGCGGCTATCATGGCATTGCGTGCCTGGACCTTGTCGCCCATCTGGCGGATGACCCCTGCCTCCGGGCCGATGAATTTGATGTCGCGGCGCGCGCAGATCTCCGCCAGTTCGGGGTTCTCCGCAAGGAAGCCGTAACCGGGATGCAGCGCGTCGCATCCGGAAGTGACGGCCAGGTTGACGATGTTATGCGCGTTGAGATAGCCGGCAACCGGCTCGGAGCCGATATGGTAGGCCTCGTCGGCTTTCTTTACATGCAGCGCGTGGCGGTCGGCATCCGTGTAGATGGCGACCGATTTGATGCCCATTTCAGAGCAGGCGCGCACGATGCGGACGGCGATCTCACCGCGGTTGGCTACGAGTATTTTTTTGATCACGAATTGTCCTGGGTCCGGCCGGATACTGAAGTTCTGCCGGATACATAGTCGGGTTGCATGTCTTTGGCTTTGTGGATCGCCGCCTGGGTTTTCTGATGCGGCATTATAACGGCATCGTCCGGTCGCGCTCAATGGCAATTCGAATCAATGGCCTGTTACGGCCGTGATCGGGCAGCACCGTGGCTGCGGGAAGCGTTCGTTATGGAACCACCGCCTGCCCGGAACCCGCCTTCTGCGGGTCGGACGGAACAGCAAACCGCGCGCGGCTACCTGTAAAAAATTTCGCAGCGTAAAACGGGTTGGGATAGAATATGCGCATTGAGGTTTGCCGGATCAGCCGGGGACGGGTCACCGTATCCCTGTTGGATTTCGATTGGTGTTGAAGATTCCGGTTGCGGCATCACGTTCGCCTGCGGCGAATTGTGCATTCCCTGAAACTTGCGTCTTACCCGGCTGACACGTATGGACCTGTGCGTGCTGCCGCAAGGCTGTTGCGCCTTCCATGCGCGCAACTTGGATTTGAATCTCGGAATTGAAGGATCGCCTCCGGATAACCGGACACATTAATACTGACTGAAGGAGTTTTTGATGCATCAAGCGCAAATGGTTACGATCGACGGGAATGAGGCCGCCGCCTATATTGCACACCTGACCAACGAGGTGATCGCGATCTACCCGATCACGCCTTCTTCGCCGATGGGAGAGTATTCGGATGCATGGTCGGCAGTCGGCACCCCCAACCTGTGGGGGACCGTTCCCGAGGTGATCACCATGCAGAGCGAGGGCGGCGCCGCCGGCACGGTGCACGGTGCATTGCAGACCGGCTCGCTGACGACCACCTTCACCGCCTCGCAGGGATTGCTGCTGATGATCCCGAACATGTACAAGATCGCGGGGGAGCTGACGCCGTTTGTCATGCACGTTGCGGCCCGCGCGCTTGCGGCACAGGGCCTGTCGATCTTCGGCGACCACAGCGACGTGATGTCGGCGCGCTCGACCGGTTTCGCCTTCCTCGCCTCCAACACCGTGCAGGAAGCCATGGACATGGCGCTCATCGCCCAGGCTGCGACGCTCGAAGCGCGCGTGCCGATCCTGCATTTCTTCGACGGTTTCCGCACTTCGCACGAAGTGGCCAAGGTCGAGCAGGTGCCGCTCGAGGTGGTGCGCGAGATGATCGACGACAAGCTGGTGTTCGCCCACCGCGCCCGCGCGATGACTCCCGACCATCCGGTGATCCGCGGCACGGCACAGAACCCTGACGTTTATTTCCAGGCGCGCGAGACGGTCAACGCCTATTACAACGCGATGCCCGGCATCGTGCAGAAGGCGATGGACAAATTCGCCGGGCTCACCGGCCGCCAATACCACCTGTATGACTACGTCGGTGCGCCGGATGCCGAGCGCGTGGCGATCCTGATGGGTTCGGGTGCGGATGCGGCGGAGGAGACGGTGGAACACCTGACCGCCCATGGCGAGAAGGTCGGCATAGTGAAGGTGCGCCTGTACCGTCCCTTCGCGTCGGAAGAGTTCCTCAAGGCGATCCCGGTCACGGCCAGGCGCATCGCGGTCCTCGACCGCAACAAGGAACCCGGCGCGGACGGCGAGCCGCTGTACAAGGATGTGGTGACGGCGATTGCCGAGGCCTTTACCGCCGGCAGGAGCAGGTTCGCCGCCCTGCCGCGCGTGGTGGGCGGGCGCTACGGCCTGTCTTCCAAGGAGTTTACGCCGGGCATGATCAAGAGTGTGTTCGACGAATTGAAGAAGGAGCAACCGAAGAATAACTTCACCGTCGGCATCATCGACGACGTCACCCACACCAGCCTGAAGTGGGATGCGGGTTTCCGCAACGACGCCAGCCGCGGCGTGAACCGCTGCGTGTTCTACGGCCTGGGCTCGGACGGCACCGTCGGCGCCAACAAGAACACCATCAAGATCATGGGCGAGGAAACCGAACTGTATGCCCAGGGTTATTTCGTCTATGACTCGAAGAAGGCGGGCGCAATCACCGTTTCGCACCTGCGCTTCTCGCCCAAGCAGATCCACTCCCCATACCTGATCGGCAACGGCGAGGCGAACTTCGTCGGCTGCCACCAGCCGGGATTCCTGGAGCGTTACGAGATGCTGGAATATGCCGCCGAAGGCGCGGTGTTCCTGCTCAACATCCCGGTGGCGGCGGACAAGGTCTGGGACAAGCTGACGCGCAAGATGCAAAAGCAGATCATCGACAAGAAGATCGAGTTCTATGCGATCGACGCCTACGCCATCGCCAAGGCGACCGGCATGGGCAGCCGCATCAACACCATCATGCAGACCTGCTTCTTCGCCATTTCCGGCGTGTTGCCGCGCGAGCTGGCGATCGAGAAGATCAAGTCCGCCGCCGAGAAGTCCTACAGCAAGAAGGGCAGGGCGGTGGTGGAGGCCAACTGGAAGGCCATCGACGAGACCCTGGCCAACCTGCACAAGGTGAAGGTCCCGGCTGCCGTCACCAGCAATTTCGAGATGCCCGAGCCGGTGGGCGCCGATGCGACGGATTTCGTCAAACGCGTGACTGCCGAGATCATGGCCGGCCGCGGCGACCTGCTGCCGGTGTCGGTGTTCCCCGCCGACGGCACATGGCCGACCGGCACTGCCATCTGGGACAAGCGCAATCTGGCGCTGGAGATCCCGGTATGGGACGAGGAACTGTGCATCTACTGCGGCAAGTGCGCGTTCGTCTGTCCGCATACCGCGATCCGTTCCAAGGTGTTCCCGGTCGAACTGGCCAAGGATGCGCCGCCGACCTTCAAGCATATCCAGATCAAGGGCAAGGAATTCGAGCAGGGCATGCATGTCACCTATCAGGTGGCGCCCGAGGACTGTACCGGCTGCGAATTGTGTGTCGACATCTGTCCGGCGGTATCCAAGACCGACCCGACCTACAAGGCGCTCAACATGCGCGACATCCTGCCGTTGCGCCAGCAGGAAAAGGAGAACTGGGAGTTCTTCCTCGATCTGCCGGAATTCGATCGCACCAAGCTGCGCACCTCCACCATCAAGGGTGCGATGATGCTGCAGCCGCTGTTCGAGTTTCCCTCTGCCTGCGTCGGTTGCGGCGAAACGCCCTATATCAAGCTGGTCACCCAGTTGTACGGCGACCGTCTGGTGGTGGCCAACGCTACCGGCTGTTCCTCGATCTATGGCGGCAACCTGCCCACCACGCCTTACAGCAAGAACCCGGAAGGACGCGGCCCGGCCTGGGCGAACTCGCTGTTCGAGGATAATGCGGAATTCGGCCTGGGTTTCCGCGTCAGTCTCGACAAGCATGCCGAGCAGGCGCGTGAGCTGCTGGGGGCGATGAAGGATAAGGTCGGCGCCGGGCTGGCCGATTCCATCCTCAACGCCGATCAGTCCGAGGAAGCGGGTATCTTCGCGCAGCGCGCGCGCATCGAGGACTTGCGCAAGGCGCTGGCCGGTATCGATAGCGCCGAGGCGCGCAATCTGGAGAGCCTGGCCGACTACCTGGCGA
The DNA here is from genome assembly GCA_044230015.1 of Gallionella sp. Classification (GTDB taxonomy): domain Bacteria; phylum Pseudomonadota; class Gammaproteobacteria; order Burkholderiales; family Gallionellaceae; genus Gallionella. The sequence goes on along the minus strand of JBGARW010000011.1, from coordinate 31,838 downwards.
AGAAGAGCGTGTGGATCATCGGCGGCGACGGCTGGGCCTATGACATCGGCTTCGGCGGCCTGGACCATGTGCTGTCTTCCGGCCGCAACGTCAACATCCTGGTCCTCGACACCGAAGTCTATTCCAACACCGGCGGGCAGTGTTCCAAGGCCACGCCGCGCGGCGCCACGGCCAAATTCGCCGCCGGCGGCAAGCCCACCGGCAAGAAGGATCTCGGGCAGATCGCCATGAGCTACGGCCATGTCTATGTCGCCCAGGTCGCCTATGGCGCGAAGGATGCCCACACGCTGAAGGCCTTCATCGAGGCGGAATCCTTCGACGGCCCGTCGGTGATCATCGCCTACAGCCCCTGCACCGAGCACGGCTACGAAATGAACATTCAACACCAGCAGCAGGAGCTGGCGGTCAATACCGGCCATTGGCCGCTGTACCGCTTCGATCCGCGCCGCGAGAAGGAAGGCAAGAATCCGCTGTCGCTGGATTCGCTGGAGCCCTCCGTGTCGATCCGCGAATTCGTCAAGAACGAACCGCGCTTCCGCGGCCTGGTGAAGAAGATGGATGCCGATAGCGGGCAAACGATAGCGTTCTTCGACAAGGAATTGCGCAAGCACTACGCGATCTTCGAGCACATGTCGGGTGGCGCCAAGAAGGGGCCGACCGACGCATAGCCTGCTCCATGCGGGATGAGTGGTTGCGGTAGAGGCGTTTGTCATGAGTTAGGCATGGGCCGGCAGTCAGGCAGATTTTAAACAGGGGGGTGTCATGAGTAGCGGCAGGAAATACATCTATACATTCGAAGAGGGTGATGGAAAAGACAAGATGTTGCTGGGCGGCAAGGGTGCGAACCTTTGCGAGATGACACAGATCGGCCTGAACGTCCCCCCCGGTTTCACCATCACCACCGGGGCCTGTATCGCCTACCTGGAAAAGAACCGGCTGCCGGACGGGCTGATGGATTCCGTCAGGGAGCACATGCAGGCACTGGAAAAGAAGACCGGCAAGGGCTTCGGTAGCGACTCGAACCCTTTGCTCATCTCGGTGCGCTCCGGCTCGTCCATGTCCATGCCGGGCATGATGGACACCATCCTCAACCTCGGCCTCAACGAGACCTCGCTCAAGGGGCTGATCAAGCAGACCGGCAACGAGCGCTTCGCCTATGATGCGTACCGCCGCTTCATCCAGCTATTCGGCAAGATCGCGCTCAACATCAGCGATGAACATTTTGACGAGCGCATGGCTGCGATCAAGCGCAAATACGGCGCGCCTCTGGATGTGGACCTGAACGCCGCGCACCTCAGGGAATTGGCGGGCGAGTTCCTTGCCATCGTCCAGCACCATAGCGGCAAGCCATTCCCCCAGGATCCGTACGAGCAACTGGAGATCGCCATCGGCGCGGTGTTCGGTTCGTGGATGGGCAAGCGCGCGGTGGATTACCGCAAACAGTTCAGGATCACCAGGGACCAGGCCAACGGCACGGCGGTGAATGTCTGCACCATGGTGTTCGGCAACATGGGCAACGATTCCGGCACCGGGGTAGGCTTCACGCGCAACCCCGGCACCGGCGAGAACGTGATCTACGGGGAATATCTGGTCAACGCACAGGGCGAAGACGTGGTGGCGGGCATCCGCACCCCGAAGGCCATCGCCGAGATGGAAAAGGAGATGCCGGATATCTACCGCCAGCTGATGACGCTGCACAACCGGCTTGAATCACATTACAAGGAAGTGCAGGACTTCGAGTTCACCATCGAGAAAGGTGTCCTGTATTGCCTGCAAACGCGCAATGGCAAGATGAATGCGCGCGGCATGGTGCGTTCCTCGGTGGAGATGTTCAACGAGGGGCTGATCTCCAGGGAACGTGCGCTGACCCGCATCGAGCCGGCTGTGCTGGAACAGTTGCTGGTGCCGCAACTGGCGCCCAACTTCAAGGGCAAGTCGCTGGCGCAGGGGCTGCCTGCCTCGCCCGGGGCGGCCTCCGGCAAGATTGTGTTCGATGCCGACACTGCCGAGGCGCGCGGTCGCGCCGGCGAGAAGATCATCCTGGTGCGCGAGGAGACCAAGCCGGAGGACATCCACGGCTTCTTCCAGGCACAGGGCATCCTGACCAGTCGCGGCGGCAAGACTTCGCATGCCGCCGTGGTGGCGCGCGGCATGGGCAAGCCCTGCGTCTCCGGCTGCGAGCAGATCGTCATCAACGACCATCTGCGCAGCGCACAGATCGGCGATACCACACTGCAGGAAGGCGACATCGTCACCATCGATGGCGGCACCGGCCATGTGTATGCCGGTGAGGTGCCGACGGTGGAACCGGAGTTCTCCGAAGAATTGACCACGCTGCTGTCCTGGGCGGACGAGATCGCCCGCATCAAGGTGCTGGCCAACGCCGACACTCCGGATGACGCGCTGCGTGCACGCAACTTCGGCGCCAGGGGTATCGGCCTGTGCCGCACCGAACGCATGTTCAACAGCACCGATCGGCTGCCCATCGTGCAGGAAATGATCCTGGCGGAGACCAAGGAAGCGCGCCAGGCCGCCCTCGACCGCCTGCTACCCATCCAGCGTTCCGACTTCAAGGGCATCTTCAAGGCGATGAAGGGTCTGCCCGTCACTGTGCGCCTGCTCGATCCGCCGATGCACGAATTCCTGCCGACCGCCGCCCAGCTTGAGCTGGAGATCGCCCACCTGCACCAGTTGAGCGATACCATCAAGGGGCTGGAAGACCTGCCGGACACGCTGAAGTTGCTCAATCCCAAGCTGTACCAGCAATATTCCGACGGCCTGACCAAGCTCATGGGCGGCCTCGACGAATTCAAGGAATCGCATCTGGAAGACGACGTCATCCACAAGAAGGAAGTGATCCTGAAGAAGGTGCGCGCACTGTCCGAAGTCAACCCGATGCTGGGCCATCGCGGCGTGCGGCTGGGCATCACCTATCCCGAGATCTACTCCATGCAGATCCGCGCCGTTCTGGAAGCTGCCGCGCTGTGCGCCAAGGAAGGGGTGGAGATATATCCCGAGATCATGGTGCCGCAGGTCGCCACGGTGGAAGAGCTCAAGCGCATCCACAGCTATGTGGAGCGCATCCACCAGGAGGTGAACGCCACCTATGGCATCGACGTGCAGTTCAAGTTCGGTTCGATGTTGGAGGTGGTGCGTGCCTGCGTGCGTGCGGACAGGATGGCTGAGACCGCGCAGTTCTTCTCCTTCGGTACCAACGACCTTACCCAGGCCACGTTCTCCTTCAGCCGCGAGGATGCGGAGAACAAGTTCCTGCCTGCCTATAACGAGACCGGCATTCTTGAAGACAACCCGTTCGAGGTGCTGGATATCAAGGGCGTGGGGCAATTGATGAAGATGGCGGTGGCAAAAGGACGTTCGACCAACGCGGACCTAAAGGTCGGCATCTGCGGCGAGCATGGCGGACATCCCGGTTCCATCCATTTCTGCCATCACATCGGGCTCAACTATGTCTCCTGTTCCGGTCCGCGCGTGCCCATCGCACGCTTGGCCGCGGCACAAGCCAAGTTGCTGGAAGGACAATATCGGGAACCAAGCTGACTGGTTTGCATCGGACACCATAGCTGTGACCGGCTGTCTCATACCATTGCAAGGATGAACGGCCTCTTTCAGCATGAAGCGGGTCCGATGCAAAGCTTCCATAAGCTTATGCACTGCAATATAATTTTGACGGCATTCTCTCGTGATGCTGAACGCGGATCGTCAATGGGGCCGCTCGCTGTGCGAGGTTTGACCGCCACGAACGAACCGGTAATTTAATTAGAGGTCGTCTTTATGCCTGCCGTAATGTCACGCCGCCGCTTCATCACTTTCGTCGCCGCTGCCGCAGGCCTGCCGCTGTTGCTGAAGGCGGGGGGTAGCCAGGCCAAGCCGGTGCGCTGGGAAGGCAACGCGCTGGGTGCGCCAGCCTCCATCCAGCTTTACCATGCCGACGAGGCGCAGGCGCGTGCCGCCATCGCGGCCGGACTGGACGAATTGAAGCGCCTCGAGGCGGTCTTCAGCGTATACCGCGCGGACAGCTCCATCTCGCTGCTCAACCGCGAGGGTATGCTCGAAAACGCACCGGACGATCTCATCGCCATGCTGACCCGCGCCCTGTCGCTGGCAAAGATCAGCGACGGTGCCTATGACCCCACCGTGCAGCCGGTGTGGCAAACCTATTTCCGTCACTTCACCGCGAGCAACCCCGACCCGGCCGGCCCGGCGCCGCGCGATCTGGCCGCCGCGCTGGAGCTGGTGGACTGGCGCGCCGTCGAGGTGGATGCCGGGAACAGGAAGGTATCCTTCGCCCGGCATGGCATGGGACTGACCCTGAACAGCGGCGCGCAGGGCTATATCACCGATCGCGTTGCCGATGTGCTGCGCGCCCACGGCTTCGACCGCATGCTGGTGGACATGGGCGAGCCGCGTGCACTCTCGGCAAAGCCGGACGGCTCCGCCTGGCGCGTCGGTATCGCCGACCCTGCCGACCCGGGCCGCGCGATCGTTACACTGGATGTGGTGGACAAGTGCATCTCTACCTCGGGCGGTTACGGCACGCTGTTCGACTCCGCCGGTACGTTCACCCACCTGATTGACACCCGTACCGGCAAAACTGCGCCGGCATTGCTGGGAGTCTCGGTGGTGGCGGATAGCGGCGCTGTCGCTGACGGCCTCTCCACCGCCATGCTGATGGCGCCGGTCGAGCGCCGTCAGCATATCCTCCGTTCTGCCGGCGGCCAGAAGGCGATCTATGTCACCCCGGAGGGTGTGGTCTCTACCGTAGAGGCGTGACCATGAACCAGTTTGCGGATAACACTACGGACTTCAGCGCTCCCACGATGGTCGAGGGCATCGCGCAGGTGGTGAGGATTGAAGGCAGGACAGCCTGGCTGGTGCCCGAGCAGGGTTCGAGTTGCGGCAGCTGCGCCTCCGCCGATGCATGCGGCTCCAAGGGTGTCGGCACCACGGCGAGCCGGCTGGAGAATCGTCGTTTCCGGATAGACAACGATGCCAACCTTGCCGTCGGTGAACGCGTCGTGTTCGGCATTCGCGACAATGTGCTGCTGAAGGCATCGATCGCCGCCTACGCCATCCCGCTCGCCACCCTGCTGCTGGCCGGGTCGCTGGCGCAATGGCAGTTCGGCAGCGAACTCGTCACCATGGCGGCGATGGTGGTCGGGTTGGTGATCGGGCTGGGGATCTCGCGGCTGGAGGCGAAGCGTTTATATACCAGGGGCGATCTCGCCCCGCTGTTTCTGCGCCGCGCAAGGCCCGGCGAAACATGCAGTTCTTGAGCAGGCAAGGGATAGCAAGATGAAGGAATACATACTTTTGATGTTCAGCGCGGCGCTGGTCAACAACGTCATCCTGGGCCGTTTCTTGGGCCTGTGTCCGGCCATGGGCGTGACCTCGCGCCTGGATGCCGCCGTCGGCATGGGTATGGCGACCACCTTCGTGATGACGGTTGCAGCCTTGGCGGGCTGGACGGTCAATACGTTTCTGCTGGCTCCCTTCGAGCTGGGCTACCTGCGCACGATCACCTTCATCCTGATCATCGCCTCCACCGTGCAGTTCACCGAAATGGTGGTCAAGAAAGTGTCACCATCGCTGTTCCAGTTGCTGGGCATCTACCTGCCGCTGATCACCACCAACTGTGCCGTGCTGGGTATCGCATTGCTGCTGGTCGACGCCAGGATGAGCATCCTCACCAGCGTCCTGTTCGCCATCGGCTCAGCCATGGGCTTCAGTCTGGTACTGGTCATTTTCGCCGGGCTGCGTGAACGGCTGGCCGTGATGGATGTCCCACGTTTGTTCGCCGGCCCGCCGATCGCTTTCATCGTGGTCAGCCTGCTGGCCCTGGCATTCATGGGTTTCTCCGGCATGGGAGCGAGTTGAGATGGTTAGCATGTTGATCGCAGTCGGCAGTCTTACGGTAATCGGGCTCGCGCTGGGTGCCATCCTCGGCTTCGCTGCACGACGTCTTGCAGTGCAGGAAGACCCGCTGGAAGAAGAACTGAAGGCCATGATGCCCGGTTCGCAATGCGGCCAGTGCGGCTATGCGGGTTGTGGCCAGTACGCGGCGGCGCTGGCGAAGGGCGAGGCTGCGATAACCCTGTGCGCCCCCGGCGGCAAGCCGTTGGTCGAAGCGCTGTCCGCAAAACTGGGTGTCGAGGCCGACCTGTCCGACATGGAGGACAAGGGGCCGGAGCATGCATACATCATCGAGGACCTTTGCATAGGTTGCACGCGCTGCATCAGGGAGTGCTCGACGGATGCCATCATGGGTGCCAACAAACTGATGCACACCATCATCGTCGATGCCTGCCATGGCTGCAGCAAGTGCGTCAAGGTCTGTCCCACCGACGCCATCATCATGGTCGAGTATCCGGTAACGCTGGCCAACTGGCATTGGCCCAAGCCGGAAGCCGAGAATACGCCGCCCAAGCCCGAGCTTGAGCATGCCTAGGAGTTGTCACAGATGAAACTTTTCCCCGTACGCGGCGGCATCCATCCGGAATACCGCAAGGATCTGAGCAGCGAGAAGGCCATCGTTGCCATGCCGATGCCGGCTGCACTTTACATCCCGCTGCAGCAGCATATCGGCGCACCGGCTGAAGTGCTGGTGGCCGAGGGTGATCTGGTCAGGAAGGGCCAGATGATCGCGCGCAACCAGGGGGCGGTGTCTGCGTCGCAACATGCGCCCACTTCCGGTCGCATCAAGGCGGTGACGGAAGTTGCGGCGCCTCATCCTTCTGGATTGCCGCAGACGACCATCGTCATCGAGCCGGACGGCAGGGATGAATGGGCCGACCTGCCAGAGCCTATCGCGGACCCGTTTGCCGCCGACCCGAACGCGATCCATGAACGCGTCGCGCGATCAGGCATCGTCGGCATGGGCGGCGCCGCATTTCCCTCGGCGGTGAAGCTGAACCTCGGCACGCAGAAGAAGCTCGATACCCTGCTGCTCAACGGTGCGGAGTGCGAGCCTTACCTTACCTGCGACGACCGGGTGATGCGCGAGTATCCCGACGAAGTGATCGACGGCGCACGCATCATGGCCCATGCGCTGGGCACACCCAGGGTGGTCATCGGCATCGAGGAGAACAAGCCGCAGGCGGTCGAGATCATGACCAGGGCTGCCGCCGCCTTTCCTGAGGTCAAGGTGGTTGCCGTGCCGGTGCAGTACCCGATGGGTTCGGAGCGCCATCTGGTGCAGGCGATCACCGGAAAGGAAACGCCGATCCGCAAGCTCACCGCCGATCTGGGCGTCGTGGTGCACAACGTCGCCACCGCGCGGGCCGTGCACCATGCCGTCCGTTTCGGCCGCCCGCTGGTCGCACGGGTAGTGACGGTGAGCGGCGGAGCGATACGCGAGCCCGGCAACGTCATGACGCCGATCGGCACACAGGTGGCCGACCTGGTCGCGTTCTGCGGCGGTTTCTCGGCGCGCCCCGAGAGCGTCGTCAACGGCGGGCCGATGATGGGCCAGCCTCTGCCCAGCTTGGACGTGCCGGTGGTCAAGGGGACATCGGGCATCCTCGCGCTGACCGCCGAAGAGATCAACGACCATCCGAGCTCCGCCTGCATCCGCTGCGGCGCCTGTGTCACTGTCTGCCCGTGCGGTCTGTCGCCGGTGGACATGTCCGCCTTCATCCGCAAGGACAATCTGGACGTCGCCGCCAAGCTGGGCGTGATGGACTGTTTCTCGTGCGGCAGCTGCTCATGGGTCTGCCCGTCGCACATCCCGCTGGTGCACTATTTCAACTATGCCAAGGGTGTGCTGCGGGAACTGGAGAACGAGCGTCGCAAGAACGAACGCATCAAGACACTGGCCGAGGTGCGCACCATCCGTATCGAGAAAGCCGCCGAAGCCAAGCGTGCCGCCCTGGCCGCGAAAAGCAAACCGGCTGCAGAAGCTGCCCCGTCGGCTAACGCCCCGTCAGGCAACACGGGCGAGGCCAAGGCCACCACCGAAGAAAAGGCCAACGCATGAGTATCGCGATCATGAAAAAGAGCGGGCCGTTCGCCCACGCATATAGCAGCGTCCAGAGGACCATGTTCCTGGTGTTGCTGGCACTGGCGCCGGCTACCGTCTTCAATCTCTACCTGTTCGGCTGGCCGGCGATCCTGCTGTTCATCATCACGGTCGGCGCCTGCGTGGCGGTCGAGGCGGCCTGTCTGGCGCTGGCCGGCAAGCCGGTGGCGGCGACGCTCGCCGACTGCTCGGCGATACTGACCGGGTGGCTGCTGGCGATGAGCCTGCCGCCCTGGGCACCCTGGTGGATCGGCGTGCTGGCGGCGATCTTCGCCATCGCGCTGACCAAGCACGCTTTCGGGGGGCTGGGCCAGAACCTGTTCAACCCGGCCATGGTCGGGCGTACCGTCATGCTGATCTCGTTCCCCGTGGCGATGACCGTCTGGGTCGCACCGCATCCGCTGTTCTCGGCGGGCGCACCGGGCCTGGTTGAATCCTTCGCCATCACTTTCGGCGGCAACATACCCGATACCATGAGCGCGGCTTCGGCACTGGGGTATATCAAGACCGAATTGTCGCGCGGCATCCCGGTGACGCAGTCGATAGGGCAGATGCCGGATCTGATGGACATGGCGCTGGGCTACCGTGCCGGCAGCATGGGCGAGACCTCGGCGCTGCTGATCCTGGCTGGCGGCCTGTTCCTGATGGCGAAGCGCATCATCTCCTGGCATATCCCGGCCAGCATGCTGGGTTCGCTGTTCCTGATCGCGGCGCTGTTCCATGCCATCGACCCCGCCCGCTTTACCTCAGGCACCTTCCACCTGCTGTCCGGCGCCACTTTCCTGGGTGCGTTCTTCATCGCCACCGACTATGTGACCTCGCCGGTATCCAAGTCGGGGCAGATCATCTTCGGTGTCGGCGTCGGCGTGCTCACCTGGAGCATCCGTAACTTCGCCGGTTATCCTGAAGGCGTGGCCTTCGCGGTGCTGCTGATGAATTCCCTGACCCCCATCATCGACCAATACACCCGGCCGCGCGCGTTCGGGCGCACCCGCAAGGGCGAGCCGCTGCCCTTGGAGGGCAAACCATGAGCTCGCAACGCACGCTGATACACGGGCTGATCCTCGGAGCCTTCTGCCTCGGCTTCGGCACGCTGCTCGTCATGACCAATGGCTTTACCAAGGACGACATCGCCTTGCGCGCCCTGGAAGACCGGCAGAACTCGCTTGCACAAGTGATCCCGGAGAGCATCCACGACAACAACCTGGCTGCTGATACCCTTGTTCTGAAGAACCAGCAGGGCAACGAGGTCATCGTCTATGTCGCCACCAGGGAAGGCAAGGTGAACGGTGTGGCTTTCGAGACCTCCAGCCCGGGTTATTCCGGTGCGATCAAGGTCATGCTGGGTGTGGACCCCGAGGGCAAGATACTCGGGGCACGCGTTCTGGCGCACAAGGAGACCCCCGGGCTGGGTGATAAGATCGAAGTGAAGAAAGGTGACTGGATATTGCGCTTCACCGGCTTGAGCATCGGCAACCCGCCACTCGACAAGTGGAAGGTGAAAAAGGACGGCGGTATCTTCGACCAGTTCGCGGGTGCGACCATCACACCGCGCGCGGTGGTCAAGGCGATCACCGAGGGGCTGCAATTCTTTGACGCCAACAAGGCGAAGCTGATGGAATTCAAGAGCAATCAGGTGAAAACGACGGATACTGAGGCCGGCAAGGCTCCAGCGAAGGAGGCTGACTGAAATGACGATAATGGCTGAATATCGCACCATCGCCCGCGAGGGATTGTGGTCGAACAACGGCGTGCTCAGCATGATGCTGGGTCTGTGTCCGGCGATGGCCATGACCAACAGCGCCACCAACGGCCTCGGCATGGGGCTGGCGACGGCGTTCGTGATGACCGGTTCCGCTGCACTGGTGTCCATCTTCCGCAACCGATTCTCCCAGGAGGTGCGCATCCCCGTCTTTGTGCTGATCATCGCGTCCATGGTGACCGTGGTGGATATGTGCATGAATGCGTGGCTGCACGAGATGTACAAGGTGCTGGGCCTGTTCATCCCGCTGATCGTGGTCAATTGCCTGCCGTTCGCGCGTATCGAAATGGTTGCATCGAAAAAGCCGATATTGCCCTCGCTGGCGGATGGCTTTTTCATGGGGGTAGGTTTCGCCCTCGCGCTCACCTTCATAGGTGCGATAAGGGAGGTTGCAGGCTCCGGCACGCTGTTTGCCGACGCGTCGCTGCTGCTCGGCCCGGCCTTCAAGTTCATGGAGCTGCGCGTGCTTCCTGCCGACACGGGGATATTGATGATGATCCTGCCGCCGGGTGCATTCCTGGTCACCGGCCTGGTGCTGGTTCTCAAACGCATGATAGACGAGCGTTCCAGCAAAACCGCACAGGTCCCTGCCGCTGCCCACTGTGCCCCATAAGGAACGAGCATGAAGATCGGAATCGCTTACGCTTTGCCGCAACGCCAGGTCTGGTTCGACATCGAACTGCCAGATGGCGCCACCATCCAGGATGCCATCAATCGTTCGGGTATCATCAAGCAATTCCCCGAGATCGACCTCGAGAAGAACAAGGTCGGCGTCTACGGCAAGGTCAGCAAGCTGGATGCCGTGCTCAACGACGGCGACCGCGTCGAGATCTACCGCCCCATCACCTGCGACCCCAAGACCGTGCCGCGCAAGGCCAAGGGTGGGGATGCGTCAACCGAGGATTGAGCGGGTTAGAAGCGGCGGCGTATCCTGCTGGCTCGCGCATCAGGCGAATCGCGCCCGGTCAGTTCCCCGCACCGCTGCACCGATGGTCGGCCAGCGCCGGCACAGTTCCTCGAAATCATTGCGGTGCAGCTGATAGAGGTAGCAGGGAGTGACTGCGCGGCAGGTTGCATTGCGCGGTTCGCCATGGAGCAGCGCCTGCTCGCCGAAGAAATCGCCGGCCAGCAACGTGCCGAGCGCATGCTCCTCGCCATCTCCACCTTCCTCCTTGCGCAACACGCGGACGACGCCGCGTGCGATCAGGTAGAGCGAATCGCCGGGATCGCCCTGCGTGACGATGGCCTCATCCTCGGTTACGGTGTGCTGCTTGAGTAGCGGAGCGATTTCGGCAAAGTCGGCCTGGGAGAGTTGCCGGAAGAACGGTACCTTGCGCAGCAATTCGGCAGGGCCGACATGCAGCCGGGCGTGTTCCGGCGTGCGCAACGAGTTTAGCTGGCGGAATATTTCGGATATCTGGGCCTCACCAATGCCCTGAGGCAACAGGCCATGTTCCATTTGCGCCCAGGTGGCTTCCTGTTCTGCCAGTAGCGCGATGCGCTGACTCAACCGCTCCTGCATGGCGATAACGAACTCCGGGAATTGTGCACCGACATTGTCGAGCTGGGTGCGCGCCAGATCCTGCCAGTGCCGGTAGTGGTTGCGCACCTCTTCGGCCACCTCTGCCGGGATGCCTTCCTTTTCGGCCATCAGGTCGATGCTGGTGAGCACCCAGGCATTGGCCTGGTAGTGGGCCAGTACCTCTTCGTAATTGCGGACGATGCGGCGGGTACGCATGTCTTCACCAAGAATCGCCAGCCAAGCCCAGCCGAGGTGATCGATCTGTCGGTACAGCCATTGCTCCAGCTGGCGGATGAGGCGGTGGGAGCGTACATGCTCGAAGTGCCCCTCGTAGCGGATGGCATCGATCTGCAGCACCAGTACGGCTACCAGTTCGCGGTAGGCGCCCTCGCTCACATGTCCGTTGTGGAAGAGGCGCTGGTAGTAGGCTTGTTCTTCGGAGAACGCACGCAGATAAAGCAGCATCATTTCTTCGTGACGCCCCATCTCCCGGCTGCGCAGTTCGGCGATTGCCTGGTGGATGTGCTCGGCATTCCGCCGGCATTTATGCTCAAGGTGCGCGGCGATGGGGTGGGCAAACAGGCCGCCACGCAACATATCGGGGATGCGCTCGAGAGTCAGCTCCTGGGCGGCGAGATCGCGTTCCAGCAGAGCGAGACGGTCTGCCAGCGGCGGCCGGTCGAGGCCAAACCGCCGCATCAGTCTTTCGACGGTGAGCCCCTGAGCCAGCAGCGTGAACAGCACTGCGCCGGTGGTCAGCGGAATGAACAGTTCGGAGTACGGGAATGCCGGCAGGCTCAATACGATCGCCAGGGCAATGGCGCCGCGCAGGCCGCCCCAGAACATCACGGTCTGGTAGGAGAGTTCCACCGGCTGCGCTCCTGGCAGCCGGCCCAGTAGCGGCATCATGCCGTAGATCATCGCAGCGCGCGAGGCCAGCATGGCCAGTACCACCCACGGCAGGTAGGTCAGCGAGCCCCATAGTGTCGGAATGTCGACCGACAGGCCGACCAGCAGGAAGATCAGCGCGTTTGCAACGAAGGCCATGTATTCCCAGAAATGGTCCAGATAGCTTTCCACTGGGGGCGAAATCTTGGAGCGCCCCCAGTCGCCGCCGATCAGCACGCCGGCAGTCACTACGGCCATTACGCCGCTGACATGCAGCTCGTGTTCCGCGATGTAGAAGGACAGGTAGGCGAGGATGGAGGTGAGCGAGATTTCGATCGGCGCCGAGTTGTTCACCTTGCCGAGCATCCAGCCTGTCGCAAGGCCGGCCATCCAGCCGACCGCAATGCCTCCGACGAATACCCGGAAGAATTCGCCGACACCCGATATTGCTGTTTCCCAGCTGAAATAACCCGCCAGCGCAACAGCCAGCAGTATCTTTGCCGCCACAAGTGCAGTGGCATCGTTGAACAGGCTTTCGCCCTCGACTAGGATGGTGAGGCGCTTCGGTGCGCCCATCTGCTTGAACAGCGCGATCACTGCCACGGGGTCGGTCGCGCTGAGGATCGCTCCGAGCAGCAGGGCGGCCGGCAGGTTGAGTGGCGTGGCTGCCCATACCAGCAGGCCGATGATGCCGGCGGAAACGGCCAGCCCGGGTATCGCGAGCGCCAGGATGGCCACAAGGTTGCGCCGCAGGAGGCGCGTATCCATGTTGTAGGCCGATTCAAAAATCAGGGTCGGCAGAAAGACAAACAGGATCACTTCGGGGGCAATACGGATGCCGGCAAGAAAATGTAGGGTCGGCGGGGCGATTCCGCCCAGTTCCTTAAGGATGATGCCCACCAGCACCAGCATGACCGTGAATGGCAGGCGCAATCTGTCGGCCATGCCCTTGGTGGCGGCGGCTATCAGCAATAGGGCGACGATGACTGCAACCAATTCAGGGATGGGCAGGGCATCATTCATGGGGCAGCATTCCTCATCGATCCAGCGAGCATCCTTGCGTCAGATATGGCGCGAGCCGAGAAAATGCATCCGGGGCGGCGGCTTGCCGGTGTCATGCGCCCGGCAGTTCCGCACGCATCACGCGCAGCAACAGGTCGTCGGAGGTATAGAACCCCTTGTCGCAGCCTGCTAGTTGTGTCAGTGCGAAGGCCGCGCCGGTGCCGAACGCTTCGCGCCGAATCGATTCATGCGTCAGGCGTACGGTCTGGTGCGGGAACCCGAAGATCACCTCGTGGTGCCCGACGATGCCGCCCAGGCGCAGCGAGGTGATGCGCTCGCCTTCCACCTCCAGGGTCTCGGCAATCTTGCGTGCTGTACCGGAGATTTCCGGCTTTTCCCTGAAGTGCTGTTCGATGATCTCCACATCGGCAAAGGGTGCGACACTGCGCAGCAGTTTGGCCGCCATGATCAGGAAATTGATCCCCAATGTGATATTGGGTGAACACAGCACGCGCGTGTCACGCCCCAGGCTGCGTGCGTAATCCAGATCATCTTCCGAATAGGCGGAGATCGCGCTGACCAGCATGATGCCGCGCTTGCGCACTCCCTCCCCATAAGCATGAAGGCTGTCCCGCGAGGAAAAATCGACCAGTGCATCTACAGGGCGCCGCTCAAACAGCTCATCAAACGATTGCTGTTCGCTACTGATAATGGGGATATCAGTACCCGGATGCGTTTGCAGTCCTGCATTTTCCGAACGGCGTGCGATCCAGCGCAGATCAAAACGCGGGTCTGTGCTGAGTACGTTGGCTACGGCTTTGCCCGCTTTGCCATAACCGATGAGTCCAATACGGATTTGCTTGGTCACGAATGAACATCCTTTGCCGTTTGTTTGCCCCAGGAAGGTGCAGCTGAGCTTTGGCGATGAAAGCATGGTTTTTGGTGGCGGGAAGTATAACACCTACCCGTTCAGCACCCCGGCATGGCGAGCCGGATTGTAATACTCGCCATGTATAATCGACCCGTCAATAAATGAAAGGCTGGCTATGTCCCTCACGATACTGACGATTGGCCTGATGGTTTTTTTCGCCCATTTCCTGTCTTTGCAGTTCCGCAAAACAAATATCCCGGATGTTCTGATATTAATGCTGGTCGGCATTCTGCTCGGCCCGCTGTTGGGTATCATCACACCGCAGGATTTCGGCAAGATGGGTTCGGTGATTGCGACCATCGCGCTGGTGGTGATTCTGTTCGAGAGCGGCACCTCGCTGAACTTGGGCGTGTTGGGCAAGTCGCTGGCAACCACGGGCGTATTGACCCTATGGTGCTTCTTGCTGACCGCCCTTATCGTCACCGCGTTCGGCTTCTATCTGCTCGATTTGTCGCTGCTTCCCGCCGCCATGCTCGGCATCACGCTGGGTGGCACATCTTCCGCCGTGGTGATTCCGATGGTGGAGGCGTTGCGCCTATCCGAAAAACCAGCCACCGTGCTGGTGCTGGAATCTGCATTGAGCGATGTACTGTGTATCGTCGGCGTGTTCGCACTGCTACAAGCCCACACGCAGGGTGGCGTCGAACCGGGCAGGCTGGTCGGCGGCGTGCTGGCCGCGCTGGTTTTTGCCGCGATCATCGGAGTGCTGGGCGGCATCGGCTGGCTGCTGGTGCTGGGCAAGGTGCGTAATTTTCCGAACACCATCTCGTCCACCCTGGCGTATGTGTTCATCGTCTATGGCCTGACCGAACAGCTCGGCTTTTCCGGCGCGATTGCCGCCTTGGCATTGGGCATCACCATGACGAATTTCGAAGCGTTCGGGTTGGCACGTGTCCAGGGCCTGTCAATCAAGAGCATCGAGCCGCTGAATGAGATCGATCGGGTGTTTTACCGCGAATCGGTGTTCCTGCTGAAAACCTACTTTTTCGTCTATCTGGGTATTTCCATCCATTTTGGCGCGGCGCATCTGGCGCTCATGGCGGTCCTCATGACGGTGCTGGTATTTGCCATGCGTACCAGCCTGACCCGCTTCGTCTACCGTGATGCGGCATATACCCTGCGCGATACCGCGATCACCTCGATGATGGCTCCCAAAGGGCTGGCGGCGGCGGTGCTGGCCGGCTTGCCGCTGCAATACGGTGTGGCTGGTGGGGAGACCATTCGCGACACCACCTATATGGTCGTACTCGTCAGCATCGCGCTGTGCGCGTTGCTGGTGGCGTTGTATTCGCTGCCAGGCATGCAGAAGCTCTACTCGCGCGCGCTGGGCAAGCCGGTGATTCCCAAGACACAAGGGACGTAGACCATGGAACTGCACCAGTTCTTCCTGTTTCTTGCCATCGTCCTGATCTCGGCCCGGGTATTTTCCGAGACCGCAGCGCGCTTCGGCATCCCCTCGGTGATCGGCGAACTGATGGCCGGTCTGCTCATCGGGCCGTCGTTGCTCGGCTGGGTTTCGCCGGACACCACCATGAAGCTGCTCGCCGAGATCGGCATCATCCTGCTGCTGTTCGAAGTGGGCATGGATACGGATCTCTCCCGCCTGGCGCGCTCCGGCAGCAAGCCCATCGTCGTGGCGATATTCGGTTTTGCCTTGCCGCTCACACTGGGTTATGGGGTCAGCGCCTGGGTCTTCGGCCTGTCCGGGCTCACCGCTTGGTTCATCGGCGGCACGCTCACCGCCACCAGCATCGGCATCACGGTGCGCGTACTGGATGACTTGGGCAAGCGTCAGTCGGACGAAGCGCAGATCGTGATCGGCGCAGCGGTGCTGGACGACATCCTTGGCGTGATGGCGCTTGCGTTCCTGTACCAGTTCGTGGTCGAACAACACGCCTCGTTCGATGCTCTGGCCGAGGTGGGCTTGTACATCCTGCTGTTCATGACACTCACCCCTTTGGTCGCCAAGCTGGCATCGGTAGTGATCGACCGCCTTGACCAGCAAGCGGCCAAACCCGGACTGCTGCTGACCATGGCGCTGTCGCTGATCCTGCTGTTTTCCTGGCTGGCACATGCGGTGGGCGCGCCGGAGATCATGGGCGGTTTCGCCGCAGGGTTGGCGTTCAGCCAGCACTTTGGTTTCAGGCTGTGGATGGGCAAGAAACAGGCGATCGAATTCGAGCCCAGCCCGAAATTGGCGCACCGCCTTGAAGAACAGGTGCGCCCGCTGATCCATACCTTTTCGCCGCTGTTCTTTGTGATGGTCGGGGTGTCCCTCAACCTCAAGGCAGTGAACTGGGGTTCTGCTTTTGTCTGGGAACTGGCCGCGTCACTGCTGTTCGTTGCCTTTCTCGGCAAATTCGCAGCAGGCTTTTCCATCCGTGAATCGCGCCGCAACCAGATGGCCATCGGCCTCTCGATGGTGCCGCGCGGCGAAGTAGGACTGATCTTTGCGCAACTCGGCTTCAGTCAAGGTGTCCTGAGCGGTGAGTTGTATGCTGCACTGCTTATCGTCATCGCACTGACCACCATGTCTCCGCCATTCCTGCTCAAGTGGTTTTACGGCAGAGAACACGACAAGGCGGGGTAGGCTCCATGGACACCGCTTGCCTGCCGGAGAGCGGCAAGGGTACGAAGCCTGCCGAAACAGATGTTTATTGCACGATACCGAGTTTCCTTGACCACCAGGGGGTGATCGCGGGCAGCAAGGTCAGGGTCCAGATGACCACCCATGCAGTCAGCGGCATGAGCAGGGTGAGTTCCGGAAACTGGGCAACGGTGATCACCGCCAGCACCACAGGGATTACGCCCGTCTCGCGCACGATGCTCATGAAGAGCTTCTCTTTTATATTGAGATTGGTCGGCAGCAGCGACAGCATGACTGCCACGGGACGGGCGACGAGGATGAAAATTAGCGACACCAGCAAGCCCAGGACGGCGGTATCCCACAGATCGCCCAAGGCGACGAACGGGCCGACCATCATGAAGATGGTGGGCTTGGCGATGCTCTCGATCTTGATCTCCATGGTGTGCAGGGTCGTATGGAAATATTCCTTGCCATGGTTATAGTTGGCGAGCAGGCCGGCCACGAAGGCAGCCAGGAAGCCGTTGCCATGAATGACTTGTGCCAGCAGGAAGGTCACCAGCGGGACGGCCAGCACGATCGCAAAATCAAAAGTAGTCTCTCCGACGTCACGATCATTGTCCCGTGATTTGTAGACTTCGTAACCGTACATCGCGCCCCAGCCGATGACGCCGGCGATGGCGCCGAACAGGAATTGCTTGCCCAGATGCAGCAGGTTCTCCGCACTGAAGAGCCCTGAGATCAGGTTGCCCATGGAATCCACAGAAACGCCGGCGAGGATCATGGACGCGATGGCAGCCACGAAGATGGCGCCGACCGCGTCGTTGAGGGCGCTTTCCGCGACCGAAATGCTGGCGAGGCGCTGGTACTCGTCCTTGAAGACGATCCGCTTCAGGGTCGGAATCAGTGCCGCAGGATCGGTGGAGCCGAGGATGGCGGCCAACAGGGCGGCAGTCTTGCCATTCAGTCCCAGTGCCATCAGGACAGGGAACATGATGAAGAAGGTGATGAGATAGCCCGCCAGCGCGATCATCACGGTGGGGAAGGCGATCTTGACGAAATCGCGCCGTTCCACTTCGTCGCCACCGCCCTTCAGGATGATGGCCGCCAGCGCGGTACACACCACCACGGCAAGCATGACGGCCGATCCAATGGGCGCCAGTGCATCATGCAGGATGATGCCCACCAGAAGCTGCAAAGTGAAGTTGGGGAACACGGTCCCCTCGGACAATTTGCTGCACGCCCAGCCAAAGGTCAGGAACAGTCCCAGGCACCACAGCGAAATTGCGATGGCTGTCTCCGTACCCCCAAGCAGGGTCAGGCGCTCAAGGATTTCTGGGGCGGTACGATTCAACAGGAAAGCGAAAACAAACAGGACGGCAATTTTTGCGTAGTTCATGATCTGGATATTCTTGGGCTATCGGCAAGCGACATACTGGGAAATCGCGTGAGGTTAACAATTGACTGCTGGACATGGGTGAGTGCTTGTCTATTTGATTTCTGCACCATTTTTTTGCATAGACACCCGGGACGATAATATCACAACGGATAATTCATCGAGAAACTGACGGGGTGCCCGGACTTACGCTACCATTCCCGGATGCTCGATGGAACGGGCGGTTAAATTGGCGCATACCCTGAAAGAGCATAATGGAACCCTCAGCCTCACTTGAACTGGCCAAGCACGCACTGCTGGTGTTCGGCATTGTTCTTGCCGTGGGAACCTTTTCCGGTCTGACTGCGCGGTTGATGCGTGTGCCAGACGTGGTGGTGTTCCTTCTGGTGGGCATGCTGGTCGGCCCGAGCGTATTGGGGCTGGTGGATATCAGGGCCGACTCCGCCGTCAACCAGCTGATCCTGATTTTCGGCTCCAGCTACATCCTGTTCGATGGTGGTGCGACGATTCGCCTCAAGGTGCTGAAAGAAGTCTGGATCACCCTCGTGGTTATTGCCACCATCGGCGTGCTGATCACCGCAACCATCACCGGCATGGCGGCCTATTATTTTCTGGGTATTCCGTTCATCGTCGCACTGCTGCTTGGCACCGTGATTGCGTCCACCGACCCGGCCACGCTGGTGCCGGTATTCAAACAGGTCAGAATCAAGGAACGCGTGGCACAGACGGTGATGAGCGAATCCGCCTTCAACGATGCAATGGGTGCCATTCTGACCTTTACCGTACTGGGCGTGGCGATGGGCGCGGGCGAATTCTCGGCAGGCGATGCGGTTGCCAATCTGTTCAAGGAGTCGGTACTGGGCATTCTCATCGGCGGGATATTGGGCTACATGGCAGCCTTCCTTATCGCGCATGAAAAGTTTGGCTTCCTCGCCGAATATGCGCCGGTAGTCACCCTGATGGCGGTGATCGGTGCCTACATGGGTGCGGATGGCATGCATGCCAGCGGATTCATGGCAGTGTTCGTGTTCGGTATCATGCTGGGCAATCAGGAATCACTGGGCTTCAAGATCACCCAGCATGAGGGCGAGGAACTGGAGGATTTCATCATGACCACTTCGCTGATCATGCGTATGTTCATCTTCATCCTGCTCGGCGCGCAGGTGGACTTCGGCCTGATGAACCAGCACCTGTTCGGCGGGGCGGCGGTAGTGGCGGTATTCATGCTGATTGCGCGCCCGGTGACGGTGTTCCTGTGTACCTTACCGGATCGCCGTGCCAAGTGGAGCCTCAGGGAGATGCTGTTCATGTGCTGGACGCGTGAGACTGGCGTGATTCCCGGTGCGCTGGCCGGCATACTGGTCGGCATGAAAGCACCGGGCGCGCAGATCATCGCCTCGGTCACCTTCATCGCCATCCTGGTGACCATCCTGGTACAGGCGACGACCACCAAGTGGCTGGCGAAGAAGCTGGATCTGCTGGTGGAAGAGTAGCCGCTATGCTTTTCGCTACGCGTCGCCGTGGCAAGGGCAGCACCCGACTTGAAGGGGTTGGCAGCTTCGAATAACTTTTTGGAACAGCCATACTTCATCTAACAACCAGTACGGAACCCGGCTTGGACTTTTGCCCGGTTTCCTTTGGTATCATGCCGGCCTTTTCCGTAATGCCACCCAAGCGGTTCCGAATGTCGAACAAACTTAATGCAGTGCAGCGCGAGGCGGTGACCTATCTCGACGGCCCCTTACTGGTGCTGGCCGGTGCCGGCAGCGGCAAGACGCGCGTGATCACCCAGAAGATCGTCCATCTGGTGCAGCAGTGCGGCTATGCGCCGCGCAACATCGCCGCGATCACCTTCACCAACAAGGCGGCCAGCGAGATGCGCGAGCGCGTCGGCAAGCTGCTGCAGGGCAAGGATGCGAAGGGGCTGGTGGTAAGCACCTTCCATTCGCTGGGCATGAACATCCTGCGCAAGGAGGCCGCTCTGCTGGGCTACAAGCCGCAGTTCTCGATCTTCGATTCCGGCGACACCTGGAAGATCATCGGCGAACTGGCCAATTCCGGCGACAAGCAGGAGATACGCGACATCCAGACGCGGATCTCCAACTGGAAGTCGGCTTTCGTTTCGCCGCAACAGGCGGCAGAGAACGCCGGGAATGACGAAGAAAAAGTCTGCGCGCGCATCTATGCGCGCTACCAGGAGACCCTGCGCGCCTATCAGGCGGTGGATTTCGACGATCTGATCCATCTGCCGGTCCTGCTGTTCAAGGAGCATCCGGAAGCGCTGTTCCGCTGGCAGAACCGGCTGCACTATCTGCTGATCGACGAATACCAGGACACCAACGATTGCCAGTACCAGTTGACCCGGCTGCTGGCGGGCAGCCGCGCCGCGTTCACCGTGGTGGGCGACGACGATCAGGCGATCTACGCGTGGCGCGGCGCGAGCATCGAGAACCTGCACAACCTGCGCAACGACTATGCCAGGCTGCGCGTCATCAAGCTGGAGCAGAACTACCGCTCCTCACAGCGCATCCTCAAGGTCGCGAACCACCTCATCAACCACAACACCAAGGTGTTCGAGAAGCGCCTGTGGAGCGAGCACGGCATCGGCGACCCGGTGCGCATCTATGCGGCGCGCGACGATGAACAAGAGGCCGAGAGCGTGGTATTGAAGCTGATGGCGCACAAGTTCGAGCATCGCACCAGATATTCGGATTACGCGATCCTGTACCGCAGCAACCATCTGTCGCGCGCCTTCGAGGAGCAGCTGCGCGCCCAGCGCGTGCCTTATACGGTGAGCGGCGGCACATCGTTCTTCGAGCGCGCCGAGATCAAGGACATCACCGCCTACCTGCGGTTGATCGCCAATCCGGACGATGATCCGGCTTTCATCCGCGCCATCACCACGCCGAAGCGCGGCATCGGCAACACCACGCTGGAAAGGCTTGGCAGCTACGCCGGTTCGCGCCAGGTCAGCCTGTTCGAGGCAGCCTTCGATACGCAGCTAGAGCATGAGCTGCAAGCTCGTCAGCACGAAGAGCTGATGATCTTCTGCAACTTCATCAACCGCATCCAGGATCGTGCCGAAAAAGACCCGTGCGGCGAACTGCTTGACGAACTGCTGCGCGCGATCGATTACGAGGCATGGTTATACGATACCCATGAACCGCGCCAGGCCGATACCAGATGGGAGAACGTGCAGGAATTCATCGGCTGGCTCAAGCGCAAGGCGGAAGCCGACGGGAGATCGCTGATCGACATGGTGCAGACCATCGCGCTGATCAACATGCTGGAAGGCAAGGACGAGGAGCCGGATGCGGTGTCATTGTCCACGTTGCACGCCGCCAAGGGGCTGGAGTTTCCGCATGTGTTCATCGTCGGCGCGGAGGAAGACATCCTGCCGTTCCGCGACAGCGACGAAAGACAGATCGAGGAGGAGCGCCGCCTGATGTATGTCGGCATCACGCGCGCCGAGCGCAGCCTGCAGATCAGCTACTGCAACCGCCGCAAGCGGGGCAAGGAATGGACGGCATGCGAACCGAGCCGCTTCCTGGAAGAGATGCCGCAAGGGGAGCTGGTCTATGCGGGCGGCCACAAGGAGGCCGTACCGACCGTCAGCAAGGGCGAGGGCATGGACAAGCTGGCGAGGATGAAGGCGATGCTGAACAAGGAGCCTGTCTAGCAGGGGAACGCTCAGTACCCGAGTGCCCTCGCGCCCTGATAGAACGCGAAGCTCGCCAACCAGGCCAGAACCAGTGACCAGACGATGGAGAGCAGCGTGAAGCGCATGTTTTTGGATTCGCTGCGCAGGGTGGCGATGGCCGAGATGCACGGCATGTAGATCAGGGTGAACAGCATGAAGCTGTAGGCCTGCACCCAGTCCATTTGCTGGCCCAGCGCGCCGCTCAGTGCCGCGCCGCTCAGGCCGTAGATCACCGCGAGCGCGCCGATGACGATCTCCTTGGCGACGAAGCCGAAGATCAACGCGATGGTGAGTTGCTCGTTGATGCCGATGGGCGCGAAAATCGGGTGCAACAGGCTGCCGATCATGCCGGCCAGCGTGTCGCTGCTGGCCGGTACGGCGGATGGCGGCAGGTTGGTGAGCAGCCAGACCAGTACGACGCCGGCGATGATGAACTTGGTGGCGCGGCGCAGGAAATGCCGTATCTCCAGCCAGCCGCGCATGACGATCTGGTAAGCGGTGGGGAAGCGGTAGGGCGGCAGCTCCAGAACGAACGGTTCGTTGCTTTCGAACCTGCTTTTGAACAACAGCGCGGTGAGTATCGCGGCGGCGAAGCTGAACAGGTACAGGCTGAACAGGACGACCGGCGCGGCCCCGGGCGAGAACAGCGCGGCGCTGATGAACACGAACACCTGCAGGCGTGCCGAGCACAGCGAGAACGGGATCACCAGCATGGTGAGCAGGCGCATCGCGCGCGAGCGCATCACGCGGGTGCCCATCAGCGCGGGCACGTTGCAGCCGAAGCCCATCAGCAGCATGACGAAGCCGCGCCCGTCCAGTCCCAGGCGCGCCATCAGCGCGTCCATCAGGAACGCGGCGCGCGACAGGTAACCGCTGTCCTCCACCATCGCCATGAACAGGAAGAACAGCACGATGAGCGGCACGAAGGCGGCGACGGTGGCGAAGCCGTTGTAGATGCCGTCGAGCAGCAGTCCTTGGACGGCTGGCGGCAGCCCGCCCAGCAGTGGCGCAAGCGCGGCTTCACGCAGCCAGGTGAACAGGCTGGCGACCCCGGTCTGCAGCGGCTGGCCGAGCAGGAAGATGCCCTGGAACAGCAGGTACATGACGGCGAAAAAGATCGGCAGTCCCAGCCACGGATGCAGCATCACGCGGTCCAGCTTCTCGGTGAGGTTTTCCGGCAGTTGTGCCGGGATCTGCACGGCATGTTTGAGCACGCGCGCCATTTCCGTTTCGATGTGCACGTCCTGCTCCAGCTGGCTGCGCAGCTGCTCGGCCATGCCGGGAGTAGGGTAGCGCAATGCCCTGGTGATGGCCTGCAGGGCTTCCGGATAGCCGGTGCCGTATTTGCCGCTGAGCAGGAAGATCGGCATGCCCAGCAGTTCCGCCATCTTCCTGCTGTCGATGGTGATGCCGTATTTCCTGGCTTCGTCCGCCATGTTGAGCAGCACCACCAGGTTCATGTTGAGCTGCTTGAGTTGCAACAGCAGGCTCATCTGGCGTTCGATCTGCGTGGCGTTGATGATGACCAGCGCAAGGTCCGGCACGTTGTCATGCAGGAAGTGGCGCACCACCTGTTCGTCATCCGAGAAGCCGTGCAGGTCGTAGATGCCCGGCAGGTCGATGATCTCCACCATGTCGCCGCCCAGCAGGATCTTGCCGCTGAGCAATTCGACGGTGATGCCGGGCCAGTTGCCGACGCGTGCCGCGCCGCCGGTCAGGCGGTTGAACAGCGTGGACTTGCCGGTGTTGGGCATGCCCAATAAGGCGACGCGTTTCATGTTCCGGTGGCCCCTTTGCACACCGTGACCTTGGCGGCCTCGCTGCGCCGCAGCAGGATGTCGGTGGTGCCGATGCGTACCTGCAACGGGCCGGAGAAGCTGGCCTTGCGGATCAGCTCGATCTGCCTGCCGCTGCGAAAACCCAGCGCGAGCAGGCGCTGGTGCAGGGCTTCCTCGGCGTGGATCGCGACGATAGTGGCGAACTCCCCGGGATGCAGGGTTGCTAGGGTGGTCGAAGGCATGTTGACGGTTGGATGCAACGGTGTCGCCATTATTCCACAGCGGCGCATCATTTGTCGCGCTGCCCTTTGGCGTGTTGCCGTATTGCGGTAGAATGCCGCACCTCATTTCTGGTGGCAGGAAAAATGATCAAGGGCAGTATCGTCGCAATCGTCACGCCGATGCACGAGGATGGCAGCCTCGACCTGGAGGCATTCCGCGCGTTGATCGATTTTCACGTCGGGCAGGGGACCAACGGCATCGTGGTGGTCGGTACCACCGGCGAATCACCCACCGTGGACGTGGAGGAGCATGAGCTGTTGATCGCCGAGGCGGTCAAGCACGCGGCCGGGCGCATTCCCGTCATCGCCGGGACCGGCGCGAACTCGACCCGGGAGGCAGTCGAGCTGGCGGCCTTCTCGAAGAAGGCCGGCGCGGATGCGTCGCTGACGGTGGTGCCCTACTACAACAAGCCGACCCAGGAAGGCTTGTACCTGCACTTCAAGGCCATCGCCGAAGCGGTGGACATGCCGCACATCCTGTACAACGTACCGGGCCGCACCGTGGCGGACATGGGCAACGATACCGTGCTGCGCCTGGCGCAGATCCCCAACATCGTCGGCATCAAGGACGCGACCGGCAACATCGAGCGCGGCAGCGACCTGCTGCAGCGTGCCCCGGATGATTTTGCCATCTACAGCGGCGACGATGCCAGCACGCTGGCACTGCTGCTGCTCGGCGCGCACGGCACGATCTCGGTGACGGCGAACGTCGCGCCGAAGCTGATGCAGGAGATGTGCGCGGCGGCACTGCGCGGTGAGGTGGAGAAGGCGCGCGAGATCAATTTCCGCCTGCTCGGATTGCACCGCAACCTGTTCGTCGAGGCCAACCCGATCCCGGTGAAATGGGCGGTGGCGCGCATGGGCAAGATGAGAAACACGCTGCGCCTGCCGCTTACGCCATTGTCGCAATCCGCACACGGGGCGGTCGAGGCGGCGATGCGCCAGGCCGGTGTGCTCAATTAATCGCTTGTATGGCTGGAGAGAAACAATGAAAGTTTGGCGGATCGGAATTTCCTGTGCGGCGCTGGTTCTGCTGGTGGGCTGCAAATCGCTTGGCCTGGGCGGCAAGCGTATCGATTACGGCGCCGGCGCGGTACAGGCGCCGGCGCTGGAAGTACCTCCCGACCTGACCGTGCCGGCCAGCGATGAACGCTACAGAGTGCCCCAAGGGGATGGCGGAAGCGTCGCAACTTTCTCCGGTTACAGCAAGGACGGCGCTGCCGCGACACAGGATGGCCCCGGTACGGTGCTGCCGGAAGTCAAGGGCGTGCGCCTGGAACGCAGCGGTACGCAGCGCTGGCTGGCGATAAACGACAAGCCGGAGAACGTCTGGCCTGTGGTCACGGCATTCTGGCAGGAGAACGGGATGACCATCAGGAGCGAAGACCGCGCGGCTGGCGTGATGGAGACCGATTGGGCGGAGAGACGCGCCAACATTCCGCAGGGCGGCATTCGCGGTGCGATCGGCAAGGTGCTCGAGAACGTCTATTCGTCCGGCGAGCGTGACCAGTACCGGGCGCGCCTGGAGCGCGGCAAGGACGGCGCGAGCACCGAGGTCTATATCACCCATCGCGGCATGGAGGAGATATTGTCCGACGACAAGAGCGCATCAAAGTGGCAAGCGCGCCCCAGCGATCCCGAACTGGAAGCGGTCATGCTGCAACGCCTGATGGCGCGCTTCGGCGGCGGCGAGACCCGCGCGTCCGGCGCACCCGGCCCGGTCGGGGCTGTTACCCTGCATGAAATCTCCGATGGCGGCAGGATCATCGTGGTGAGCGATGCGTTCGACCGGTCGTGGCGCAGGGTGGGTCTGGCTATCGAACGCGCCGGACTGGTGGTGGAAGACAAGGACCGCGCCAAGGGTATCTACTTCCTGCGCGCGCCCAAGGCGGAGAGCGGCTGGGTGGATAAATTGCAGTTCTGGAAGGACAGTAAAGATACCAATACCCGCTATCGCGTGAACGTCAAGGACGGCGGCACGGCGTGTGAGGTGTCCGTTACCGACCAGGACGGTGCGAGCGATGGCGCGAGCAGGCAGATGATCGAGGCGATCTACAGGAATATCGATCAGGGAGAAACCGGCGCGGCAACAGCGCCCGTATTCGCCATCAATGCCACAGGGCCTGCGGGAACGGCAAGCCTGGAGTCGATCTTCGACGGCAGCAAGATCATCGTGCTGAACGATGCGTTTGACAAGTCCTGGTCCAGGGTCGGCGGCGCTATCGAGCGCGCCGGGCTGGCGGTGGAAAACAGTGACCGTGGCACGGGTGTTTACTCCCTGCGTCCGGCCAAGGTGGAAACCGATTGGCTGGACAAACTGAAGATATGGAAGGACAGCGAATCCAGTGTGCGTTATCGCGTAAATGTCAAGGACGGCGGCAAGGTGTGTGAAGTGTCCGTCACCGATCAGGATGGTGCGAGCAGTGACGCGACCAAGCAGATGATCGAGGCGATTTACAAGAACATCAATCAGTAGGCGAGCCGCTCCATGAAGTTCGCGTCTCTGGGCAGCGGCAGCGAAGGCAACGCGCTGCTGGTCGCAGCCGGCCAAACCCTGGTGATGATGGACTGCGGATTCGGGCTGCGGGACACGCTCTCGCGTCTGGCGCGTCTGGGCGTGTCTGCCGAACAGTTGAGTGGGATCGTCGTCACGCATGAGCACGGCGACCACATCGGTGGCGTGGCGCGTCTGGCCGGAAGATTCAACCTGCCGGTCTGGCTCACCCATGGCACATTGCACAGCCAGCGGGAGTCCTTTGCCGGCGTTGCTTGCCTCCACGAGATCGATTCTCACCAGACATTCGCGATCGGCGGCATCGAGATCACCCCCTATCCGGTTCCGCACGATGCCACCGAGCCGGTGCAATTCGTGTTCAACGATGGCGCGCGGCGGCTTGGTGTGCTGACCGATACCGGCTGCAGCACGGCATATATCGAACAGGTGCTGAACGGTTGCCATGCGCTGGTGTTGGAGTGCAACCACGACAGCGGCATGCTGATGGGCGGCGATTACCCATACAGCCTGAAGCAGCGCGTCGGCGGACGCTTCGGGCATCTGAACAACCAGGATGCCGCCGCTATTCTGAGCCGGCTGGATGTGAGCCGTTTGCAACACCTGGTTGCCGCGCATCTGAGTCGCAAGAACAATACGGTGGCACTTGCCGTGCAGGCATTGAGCGGCGCGCTGGATTGCGGGGCGGATTGGGTGGGAGTGGCGACACAGGAGGAGGGATTCGCCTGGCGCGAAATCATCTGAATGGGACGGTGGAAACAAAAAAAGCCGGCTTGCGCCGGCTTTTTTATGTTGCTTGTGAAGCGTGATGCTTAGTGTTTTGCGGCTTCAGTAGCAGGAGCAGCAGCCGGTGCGGAAGCAGCTTCGGCGGCAACCGGTGCGGAAGCAGCTTCGGCAGCAGCAGCCGGTGCAGCAGGAGCTTCGGCGGCAGGAGCCGGTGCGGCAGGAGCTTCGGCAGGTTTTTCACCACCGCAAGCGGTCAGGGCGAGAGCCAACAGGGCAGCAACAAGAGCAGAGAGTTTCATTATCAGTTCCTCGGGAGTTTTAGTTAAAAAATACAGCAGAATTATTCACCTGACTTCAAGATGCATTAGAAACGACAGTCAGAAAGATGCACCAAAAATCAAAGGCGGCGCATTCTAACACTTGGCCATAAAAAATCCAGTGGATCCGCAGCTTTTTCTATAACCCCAGCCTTGTCGTGGTTGTTGCCGGATGTGAAGCTGTCCACATTTCCATGAAGCGGGATTTCAGGACACGCGCGTTTTCCGGGTCGTGCTGCGCCAGAATGCCGCGCGGATCGTCAAAATGGAAGCGGCGCACATAATGCGCATCGTCCGCAACGGAAAATGGCTCGGTGGCCTGATGAAGGCTGGCGGGGGTCTGGTGGATGAACATGCTGCTGCCGAACTGGTGCAGCAACATCATCATGCGCGGGCACAAGGTGGACAGGTAGCGTGTGTCATGCGCCAGTACCAGCAGCCGGCTGGCGGGGCTGGCGAGCAAGAAGTTGCGCAGTGTCTCATAACGCGCTTCGCTGTTAAACCCCGAACCCTCGAAATTCCTGTCAAACAGATACAGGTTGCGGTGTGCCAGTCTGCACAGCGTATCCAGCGCGGCAGTATAGTCCACGATGCCGTCCAGGCTGGTATGTTGAGATGTACCGTCGCTCATGATTCGCTCCCGAGACCCAAACGGGGGATGTTGGTCACCAAGATACCGCTGGTAAAGCAGCTCATCCAGTTCGGGCTGATTGTATGAAGCATATTCCCGGAGGCGATTATAGCCGCTCCACCCACTGTTCGGCGGTGCAAAAAATTTTATAACGCGGTGGAAAAGTGTTTAAAATGCCGCACAAGGGGAAACGTCAATGCAGTCTGCTCATCTCACTATCGGAATGGAAGCGCCGCACTTCGAGTTGCCGGATGCCGATATGGAAACTTTTGCGCTTACCTCGCAACAGGGCAGGAAGAATGTCGTACTGTATTTCTATCCCAGGGACGATACGCCGGGCTGCACCCTGGAAGCCAACGAATTCAGCGGGCTTGATGACGACTTTGCCAGGCTGGATACCCTCGTGGTCGGTGTCAGCCGCGATGATTGCCTTAGCCATGCGTCATTCCGTGACAAGCACGGATTGTCGGTACTGCTGCTTTCCGACCCCGATGCGCGTGTCTGCAAACGCTATGGCGTGATGACCGAAAAGGAAGTGGACGGCCACAAGAAACACGTCATACAGCGTTCCACCTTTGTCATCGATAAGTGCGGCAAGCTGCGCCATGCCATGTATGGCGTTCACGCACACGGGCATGCGCAGGAAATCCTCAACCTGGTAAAGGAACTGAAATGAAGATCGCGAAAGATACCGTTGTTTCCCTGCGCTATGAATTGTTCGATTCTGAGGGGGAGTTGCTGGAAAAGATCGAGGAGCCGGTCAGTTATCTGCACGGCGGCTACGACGGTATCTTCCCGCTGGTCGAAGAAGCCTTGCACGGGAAGGGTGTCGGCGACCGATGCAGCGTGACCTTGCAGCCCGATGATGCCTTCGGGGAATATGACCACCAACTGGTCGAGGTGGAAGCACGCAACGCATTTCCGGCGGATGTCGCAGTCGGCATGCAGTTCGAGGGTGCTCCGGATAATTCCGAAGAAGAGGATTACATGCTCTATACCGTGGTGGATGTGACTGACGACGAAGTGACGGTCGATGGCAACCATCCGCTCGCAGGCAAGACGCTGTCCTTCAATTGCACCGTGACGGGTGTACGACCGGCTACCGAGAAAGAGCTGGCGCACGGGCATGTGCACGATGACGGAAGCGATCACCTCCACTGAATCCCGCTCCAGCAGGTTTCATGTCCCGTGCTGCATGGCGGATGCGGCATGGATGATGCCGGAGAACCCGGGGTAGGCCTGTCCCCTTGCCGGACCCCGCTCCGACCCTCAGGAAATCCTTATGCCTGCCGCTTCCAGCGTTTCAGCAACAGCGCGTTACTGACCACCGATACCGAGCTCATCGCCATCGCCGCACCGGCGATCACCGGATTGAGCATGCCCAGCATGGCGAGTGGAATGCCCAGCACGTTGTAGGCGAAGGCGAAGAACAGGTTCTGGCGTATTTTCTTCAGCGTGGCGCGCGACAGCGAAATCGCATCCGCCACACTCGCCAGGTCATTGCGCATCAATGTGATGTCCGCGGCTTCGATGGCGATGTCGCTGCCGCTGCGCATGGCAAAGCTGACGTCGGCGGCGGCCAGGGCGGGAGCATCGTTGATGCCGTCGCCTGCCATGCCGACCAACCGGCCGTCGGTCTTGAACGATTGCACCTGTGCGGCCTTGTCCTGCGGCAATACCTCGGCGCGGAATTCCGCGATGCCAGCCTGTGCCGCAATGGCCTGTGCGGTGGCACGGTTGTCGCCACTCAGCATCACCACGCGGATACCCATGGTCGCAAGTTGTGCCACGGCGGTGCGGCTGCCGGCGCGCAGCTGATCGGCGAAGGCGATGCAGCCCAGCAGGGTGCCGCTGCGGGCCAGCACGATCACGCTCTTGCCCTGTTGCTGCAGGGCAAGGATCCGTTGCTCGTCGGTTGCAACTCCCTCGCGCGCGGCGAATGCCGGAGAGCCGAGCAGGTAATGTTCGCCGTCGATCTCCGCGCGCAGGCCGTGGCCGGAGACCTCGCTGATGCCCCCGGTCTGCGCCGGCATGACCTGCCGGCCTTGCGCGTGGTCGAGCAGGGCGCGCGACAGCGGGTGTGTGGAGCCCTGTGCCAGCATCGCCGCTGTTCGCAGCAATTCGTCCGGCGAAATCCCCGCCGCGGGCAGCAAGTCGGTCACACCCGGCTTGCCTTCGGTGAGCGTGCCGGTCTTGTCCGCCACCAGCACCGAAAGCTTGTGGGCGCGTTCCAGCGCGGCGGCATCCTTGACCAGAATGCCCGCCTGGGCGGCACGCCCGGTGGCGACGACGATAGCGGTGGGCGTGGCCAGCCCCAATGCGCAAGGGCAGGCGATGACCAGCACGGACACGGCGTTGATCAGCGCGACGGTGAAATCGCCGCCTATCAGCCACCAGCCTGCCAGGGTCAGCAACGCGATGGCCAATACCACGGGCACGAACACGGCGGAGATCTGGTCGGCGAGCTTCTGGATCGCGGCCTTCGAACCTTGCGCCTGTTCCACGAGGCGGATGATCGCGGCGAGCTGGGTATGCGCACCGACCGCCAGCGCGCGGCATTTCAGCAGGCCATTCTGGTTGAGCGTGGCGGCATAGACCTTGTCGCCGGGCTGCTTGTCCTGCGGCAGGCTTTCTCCGGTGAGCATGGCCTCATCCATGCTGGACAAGCCTTCCAGCACCGCGCCGTCAACCGGCACGCTTTCGCCGGGGCGCACCAGGAACACGTCGCCCGCCTGCATCTGTTCGACAGCCAGTTCCTGCATGACGCCGTCGCGCTCGACGTGCGCCAGCTTAGGCTGCAGGTTGATCAGCGCCTCCAGCGCGCCGGATGCCTTGCCCTTGGCGCGTGCTTCCAGCAGTTTGCCGAGCAGCACCAGGGTGATCAGCGTGGCGCTCGCCTCGAAATAGACCGGCTGATCGAGATTGAATGACAGTACCGCACAGCTGAGCAGGTAAGCCGCGCTGGTGCCGAGCGCGACCAGAACGTCCATGTTGCTGCCGCCGCTCTTCAGGCTGCTCCATGCGCCGGTGTAGAAACGCCAGCCGCTCCAGAATTGCACCGGTGTGGCGAGCGCAAATTGCAGCCAGCCCGGCAGCATCATGTGGACGCCGAAGAACATCAGCAGCATTTCGCCCAGCAGCGGCAGGGTGAGCAGCACGGTGACAATGAATCGCATCTGCTCGCGGCGGTAGGCTGCGATGCGTGCCTGTTTCTCCGCGGCGAAATCGCGCATCGGATGCGCATCGAACCCTGCGCCCTGTACGGCTTTGATCAGGGCGGCCAGATCTGTCTGCTTCGGGTTGTAGTCGATATGCGCCTTCTCGGTGGCGATGTTCACCGCGGCCACCACATCCGGCAGCTGGTTCAATACCCTCTCCAGACGCGCAGAGCATGACGCGCAGTGCATGCCGGAGATTTGCAGGTCGATATGTGCCTGGATACCCATGCATGGATTATATACCCATCACGTCTGGGGGCGGCGGCAGGGAATACGTCCGGGTAGGCGGAATGAACTGCCCGGTGAAAGGGAAAAGAAACACCTTTGTCACTTCATGGATCGTACTGAAGCGGGGTGCGACAATATGCCGCATTCCAATTCCCAAAAATTTGCCGAATAATATGAACGCGTGTTGCTGACTGTACGCACGCAAGCGCATGACATTACAAACGCAAATTGTGAAAGGGGATACAGCCATGAATGAAGTCAAGGATGTCGCGATCTCTCAGAACAGCATCGAAGTATCCTCGCTACTGCTGGGCGCGGGGTTTGCGC
>JBGARW010000010.1:0-40796 GCA_044230015.1 Gallionella sp. | reverse complement strand
GGGCGCGTCGTCGCAACCACCAGATGGCCGGAGCCGTCTGCCAGCGGATAGCGGATGTGATACATGAAACCGTCCTCTTCCTCCTGCACCACTTCCAGGTCGGACACGGCGGTGTGCAGCTTCGGATCCCAGTTCACCAGCCGCTTGCCGCGATAGATGAGGCCTTCGTTGTAGAGGCGCACGAAGGTCTCGGTGACGGTCTTGTTCAGCTCGGGGTCCATGGTGAAACGTTCGCGCGACCAGTCCGGCGAAGTGCCGAGGCGGCGCATCTGTTGCGTGATGGTGTTTCCGGAGTATTCCTTCCACTCCCAGACTTTCTCGATGAATTTCTCGCGGCCAAGGTCGTGGCGCGAAATGCCCTGCGTGTCGAGCTGGCGTTCGACCACGATCTGCGTCGCGATGCCCGCATGGTCGGTGCCCGGCTGCCACAGCGTGTTGTCGCCGCGCATGCGGTGGTAGCGCGTCAGCGCGTCCATCAGGGTCTGGTTGAAGCCGTGCCCCATGTGCAGCGTGCCGGTGACGTTGGGCGGTGGCAGTTGAATGCAAAAAGATTCGGTCTTGTCCGGGTCTAGCCCTGCCTTGAAGTAGCCGGATTGTTCCCATTGGGGATACCAGCGCGCTTCGATGTCTTTCGGTTCAAAACTTTTGGCGAGTTCCATGTTCGTTTTTGCTGTTTGATCGGGGTGCTGCGGAGAAGCGGCGCGATTATAGCCCGGGATGCCTGTTCAGCGCGCTGCGC
Organism: Gallionella sp.; assembly: GCA_044230015.1. Taxonomy (GTDB): domain Bacteria; phylum Pseudomonadota; class Gammaproteobacteria; order Burkholderiales; family Gallionellaceae; genus Gallionella. Next base: position 40,057 of record JBGARW010000010.1, on the reverse strand, counting down.
AGCAGTTCGGGCAACTCGGCCTTGAGCTCGCTGACTGCCTGCCCGACAGCCTGGCGCTGCAGTTGTTCAAGGTTCTTGCCGAGTTTGTGTGTAAGTACCTTTTCAAGGTGTGCCTCGAGTAGCGGCAGCAGTTGCTGGATCTTTTCCTCGTCTGGTGCGTATGGTACGGTTCCGGGCGGGTTCTCGGCGACGACCTCGGTGAGGGTCGGCAAATCGTCCGGTGCACCTTCATCCGCCACCCGGGTCAGCAGGGGCAGGTTATCCGGCAGGTTGCTGCCAGACGGTTCGATGGGGTTCATGGGGGTGTTCCGGACAGGTCGGTATGGCTCAGTTCATAGCCGCGATCACGATAGAACTTGAAGCGTTCGCGCCCGAGGCGGCTGTCCTCGGCATCGTGGCCGACGATCTCGATGACGCGTTCGAAGCGGCTGAAGAACGGTACACATTCGTCATGCAGGCTGATCAGCAAATCGTGATGGGAGAACTTCTCGCTGCCGCTGTTCAGTACGACAGGCATCTGCCCGGCCCCGGCCGCATCGCTGCGGCAATGCGGGATGAAGGCGGTGGCCGGAAATTGCCAGAGCAATCTGTCCAGCGTGTCGGTGGTTGCCGCATCCGGCGCACTGAGTACCACGCGCACGCCGTTCTGCATGGCTTTGTGGCTCAGCTGGCAGGCGGTGCGCAGCTTGTCGGTGGAGCCGGTATAGAAATCTACCCTGGTCACTTCGATGCCGCGCGATTGATGAGGTACTGTGTGAGCAGCGGCACCGGTCGGCCGGTCGCCCCCTTTTCCTTGCCGGACTTGTGCGCCGTGCCGGCGATGTCCAGGTGTGCCCAGCGGTAGTCCCTGGTGAAGCGCGACAGGAAGCAGGCTGCGGTGATGGTGCCGCCGGCTCGTCCGCCGATGTTCTGCATGTCGGCGAAATTGCTGTCCAGTAACGGCTGGTAATCGTCCCATAGCGGCAGTTGCCAGACGCGGTCATGCGTTTGTTCGCCGGCCGCCAGCAGTTCCTTGGCGAGCTTGTCCTCATTGGTGAACAGGCCGCTGGCGACATGTCCCAGCGCGATGACGCAGGCGCCGGTGAGGGTGGCGATGTCGATCACCGTGTCCGGCTTGAACTTCGCCGCGTAGGTGAGCGCGTCGCACAAGATGAGGCGGCCTTCGGCGTCGGTGTTGAGGATCTCGATGGTCTGGCCGGACATGCTGGTGACGATGTCGCCGGGCTTGGTGGCGCGGCCGGAGGGCAGGTTCTCGCAGGTCGGGATGACGCCGACCACGTTGAGCTTCAGACCCATCTCGGCGATGGCCTGCAGGGTGCCGAGCACACTGGCCGCACCACACATGTCGTATTTCATCTCGTCCATCTCGGCGCCCGGCTTGAGCGAGATGCCGCCGCTGTCGAAGGTGATGCCCTTGCCGACCAGCACGATGGGTCTCTGTTTCTTGTCCGCGCCGCTGTATTCCAGTGTGATCAGTTTGGCGGGCTGTTCGCTGCCGCGCGTGACGGAAAGGAACGAGCCCATGCCCATCTTCTGCATGTCCTTCTCTTCCAGTACGGTGGTCTTGATGCTCTTGTGCGCCTTGCCGAGCGCCAGCGCCTTGGCGGCAAGATAGGTTGGGGTGCAGATGTTGCCCGGCAGGTTGCCGAGCGTCTTGGCAAGGTCCATGCCGTGGGCGGTTGCGGCGGCCTGGTCGAGCGCGTTCTTCAACAAGGCGGATGGCTTCCCCGGCGTGGCAAAGGTGACACTCTTCAGGGTGGCCGCTTTGGCGGGCTCGCTCTTCAAGCCGTCGGCACGGAAAGCTTGCCCGGCGGCGGCGAACACCGCTTGTTTGATGACCCATGCGGCATCCTTGCCGAGGACTTCGTCGATGACGTACAGGGTGGCATCCTTGGCGGCGGTGGCGTTCAGGGCGGCGAAGGCGGCGCGCAAGATATCCACGCTGGCTTTGTTGTCCAGTTCGCCGGCTTTGCCCAATCCGACCAGCAATACGCGTTCGGCAGCGATGCCGGGAAGTTTGTGCAGCAGCAGAGTGGATGCGGTCTTGCCGTTCATGTCGCCGCGCGCGGTGAGGTCGCTCAAACGATGCGCTGCCGCCTTGTCGAGTGCCTGCGCCGCCGACGAGAGCTTCCCTCCTTCATGCACACCAACGACCACGCAGCCGCTGCGCTGCTTCTCCGGGCTGCTTTGTTTTATGCTAAATTCCACAAGTCACTCCCTGATGAAAAACCTTCATTGCGATGCCCGATTATCCGCAAACTCACCGCATAAAGTCAAAGCCGCCGCGTTTCGGGCTTTTTCAGCATTCCCTGGCGGGTGAACTGGCCGGCAATGGATTACTGGTATTCGCCGTGTTGTTGGGTATCGTGGTGGTCAGCCAGCTGATACGCCTGTTGGGCGATGCGGTCAGCGGTGTGATCGCGGTGGACGGCGTGCTGGTGCTGCTGGGTTTCGGGGCCATGAGCTATCTGCCGGTGTTGCTTTCTATCAGTCTGTTCGTTTCCATCATCCTCACGCTGTCGCGCTGTTATCGCGACAGCGAGATGGTGGTGTGGTTCTGCTCTGGGGTCGGGTTGGTGCGCTGGATACGTCCGGTGATGCGCTATGCCTTGCCGGTGGTCGGGGTGATTGCCTTGCTCAGCCTGGTGTTGTCGCCGTGGGCGCTGCAGAAAGCCGACGAGTTCAAGAATAAATTGGAAAGCCGCGATGATGTGGCTGCCGCCTCTCCTGGCACGTTTCGCGAATCGAAGCAGGCCGACCGGGTATATTTTGTCGAGAACATAGATGCCGGGTCCAATCGTGTCAGCAATATCTTTGTGCAGTCCGAGCAGAACGGCAAACTCGGCACGATGGTCGCCCGGCAGGGTTTGCAGGAAACCCTGCCGAACGGGGATCGCTTCCTGGTGCTGCTCAATGGCACGCGTTATGAAGGCGTGCCCGGGCAGCGTGATTACAACATCGTGGAGTTCGAGCGCTACGCGATACGCATCGACAGTGTGCCGGCCAAGCTGGCACGGCCGTGGTCGCGCACCATGTCGACACTTGAGCTGTGGCGCAACCGCACAACATGGGATCTTGCCGAGCTGGAATGGCGGCTGGGCCTGCCGATCAGTGCCCTGATCCTCGCGCTGCTGGCGATCCCCCTGGGCTATGTGAATCCGCGCGCCGGACGCTCGCTTAACCTGGTTCTGGCGATCGTGCTGTATATGCTGTACAGCAACATGATCAGCGTGACCAATGCCTGGGTCGGCCAGGGCAAGCTGTCGCCCGGCATCGGTTTGTGGGGCATCCATGCCGTGATGCTGGCGATAATGGCGCTGATGTTCTATCGCCGCATGACATTGTTCTCATGGCGCAGGGTGCTGGCGAGAGAACGTCCGCATCCTTCTGGAGAAACCGGGGGTGGGACATGAACCTGCTGACGCGCTACCTCGGCCGCGAGATCTACCTCAGTATCGCACTGGTGTTCGCCGCGCTCGTCATGTTGTTCGCCTTCCTGGACCTGATCCATGAACTGAATGTGATGGGGCAAGGGCAGTATCATCTCGGCTATGTGTTGCTGTTCGTGGTGCTTACCATCCCCGGCCATGTTTATGAGTTGTTCCCGGTGGCGGTGCTGGTCGGCACGATCTTTGCGCTGGTGCAGATGGCGGCCAGCTCGGAGTTGACCGTTTATCGCTCATCCGGCGCATCGCTGTGGCAGATGATGGGTGCGTTGTTCAAGATCGCGCTGCCGCTGGTGGCGTTGAGTTTCGTCTGCAGTGAATTCATTGCCCCGCCGAGCGAGCGGATGGCGCAGCAATTGCGCCTGAAGGCGCAGAATGCGCAAGTTTCACTCAAGGAGTTCCGTTCCGGTGTGTGGGTCAAGGATGATCGCAGTTTCGTGAACGTGAAGAATGTGATGCCGGACACCAGTCTGCTGAATATCGATATTTACCGGTTCGATGAGACCTATCACTTGCAGGCGATCACCCATGCCAAACGGGCCAACTTCATCGAACAGGGGCGTTGGCAGCTTGAAGAGGTGATGGAGACACGCTTCGGTAAGCGGGGAACCAGTATCGATAGCGTGCCCAGCCAGGAATGGCGTTCGGCACTTAATCCGGGCATCCTGAGCGTGTTGCTGGTGGTGCCGGAGCAGATGTCCGCCTACGACCTGTATCAATATACCGGCCATCTGAAAGACAATCACCAGAAAAGCACGCGCTACGAGATCGCAATGTGGAACAAGCTGGTTTATCCGTTCGCGCTGATGGTAATGATGCTGCTGGCGCTGCCATTTGCGTCGTACCATCGGCGCGCGGGAGGGATTGGCGCGATGATATTCATGGGCATCGTGCTTGGCCTGGTGTTCCACTTTGTCGGGCGGCTGTTCGCCAACCTGGGTGCGCTCAATGACTGGCAGCCATTCGTCAGTGCCACGGCGATGACGGGGTTGTTCCTGTCGCTGGGGATGTTCATGTTATGGTGGACCGAGCGGCGCTGACAGGGTGCCGGAAGGCTACCGGCAGGCATTCACCCTGATCTTTCCTTCGCGAACGGCGTTCCGGCAGCCGGTCAATTGCGGCCTGCCGCGGCAGCGGGAATGCCACTGGCGGATCGCACCGCCTTTACCTCTTGGTCCTGCCTGATCATCTGCTTCACCTGCTCGCGTTTTTCCGCCGGAACCTTGCTGAAGGCGCGATATTTCTCCCGGGCGGCATTGCGTTGTTCCGGCGTTAGTTTGTTCCATGCCTCCAGGCGGTCGTGGAAGCGTTCTTTTTGTTCCGGGGTGAGATGCGGATAGCGTTTGGCCGTTTTGAGCAAACGGTGCTGCTGCTGTTCCGGCAGGCTGTCCCACTGCTGCGATAAGGGGGCAAGAGCCTCCTGTTGAGGCGGGGTGAGCGAATGCCAGGATGCTGCCGCGGCGGGCGTGCCTGCCAGACACAGCGATAGGAATACAATGATCAGCGGATTTCGCATCAATCGGGATGAATTGCCAAGATCAATCGACAAATACTTCCAACGGCAAATCGTCGGTCAGGATGGCGGCGTCCAGATGGCCCAGGTCGTTCTCCTGGATGTGTTGCCAATAGCCCAGCCCGCCGAAGAGTATCGCTGCAAGCAGGATGATCGTCGCCACCCATTGATGGGTGGAATGCGGCATAAGCCAGCGCATGCTGTGCCCCGTGCTTAACATGAAAACCGGCCTGCTATGCGATTGCCTTTCCAGCGCGGTGTCGCGTGCCTGGCGCAGTGCGGCAACGGTATCGTCATCAAGCCGCTGCGCGGCGCGCGTAAGCAACTGGGCAATACGCTCCGGGTTGATGCCCAGGGAATCATTGCCTGGCAGATTGGTTTTCTTACTCATGGTAGCTCGATCCCCTTTCCCTTGAGAGACGCGGCAAGCGCGTGTGCCGCGCGCGAACAATGGGTTTTCACGCTTCCTTCGGTACATCCCATTGCCGCGGCAGTTTCTGCCGTGTCAAGACCCTCCCAGTAACGCAGCAGGAAGGCCTCGCGTTGACGCGGCGGGAGCTTGCCAAGCGCCTGCTCGATCAGTGCGATGACCTGGCTTTGTTCCAGGGCGGCATCGGGCGCGGCAGGGGTACTCCGGTTTTCGTCGTCTTCCAGGCTGTCGAGCGGATCATATTCGGCATCCTCATCTTTGGGAGCGAATGAGGAGAATAGGATCGTCCAGGTGTTCCTGACCTTTTGCCTGCGGTAATGATCGCGGATGGTGTTCTGCAGGATGCGCTGGAACAATAACGGCAGTTCTGCAACCGGTTTGTCCCCATATTTCTCGGCAAGCTTGACCATCGCGTCCTGCACGATATCCAGCGCGGTGTGCTCATTATGCACGGCATATAGCGCCTGCTTGTAGGCACGGCGTTCTACGGTACTGAGGAATTGGGATAATTCGGTGCGGCTGGCCAGTTTGGTCGCTCCTTGCGCGAGTGCACATGTTAGCAAATTTTTGATGGCCAGCACGGAAGCCATTCTGAAACAGGCTTCAGCCGCCAGAGACCGGAAGGCAAGTGTCTGGTCAGGATTGGTCGGGTCGGTGCTGCCGGATTGTGTGCAGGATTCGCGGTGACGATCGATCTCGCGGCAGCCTTAAGGCGGCTATGCGGCTGCCCCCGGCTTTGCCGGGGGCGTTTGTCAATGATGGCGGTGGACGGTTGGGTCGGGGGCGGTTATGGGTGCTTCGGTGACTTCCTTGAACAGCGCGTGCCATTTCTTGTTGAACTCGCCAAAAGTCGTCTGGCCATTGTACAAGTCTGGCACGATGGTCAGAAAGAGCAGGTGCAGATCGACCGAGCGTTTGATCGGGGTAAGGTTGACGCACAGCGATCTGGCATCGATCCAGTCGGCGATAGCCTGTTTCTGCCGTTCGTCAGGAGTTGCCTGGTCAGCCAGCATCTGAGGCTGCGTCACATCCCGGCCATCGATTACCACATGGCTCGTTATCGAGGAGAACCGCGCATCTCTTGCCAGATCCTCCAGACATTGCGAGGTTCTGTTCTGATCCTCTGCAAGGGAATGGCCGGAAATAACCATAAAGACAATCAGTAGCGCAATCCTCATAAAATTCTCTCTTTCATTTAAAGCGTGAAACGATGCAAGAACCGCCTGTCTATCGCTTGTGCCATTTTGTTTGCCAATGTCAATGCATGCGCTCCTGAATTTGGACTCGCCTCGCAACGTGACGGTATCGTACTACAGAAATGCATGCCTTGAATCAAGCACGGGGCGCCGGGAATTAGTCCGTAAAAAAGCCAGCATGGAAGCTGGCTTTTGAGACAGAACCGCCAAAAAACGGTTCCCGCTGCAATTACTTGAAGGACAATATCATATCGATGATAGCGCTGAGATTCTCATCGCTCAAAGCACCTTTTTGCGGAGGCATCACTGCATCACCCCACGTGCCCTTGGTGCCGTTCAGGACCTTTTTGGTCAGGTCTTCTTTTGCAGTGGCAACGCCTGCGTATTTCCGGCCGACATCCTGAAGAGCCGGTCCATACCCTTCATAGTCCATGGCATGGCAGCCCTTGCAAACGGACTTGCTGAACGCCAGTTTTCCCGCTTCCACATCGGCAGCACTTGCATGACCGGCAAACATCAGTGCCGCTGTAGCTGCCGCGATACCTACCCAAGATGCTTTCATAAAAATCTCTCCAAAAGTTTTATTAGAACCACTCCCCGTCCAGGGCATGGGCATCCTAGCATGAGCAGGCAGGCTTTGAAAATCCCTTTTTTCTTGCCGATGCCGTCCATCAGGTTGCAATAACGCTCGGGGACAGTTGATGTTGACAGTCCGGAATAAATTCTTGAATCCCTCTTGACGGTGGTGTTTACTTTGGGCATGATGCGACAAAATGCCGCAGCGTGACAAAATGCCGCAGCGTGGTGATTTCGCAAATGAATGCGCTTTGGTGTTTGCGTCAGTGCTTGGTTTTTAGCGGGGTTCGTACTTTGCACCGCGCTGGTGGTTGTGTCCGCTGGCTGATGGGACGGCATGTGATGTTTGTAGTAGTTGTAGCGTGTAGCATGTTTGTTTTTAATAACCAATGAAACGGGAGAGGAATCATCATGAAAGTAAAAGGAATCATCGGGGCATTGTCGCTGGGTCTGCTGGCATTGGGTTCATCCGCATCTTGGGCTGCAGACGTGGCTGCTACTGCTCCTGTGGCGATCGCCGGGGCTGTGGATATCTGGCAGGACCCAACCGCAGTGGGTGAGCCTGTAGGCAAGCGTGGGCCGAAGACACTCAAGATGTATCTGGAAACGGTTGAGCTGGAAGGGATCCTTGATCCTGCCAAGAAGACCACCTTCACCTACTGGACCTATAACGGCAAAGTGCCGGGCCCGATGCTGCGTGCCCGCGTGGGTGACACGATCGAAGTGACGATGCACAACAGGAAGGATAGCACGGTAACGCACAACGTTGACCTGCATGCAGTCTGGGGTCAGGGTGGTGGCGCCGCAGCGACCGTCGCCGCTCCTGGCGAGACGAAGTCTTTCGTCTTCAAGGCCATGAATCCCGGCCTGTATGTCTATCACTGCGCAACGCCCATCATCCCCCAGCACATCTCGAGCGGCATGTATGGCCTGATCCTGATCGAGCCGGCGGGCGGCCTGAAGCCGGCTAAGGAATTCTACATCATGCAGGGCGATATCTATACCGATGGCGCCGCCACCGGCCATCGCGCGTTCGACGTTCCTAGCCTGCTGGCTGAGCACCCGACCGACGTCGTGATGAACGGCTCGCGCATGGCCCTGGCCAACAACCCGATGAAGGTTAAAGTGGGCGACAATGTCCGCGTGTTCTTCGGTGTCGGCGGTCCTAACCTGACTTCGGCCTTCCATGCGATCGGCACCATCTGGGATCGTGTTTACCCTGAGGGCGATCTGGAGCATGCGCACAAGAACATCCAGACTACCGTAGTGCCTCCTGGCGGCGCGACGATGGTGGAATTCAATGCACGCGTTCCGGCCAAGTACATCTTCGTTGACCATGCGCTTTCCCGTTTTGCCAAGGGTAATGCGGCCATCATGGTTGCCGAAGGCAATGAAGTGCCTGATGTCTTCCGCGTCGGCAAGCTGAAATAATCGCGGTAGACTTCAATCGCCCTTCGCCGTAAGGAAGGGCGGCAGTTCAAAAGAGCAAGGCCTTACAGCCTTGCTCTTTTTTTTGCCTGACAAATGCGTGGACGATCGAACTTGCCGCACTGAGAACGATGGTCAGCACTTGACCATGCCGCGTTTGATACAGTGGCTATCAGCGCAGGGTGCGTGGGTGTGGCTGATGGGGTTCGAGTCCATGGCCATCACAGCAGCACAGGTTATTGGCCGGCTACAGTCGATGGATGAGCATTCTCATTGTGAAAGCTGTGGCAATTATCGCAGCCGCTATTGATCCGGTTCTTTACCGGTTTGTTGCCTACATGGCATTCACGACATTTCTCGATGGCAGGAATCGCCACATCCGAGCTTTTCCCGGACGTTGCCTTGTCATGGCATTCAGTACATTTTGCCGTACTGTGTTCGGCATGGGTGAAGCGTGAGTTGCGCAGCCAATGGCTGGTTATGGTCACGGGCCTAACCTTCCATGGGGCATCCTTGTCATCGGCAACACGGGTGATTTCGTGGCATTCCCCGCAACCGCTGTCTGCCTTGAACAGGGACTCCGCGTTTGCATGGGCCTTATGGTTCGCGCAGTCCAGCGCGCGCCCAAGTTGGTTCTTGCCGACCACGGCTCCGGACCCGCACTGAAGTTCTTCACCCGCAGCCGCCCTGCTGATTGCTGTGGTCGCGTAATATTCACGCAGGGTGACCATCAGTTCCTGTTCCGAGCCGTGGGGTATTTGACGCCTTGATACAGGGGGGCTGAAATTCAGCGCGTGGCATCCGGACTGCTGGCAATCCTTCTCCATGGAGATCGGCATGAAACGGGCGCCTGCCGTGTCCAGTTGGTGGCAATCACGACAGTCCAATATCGTATCGCCTTCGGGGCTGGAAACGCCTTCCTTGTCGAGGTGGACTTTATGTGAAAACTTGAGCCCTGATTTTTCGATGAGCCTGGCTCTGTCTTTTTGTGGGATGCGTACTACATCACTGTCTTTGTGCCCAGTCTTGAAGGTCAGGCTGAATGCGGGGTGATCCCTGCTGAAATCGCGGATGTCTGCCAGTCCGGTCTTGCCGTTGATTTGTTTGATCTTCCCATGACAGGTCACGCACCGGGCGTTTTGTGTCCCTTCCCTTATTTCGCCCCTGTGCTCATGATGGCATTCCCCGCAGCGCATGTCCCTGAATACATCGGTGTGCAGAGCCATGTCTGGAATATGCCTTGCCACGGTTTTGTGGCAGCTTCCGCAGGCTTTATCAGGCACTGCCTCAAATGGCTCCTGGTGGCATGCCTCACATTTCGCGCTAATCAGCTGGTGCCCGCGAGACATCTCACCCAACTGCCAGGATTTCCTGATCGACGCCTGTGCGCTGGTTACCCATTTGGGAAGTGCCGGGTCTAATACCGGAGCCATGGGAAGAGCCAGGAAGACAAGTGCGATCACACCAGCCAGCCAGGATGCGATCTGGCGTTTCGATAACCCGGTATCTGCCAAGGTGGCAGGTGCCTGCTTCACTGAAACATGTTCATGGTCGTCTGGTAACGGGCAAACCATTTCTGCCGAAAGCATCAGGTCATAATCACCCGCGGGCATTCCGGCCACAAGCTCGTAAGGCCCGACAAGAACGTGTGTTCCCGGGGACAATCCGGCACTCAACTCGGGCGTGCCGTCTACAGAGATATTCGCCCCTTCTTCGGCATCAATGAGCAGATTTCCTTCATCTGAGCGGCGAATTACCGCATGATGAAAATTGACCCGATGATCCAGAAGGAGAACCTTGCATCCGGCAGCGCGCCCGATCTGGATGGTTTCGCCGGTGACCAGCAGCTCCTTGCGGACAGGCTGGCCGCTCTGGTTGTGTGAGATGTGGATGAACAGGCAGCGGATCATTGGCGGTTACCAGTAATAGAATATGGCGGTGGTATGCGCAATGAGCGCTGTCAGGAATGCAATCGAAAGCGGCGCATGCAAATAGAGCCAGAACTCCAGCCGGGCCCGGTACATGACATCGCGCCGCGCACGCCTTACCAGGAATTCCTTGTGTGCCATGATCGAATAGAGGTCATCGAAAGACTTCAGCTGATCATACTTCAGGCTCTTGCCCAGAACCTTCAGCTGTCGTACCGCTTGGGCGGTCGGGCAGTTGTGCTGGTATGCCGTCAGCTGCTGGAGAAGATTTCCGCCGATACGGGTCTTTTGCCGGGCCTTGAGCACGATTGCGCAGATATCATCGGAAAACTGGAGTGATTTGACGCCTGCCTGCTTGTCAAGATCGCCGATTTCAAGCAACAGGCCATCAAATGTGCCTATGCCCCCCATATTGGCGGTCATCAAGCGCGGAAAGCGCAGATAAGCATAGATACCGTAGCAGCCGCTGATGATCATGGACACCATCAAGACATAGGCCAAAGTGTGGACATTCCACCCGAACTGGAAGCCGGTATGCAGCGTGGCCAGCACGATGAGTGCGACTCCCAGATAAGCGTGCGCAGAAAGCCACCCCTGAAGAGTCGCGCCGTGATGCCGCAGCCAGTTCGTTTCGTGCTTTCGTCGGTCTGGGGCATTGTGTTGCGGCGATGAGGCATTTGATATGTTTCGCCGTTCCATGAGTGCCGGCGCGAGGCGTCTGCGTGCTCCATACAGCATCAACACAACGACAATCAATGTCGACGAGATCCCGAACAAATAACCCAGCCGGGAGCCGCCATAAGCCCCCGTAGCGGGTTGATCAGACAGATACGCCATCACGGCAGAAGCCATCAGCAGGCTGGTGATCTTAAGATAACGATAGTTCCGGTACTTTAGCAATGTGCCGCGCTGCATGATGTTTTTATCCCGATAATTCCGCTGTTCTATTCCAATGCGGCTGAAACGTCGCGCATGGTCAGGGAGAGAGCCTCCGGGCTGATGCGCAAAGCCGCTCCTGTCGGGCATGACCGGACGCAGGCAGGCCCCATTGCGTTATCCTTGCACAAGTCGCACTTGATGGCTTTCTTGGGTGGATTGCCGTCAGGGATGTGCCCTTTCTTGTTATGCGTGGAACCCCCCAGCAGGGCCTGCCATAAACCTGGTCTTCTGAACTCCGGATTGACAGCCACCATCTGGATGGCATCGTAAGGACAGTTGCTCTTGCAATTGCCGCATCCAATGCAGCCGTCTGCAATGAATACCTCGCCGTTGATCGACCGGTGAATGACATTAGGGGGGCAATCCAGCATGCAATACGGATGTTCGCAATGGCGGCATGAGTTGGGTAGATGGGTATGACCATGGGTGGTGCCGGCTTCACGGTCAAAAAGCGAGATGCCACCGTGCGTATTCGCACAGGCAGTTTCACAATTGTTGCAACGTATGCAAAGCGAATAATCAATCAGCAATACGTCGGTTGCTTCACCGATACCCTGCCGGATGAGAAAGGTGAATAGGTTGTCTGGCTCACCCTGCGGGCCGATCATCTTCTTGTCATGGGCATTTTCGCGATAGCGCGCAGCAAGAAGGTCACGCAGGTCGGTATTTCGTTCCAGCGCTGCGACAACCACCTGTGCTTTCAGCAGGACAACCTCGGTTGCCGAAGCGGCACGTGCTGTTTTTGAGCGTGGCTTGTCTGAGATAAGTGCCATTTCGCCGAGGTAGTTGCCCGTAATGACATATGACAGCACATCCTCTTTTCCGCCGGTCATCTGGGAAATGATCACCGAACCGCGTCGGATCAGATACAGCCCGTCAGCCTTGTCACCCTGGTGGAACAGGATGTCGCCAGCCTTATACCGTTTGATCGTCGCACCCTGCAACAGATTGTTCAGCTCACTTTCCGAGAGGGTGTTGGTCAGGCAGTTGCGGACCACTCGTTTTATTGATACCTCGTCGAGCTTCCGGCGTACAGACTCTACGGAATTGATCAGTTTTAACATCGAGCGACGCGGTGTCTCGATAAGCACACAATCCGTGATTGCCTTGATCGTGGCGGATCTGCGGCGCCCGGATATCAGTCCCATCTCCCCGAAGAAGTTGCCCGCCTTGGTCTGGAAATATATCTCACTGCCATCCTTGGCCTTGACAAAGACAGCGAGCTCACCCTCCAGGATCGAGAAAAAACTGCTGGTGTAATCATCACGTTTGAAAATGATCTCGCCCGGCTTGGGGGTCAGGATGCTGCTTTCGAGGAGGAGTTCGCGCAGCTGCAATGCGGTAAGGTCAGCCAATATAGGCGCATTACGCCGGATGATGGAAAGGCCCTCACCGACGGAGCATGAGGCATTGAAGCTGGAGATCTTCTGCTTGAGGAGCGGCTCATCCGCTGGTTCCACGGGGTTTCCGAGGATATATTCGATCACCTCGTAACCATGGTTCAGTGCTTGCTTGATAAGTGGGCAGCCGCCGAGCGCCCCAATGATATAGAGGCCAGATATATTCGACTCGTATTGTTCCGATAATTCTGGCGCCGAGGTTATGTCGCTATTGGGAAACCTCACGCCAAAACTTTCCAGCCGCTTTCGCGGCGGACTGGCGCCCAAGCGTGCAATAACACGATGGCAATTGATAATCTCGACACCTTCGGAGGTTTTCGCAACAGCCCTCAGTAGAAAACCGTTTTCTGCTTCGGTGTCGATATGGTCGATGCTTGCGCTGGTACGGGGCTCGATCCGGCCTGCCTTGATGGCGGCTTGCAGGAGGAGGAAGTTTCCTTCCTTGCAGCGGCTAAATTCTTCCTCGCGATTGATGAGGATCACCCGGTTTTGCTGTGCGAGGGCGAGCGCATTTTCTACACCGGCATCACCGCCACCCACAACCACAATGGTCTCGTCTTTGAATTCTTCCGGATCATCGAGTTGGTATTGCACATTCGGGAGGTCCTCACCCTGGACGCCCAGCTTGTTAATGTTGCCCTGAAGCCCAATTGCAAGCACTACAAGCTCGGCATTTATGGTCTGTCCAGAAGATAATGCGACCTGGAAGTCGCCACGTTCACCCTTTATCCCGTCAACCCGCGCTCCCAAGCGCAGGTTGACCTTGTACTTTCGGATATCCTCGTGCCATGTTTCAAGGATGTTTTCGCGAGTCCCGGCAGCAAACGCCATCGGGCTGCGGAGCGGCAGCACAGCAGGCTCCGCCATGACAAGCTTGCCTTTCTGATATTTATGGAGGGTATTTGCGGGATATTGCCCCGCTTCCAGCAGAACATGGGGGATTCCCAGTTCGGCAGCATGCGCGGCCGCAGACAGACCAGCTGGCCCTGCACCGATAATGGCGATCTTGAATTTTTCAGTCATTGGCTATTACTGTGTGGCCGATTTCTCGAGTCATATTCTATTGCGACACCGTCTGAAATGGGCGCGGATTTTCAACTTAATCAGGCTCGATTATAGGTTCACCTGTTGCTTTCCGGCATACATGATTCTGGCGTATGGATAATGATGCCTGATTTGCCGTACTCCGATCAGCTGCCGGTCAAGTGTTAGTATTGACACGACTATACACTGTAGGTATATTTGATTTTGTAGTACAAATTAAATGAAATACAAACTTAACTCCTTAGGAGGGGCTTTTAAAAATGCGTAAATTTGCTTATGTTCTGCTTGCAACTCTCGGTTTTTTTAGTCTGCCTGCTCAGGCAGATGTAGATGGCGCGAAACAATTTGTTAAACAATATCAAGCCCTTGTCAAAGGTGTTAATCCTACCTACGTTCTGAACGCGGAAGCGGGGCGTGCGTTTTATGTCAAGAAGCATACCGTGAAGGGTAAGCAGGTGGCTTGTACGGATTGCCACGGTGACAATCCTGCAGCTGTTGGCAAGCATTCACAGACTGGAAAGAAGATTGCTTCCCTTTCCCCTGCGGTCAATCCCAAACGATTCTCCAATCTGAAGAAGACTGAAGAAACCTTTGATGTGCACTGCAACGACGTTCTTGAGAGAAACTGCACATCTCAGGAAAAAGGCGACTATATAGTCTACGTGCTGTCGACAAAATAATTCAGCAGCAAGTACGCCCAGAAGCAGCCCACATTTTTGTGGGCTGTTTTCTTTAGTAATTAGATAATCCGTGTTACCCAGGTTGTGGGTTCTTTGGAAAGATAAACGTTTATGGTTACTTTGCCCGAATTGAAGCAGGTCTTTGATAATCTCGACGAAGGGATTGTTTTTATCGACGAGAATCGCCGCGTTGTGGCGATCAATGAGGCGGCTACACGCATGCTGGGACAGGATCAAGGCGCCACTCTGAATAAACTCTGTCCCAGTCTTTTTCAGGGAACGGATTGCGCGAGGGATTGCGAAAAGAGTGACCATTGCACGCTTATGGTTGAAACAAAGCATGAAAGGAAATTCCAGGATCTTGTCGTACGGCGACCAGACGGTGCATTGGTTCAATTGCGCATGTGGGCCATAGTGCTGCCATCCAATGGACAATCTAGGCACTGTGCTGTGGTATTGCGCGGCACGAATTGGTGAGATCCATTAGGTCTGGAAAGGGTGGGCGGACTTGCTCGGCATTCCCTTATGCTGTCTGCGAGGTGGTGCTTTCCGGCAGATTCCTTTCCTGCCACCATGCGTAGATGACCGGAATGACGATGAGAGAGAGCACAGGCGCGGTAATCATGCCGCCCACCAGAGGGGCTGCAATACGCTTCATCACATCTGCACCAGTGCCGGCACTGACCATCACCGGAATCAGGCCGGCTACGATCACCGATACCGTCATTATTTTCGGGCGGATGCGCAGCAAAGCTCCTTGGACGATGGCAAGCTGCAAACTCCTGTAGTTCACCGGCTGCCCGGACTGGCGGAGTTCTGCGATGGACTGGTCAAGATAGAGCAGCATGACCACGCCGAACTCGGCCGCCACCCCGGCCAACGCGATGAACCCGACTGCGACCGCGACCGACAGGTGATAGTCCAGCCAATATACCAGCCAGAAGCCACCGGCCAGGGAAAAAGGCAGGCACAGCAATACCAGCAGCACCTTGCCGGTATGGCGGAAATTCATATAAAGCAGCAGTACTACTAGTAGCAGGGTGAGCGGTATCACCCACATGAAACGTTCCTTGGCGTGCTGCAGGTTGACGTATTGCCCTGACCAGGCGATGGCATAGCCTGGTTGCAGGGCGACATTCCTTGCCACTGCGGTCTGCGCATCCGCTATGTAACCACCCAGATCGCGCCCGGCAAAATCGAGATAGATATAGGCGACGAGGCGGCCGTTTTCACTCTTGATCTCGACAGGGCCGTCATTCACGCTTATCTTTGCTATCGTTCCAAGCGATACCTGTGTGCCGGAAGGCGTCGTGATGCGGCTTGCCGCAAGTGCGGTGAGCGAATCGCGGAAAGCGCGCTGGTAGCGCAGGTTTATCGGGAAACGGCTGCGCCCCTCGATCAGCATGCCGATGTTCTCTCCGCCTATGGCGCCCTGCACGAGGCGCTGCACATCCGCTGCCGTAACACCGTAACGTGCCGCCTGCACGCGATCCAGCGCAATATCCACATAGCGTCCACCGGAAGCGCGGTCGGCGAAAGCATTGCGCGTGCCCGGCACGGAATTTCTTATAACCTCTTCGATTTGCATGGCCAGCGTGCTGATGCCGGCAAGATCGGGACCGGTAACCTTGATTCCCAGTGGTGTGCGTATGCCGGTGGACAGCATGTCTATGCGCGTGCGGATCGGATAGCCCCATGAATTGGTGAGTCCCGGTAGGCGCACATGGTTGTCCAGTTTGCGGACCAGTTCTTCCATGGTTTCGCCTTCCGGCCACTGCTCGCGCGGTTTTAGCTGGATCGTGGTTTCCAGCATCGAAAGCGGTGCAGGGTCGGTGGCCGTATCAGCGCGCCCGGCTTTGCCGAACACGTGTTCGACCTCGGGCATTTGCGCGATCAGGCGGTCGGTGATTTGCATGATGTTCGCCGCCTCGTCTATCGATACGCCGGGCAGGGTGGTGGGCATGTAAAGCAGGTCACCCTCGTTGAGCGGCGGCATGAATTCGCTGCCCAGTTTGGCAATCGGCCAGGCAGCGCTCAACAGCAATAACAGGCAGAGGGACAGGGCGAGTTTGCGTCTTTGCAGCGCACTCATCAGCAGCGGGCGGTAAAGCGCATGCAGCAACCGGTTCAGCGGGTTGCTCTGCTCGTGGGCGATGCGCCCGCGGATGAAATAACCCATCAGCACCGGGGCCAGAGTGATCGCGAGCGCCGCACTTGCGGCCATGGCATAGGTCTTGGTATAGGCGAGCGGAGCAAACAGCTTGCCTGCCTGTCCGGTGAGCGTCAGCACCGGCAGGAAGGATACGGTGATGATCAGCAGCGAAAAGAACAAGGCCGGTCCCACCTCGAGCGCGCTCTCGGTGGTGACCTTCCAGTAGTCTGGCTGGTCGCCTGCACGTTCGAGATGCTTGTGCATGTTTTCTATCATCACCACCGCGGCATCCACCATGGCGCCGATGGCGATGGCGATGCCGCCCAGTGACATGATGTTGGCAGTTATGCCCTGGCTTTCCATGATGATGAAGGCGACCAGGATACCGATCGGTAGCGTGACTACCGCCACCAATGAGGAACGCAGGTGGAATAAGAATGCGAGGCATACCAGGGCGACGATGATCGATTCTTCGACCAGCTTTTCGCCCAGTGTCTGGATGGCACGTTTGATCACTCCGGAGCGGTCATAGGTGGTGACCACTTCGATGCCGGGCGGCAGCCCGGCCTGCAGTTCATTTAACCGTGTCTTGACGCGCTTGATGGTCTCAAGGGCGTTTTCGCCATAGCGCATGATTATGATGCCGCCGGTCACTTCGCCCTGCCCGTCCAGATCGGTCACACCGCGCCGCAATTCATGCCCGACCTGGATTTGCGCCACGTCTTCCAGATTGATGGGTACGCCTTGTGCGTTGGTCCCCAGGGGGATATGCCGGAAATCATCCAGGTTCTTCAGATAGTTCTGCGCGCGCACGACAAATTCTGCGCGCCCCATTTCCATCACCGAACCGCCACCTGACATGTTGCTGTCGCGGATCGCCTGCGCCACGCGCTCCATATCCATGTTGTTTGCCGCCAGCCGGTTGGGGTTCACTTCGATCTGGAACTGCCGCACCATGCCGCCGATGCTGGCGACTTCGGCTACACCGGGCAGGCTTTGCAACTCATACTTGAGGAAGAAATCCTGCACTGCACGCAATTGGTCGGCATCGTAACGGTGGTGCCGGTCCACCAGGGAGTATTCAAATACCCAGCCAACACCGGAAGCATCCGGACCCAGCGTGGGGATCACCTCGCGCGGCAGGCGGTCTTCACTCTGGCTCAGATATTCCAGTACGCGCGTGCGCGCCCAATAGGGATCCGTCCCATCCTGGAAAATGATGTACACATATGATTCGCCGAACATGGAAAAACCGCGTACGGCAGTCGAACCCGGTACCGACAGCAATGCCGAGGTCAGAGGGAATGTGACCTGGTCTTCAACAATCTGCGGAGGCTGTCCGGGATAGGAGGATTTGACGATGACCTGCACGTCGGAGAGATCGGGAATCGCATCCAATGCCATAAGGCGCGTGGAATACACCCCCCATCCCGCCAGCAACAGGGCACCTAGCAGTACTAGCAGGCGGTTCTTCAGCGACCATTTGATGATGCGTGCAATCATTCCTGAGCCCAGAGAATCTTCGCGTCGGGGATGCGATGAGTTGGTGTTCCTCCGCAGGGGAACTTCTTAGTGTCCGCCTGCATCGTGGTTGTCGTGCATGCGCTGTGCGGCATCGCTCATCGATGCCGCCGCATCCAGCAGAAACTGCCCGTTTACCGCAACCTGGTCACCGGCTTGCAAGCCGTCGGTGATTTCAATGGACTCAGTCGTTTCAATCCCGGTTTCCACCTTGACTGGCGAGAAGTGTCCCCCGCCCTCGGAGAGCATCACCCAATCGCCCTTGCCGGTACGCATTACCGCCGAGCGCGGTACGGCCAATGCCTTATGCGGCCTGGTGTGAATAATGACATCAAGAAAAGAGCCCAGGAGAAGCCGGTTCTTGGCATTGTCGACGCTCAACCGTGCCTGTACGGTGCGTGTCGTACTGTCGAACATCGGAGTCACAAATTGCAGGCGTGCCTTGATTTCCGGATGAACGGACTTCGGCAATTTTACGGTTACCTCATCGCCATCCTTTACCCAAGCCAGTTGATCTGGGAAAAGCGGCACATCGATCCAGACACGCGACGTGTTGGCGAAGGAGATCAGGTTATCCATCGGCTTGATGGCGCTGCCCTCATTAACCTCGATCTTGGTGACAAAGCCGGACCGTGGTGCTCGTATTTCAACCACTTCCCTTGGCCGGTAGGTGGTGTTGAGCTCTTCACTCAGTTGGCGGGCATCGTAATATTCGAATTTTTCGGTGTAGAGGTTGCGTTCTTTGGCGTTCATCTGTATCGCCATCATCTCGCTCTCGGTCATCCGGTAGTCTGGGTTCGTATGCGCGTCGTCGGCATTCATGGGTATCATGAGCATGTTCTTTTCCTTGAGCAGCTCGACATACTCGAACTGGGCTTTTAGCAACTCCGGAGAATATATCTCATAGATCGCCTGCCCTTCCTCGACTTGCTGGCCGACGACGTTCACATGGAGTTTTTTGATGACCCCCTCAAGTTTGGAGCTAAGGTTGAATACCAGGCTTTCATCGGCAACCGCGTTGCCGTAAGCATGGATATCCTGGCTCAGTGTTTGCCATTCGGCTGTGGCTAGACGTACCCCGAGTCTTTGTTGTGAAGCGGTGTCGATATTCACCCCGTGGCTATGTCCGGGTTGGTGCGCACTCGGCGGCTCCATTTCCACCAGATCCATGCCACAGATCGGGCATAGCTCATCCGGCTGGTCCCTGATTACCTGGGGGTGCATGGGGCATACCCAAAGCTTTTTTGCCGGCTTGTTCTTGTCGGTGCTTGTTATTTGATCGAGATCTGAATGGGCTGCAGGAGCGGCGGAAGTGTGGCCATCTGGCCGATTTGCCGAATGGCCAACAAAGAGATACCCGCTAATTGCCAGGATCGCGATTGCACCTATGCCCAACCACCACTTCGCATGTTTGGACACAAATGTGCCGAGCAATTTGGGATATCGTTCTTTTTCAGGCTGTACCATATTTGTATATTAAACCGGCAACCGCAAACTGGCTCAAGAAAAGTAAAGGCTCGTTTTTCGTTTACTCTGCAAATCAGGCATCATCCCCGGCTGCTTGCTCCACGATGATGGCATCCTTATTACTATCAGGAAGTTGCCTGCAAATAGCGGGTCGTTCGTCCCGGGCACACCGGGACGATCATTGCTTGTCGGCGCCTTTGTAACGCGAGTTCGGGATGCATTGGCCGGCTTTCTTTTCGGCATCCTTCTCGCATGACTCCATGTCGAAGTATTTATCGCAGACTTCCAGCCATCCCAATACCAGGCAGTACGGGGCCTTATCCGATGGTTCGGGCAGGTCGTTTACGCAATCTTTTTTGCTCCGGTTTGCCTTTTTGCATTCTTCGTTGGTGGGGTATATGCACTGGTCTATGCGAATTGCCCCACTCTCTGTCACCGGGCAATATCTGCCGGCGGAGGCATATTGTGGAAGCCCGATTGCAACGCACAACATCAGGCTGGTAAGAATCTTTCTGGCTTGCATGGCGATATCTCCTTAAATGTTCATTGCATTGCCTGGTACCCGCGGGTCGGAGTTATACACAAGGCGATTGGTTCATGAAGAGCGCAGTCAGCGACGGCAATCCGACCTGAAAGATCGATCAGGCAAGGCCTTTGGAACGGCTCATCTGGAATCCGGTAGGGATTTACGGATACGGCAGCCGGTGGGATCGCGTCACTTCACTAACAGCGCCATTCTACACGACAGCAGGCCTTGTGTGATGTTACCATTGGCATCATTTAAGGGTAGTGAAAATGAGTCATCCGGATTTCTTTGACAGGGTTCCCAAAATCAGTCTGTACGACCCGCTAGCCGAATTTCTCGGTGCGACGGAAGGCGGGATCTTGCAATACGGTTATTTCGATGCGGTACGGCTGGCCGGCCATTCCTGCCCGACGGTCGCCTCGGCTTATTGGATGACCCGTAAGGCGTTGGGTTCGCTCTATTCAGGTGCAATGCCGGTGCGCGGGGACATCCTGGTGGAGTTCAGCCAGGACAGCACGAGCGGCGTCACCGGCGTCATTGCGAACGTCGTGAGCATGCTGACAGGCTCCAGGGTAGACGACGGATTCAAGGGGATCGCGGGGCGTTTCAATCGTAACGAAAAGTTGTTCTTTGCAGTGGATATACCGGCAGAAATACGGTTCACCCGGCTCGACACGGGGCAGGCGGTACAGACGGCGGCAAACCTGCAACGCGTCCCGGCTTCACCGCGCATGCCCATTCTGATGGGGAATTGCCTGTCGGGCAACGCGAACTCGGCCGAGTCCGCCGAGTTCGGCAAGCTATGGCAGGAACGGGTGCGCAGCATCCTACTGGACCACGGCGACGACCCGGAAGTCTTCATCGTAATGCCGGCCTGAACGCATCATGAAACGGATTCCGGCACTGCAACCCCTGTCGCGGGAACATCATACCGCACTGACTCTGGCAAAGGCTTGCGAACGGGCCGCGCAATCGCGTGATGAGGAGCGGGTAGGCAAGACCTGCCAGCGCGTACTTCAGGCATTTTCCGACGAGCTGGAGCCGCACTTCCAGATCGAGGAGCAATCATTGTTGCCGCTGCTGCTCAGCGCCGGAAACACGGCGCTTGAGCAGCGCACCCTGGAAGACCACCGGCAATTGCGGGCGCTGCTCAGTGGCTTGCGGCGCAACGACATCGAGACGCTGGGCAGTTTCGGCAAGCTCCTGACGGAGCATGTCCGCTTCGAGGAAAGAGAGCTTTTCCCGGCGCTCGAGCATTTGATGCCGTAAGGGCCGGGCGCAGCCTCATTCCGCAGGCATCATCTTTCCATCGACCACACCGGCACGGCATGCGCAACCATGTAATCCACCGCTGCCCTTACTTCGTCATCGGATAGTCTGACGTTGGAGCCACGCGCAGGCATGGAGCCCTTCTTGCCGCGGTAGCCATGGATGGCACGATCATAAAGGAGGTCTTTGCCCTGTGCGAGGCGCGGCTCCCAGTTATCCTTGCTGCCTATGCGCGGCGCGCCGTTCAGCCCGGACTTGTGGCAGATGCTGCAGGTACTCTTGTAAACCTTCTCACCCGTAATCAGATCCGGCCCGGCTGAAGCCTTTTGCGGGTTGATCTCCGCCAGCTGGAACTGCGGCACGGAGGAAGGGCGCGCAGCCACTCCCTTGTCCTTGCCGCCGCATCCGCAAAGAAGTGCAAGTGAGGCGATAGCGATCAGTATTTGTGTTTGCATGTCGGTCATGTTCATTCGGAGCGAATTGTAAATTGTTTGGCCGTAGCGGAAAACACATGCGACTCGAGCGGCCCATGCGGTCTTGGCACGGAATACCATACCATATAGTCCACCGCCGCCTTGAGCCCATCATCGGACAGCATGGTGTTCGACCCGCGCGCCGGCATGGAGCCCTTGCTGCCCATGTATCCGTTGATGGCGTGGCGGTAGAGAGTTTCATTGCCCTGTGCGAGGCGCAGCATCCAGTCTTCCGTGTCGCCGAGGCGCGGCGCACCCCTTACCCCGAGTCTGTGGCAAATGCTGCATGTGTCCCTGTATACCTGCTCGCCGACTGCCAGATCGTGGAGGGCTGACGATTTTCCCGTCAGGGGCGGCAGGACACCGGCTGACATTCCTTTCTGGACCGGTGGTCCGGCAGTGGCGGGCGCAGCAGCACCGCCTTGCTTGCTGTCGCATCCGGAAAGGAGCGCAAACAATGCGGCAAGTGCCAAAACCTGTTTTTGCATGACTACGTTACTCATTGGGTGTATGTGCGGCTGAAGAATATGAGGCCAAAGGTTCATGGTGTGCGGAAAACGATCCCCAAGCCGATCTGTCTGCGCCGATGTTGGTGCTGCGAATGAGACGCGATGGGATGCGGCGAGTTCCCCGCTGACTGTCGTTGCATGCCCGGATATGGCGGCATTCATGCTCTGTCGGGAGCCGAGGCATGGAAGCAACGCGCCCGGAATCAGGCTTGCATTTTTGGAATAACCAATTAAAATAGTCGGGCATTATTTTCGATCAACCTCTCTGACCAAGGAACCCAAGATGATTCACAATTGCTCCAATTCCATCATGCCCGACATGCGTTACCCGTTCGATGCCCGCGGCGTTGCCAAGCGCTTCCGCCACGCCGCCATTTTCGGTGCGTTCGACTCCCTGCATCCCGGCGAAACCATGCTGTTCTGCAACGACCACGACCCCCTGCCGCTGCTCGCACAATTGAGCGATCGCTACGGCGCCGGCATCGAGATCAACTACGTTGCCCGCGAACCGGGCCAGATCGTCATCGAGTTCACCCGCAAGTAAGCGTTTTATCCTCTCCCGTGATGGCGGCGGCGAATGTCGCCGCCATCGCACCGATGGCCTGCCTGATTGCAGTTACCTTTGCAAACGCTCGACTAGCCAGTCCGCCACCTGTCCTGCACCTCCCGGAATGACCGGTCCGGGGCGCGGCGCATGAAGGATCTCTCTTAACGGCCCGGCAAAATTCCCCTGTTCCAGCGCATCCCGTGAAACCTCGCGGCACAGGCCGTATCGTTGCAGCCATTCGATCAGGGCCGAGGACTCCGGCCAGTCGGCGCGGCCGACATACAACACCGGCGTGCCGCTGCATGCGGCCTCGACGAAGCTGCCGTAGCCCGGCTTGCAGATCAGCGCGTCGCTACTGGCAAGCAGGTCACCGAAGCTCATCGGCAGGGATTCGATGACGATGGCATCGGGATGCCCGGCCCGCCAGCTTTGCTGCACCAGCCAGCGCACGCCGTCGATGTGCGGCCAGCGTTCGATGGGCAGGCGGCCGGCGATGCCGCCCAGGCTGACCAGTACCAGCCTCTCTTCTTCCGACAGATTAAGATGGTGGGCCAGTTCGTCGCGCCGGTTGCTGCCGACGTCGGCGAGGGGCGCGACCGGCACAAGATTGGGCAGATGTTCCATCGACATGCCCGGTGTGGCGCGCAGAAAAGCATCGGCGTTGGCATAACAGGCATGGATTTGCGTAGCGATGGCGTCATCGCCGCAATAGTGGCGGTAGATATCTGCCCAGTTCAGCGAACACAGCGCGGCATTCGGGATGCCGGCGCGCTGCGCGCCAGCCAGCGGCAGGTAGCCGACATCGGACAACAGCAGGTCCGCGCCCAGTTCGCGCAGCAGGCAATCCTCCTGCGCGATGCGCGCCTCCCAGTCCGCATGGAAAGCACGGTAGGCCGCGCGGCTCTCCTCGATACAAACATCCATCGCCGAAGACATCACCATGCCGGTGTCGCCCTCGCCGGGCAGATGTTCGAACGGCGCATGGATGCGCGAACGCAGATGCGCCAGCGGCACGGCGGAACGCAACGTGAGGCGCAACCGCGGCATGCGTTCATGCAACCGGTTCAGGATCGGTGCGGTTTGCGCGACATGGCCGAAACCGTGGCTGGAAATGGAAACGACAAGATGGGGCATGAACTGCTTTGTCATAATCGCGGATAACTGGCCGCATCAGTCTCAAATCGCGCAACTTTCGGTTTCGCGCAACAGTTTCAGGTATCCCCGCACCCGCTCATCCAGGGTCTCCGGCGCGGTGACGATGTCGTGCGACAGCGAGAACAGCGGATAGGCGCGCCACTCGAACAGGTGATATTTCTCCACCATGTGCAGGGTATGCACCCCTTCGCCGGAGATGTCCGACCATTCGCCGCGCACCAGTTGCCGTCCAAGCGTATGGTGATGCGAATCCTCGCTGGTGCCTGTCGTCAGCAAATCGCCAAGGCCGGCATAGCTGTAGGGAGTGTGCGCCTGCCCGCCGAACGATTGGACGATGCCGGACAGTTCCGCGATCGCGGCGACCATCAGGTGTCCGCGCATGTTTTCTCCCAGCTTCAGCTCATCCGCCACGCCGAACATGATCGCATACACATTCTTCAGGATCACGGACCAGCTCCTGCCGTGCATGTCAGATGCCTGCTGGCAGATCAGCGTACTGCCGCGGAACAGGTTGTACATCACCGCGAAATCCGCAGTGTCGGACAGCACCGCATCGGCAAAGCCATACCGCCCCATCGCAAGCTCATTCGAGATCATCGGGCCGTATACGACACCGTAGTGATGTTTTCCGCCGAGTACGCCCTCCAACACCTGCGCCGCCGTCCGCCCCGCTTCGTCCAGGCCCTTCGCGATGGTCAGGCACACGCTGTCTTCAGCCAGATAAGGCGCGATGCGGCTGGCGATCTCATGGTGCGGGTTCACCGGCAGGCAAAACAGGATCGCCTGCGCCTCGGTGACTTCCTCTTCCAGCGTCGCAAGGCTACCCTTCACCATGACGCCCATGTCCCAGATGCGCACATCGTGCCGTTCCGCCAGCAGATACTCCATGGCGTGTCCCATCTTGCCATAGCCCAGGATCAATACGCGTTGTTTCATTGCTGCACCATGAATGGATAAGGGTAAGTGGACACTATCCTGGATTCAGAGAGCCCACAGATGTGCGCTTCGTTTATATTCGGCGCTGATTTCTTCGGCTGGTTCTTCGGTCACTCCAGTCACGTTCTTCTTCTGATGAAATGGTTACAGGAGCTTCTTGAGCGCATACAGTCTCTCCAGTGCTTCCTTGGGACTCAATTCATCCGGCTGCGTGTCGCGCAGTGATTGCAACGCCGGATGTTCTTCCGGTTCCGGCATCTCCGGTTTCCGCTCGAACAGGTCGCCCTGCGGGTTTTGCGCGGCGCTGTTCTGTTCCAGTTTGACGAGCTGTTTCTTCGCGGCGCGTATCACGCTGTTCGGCACGCCCGCCAGTGCGGCGACCTGCAGGCCATAGCTCTGGCTGGCCGGGCCCTCGTTGACGCTGTGCAGGAACACGATGCTGTGCTGGTGTTCGATGGCGCTGAGATGGACGTTGGCGAGTTGCTGGAATTCTTCGTTCAGGCGCGTGAGCTCGAAATAATGCGTGGCGAACAGGATGTGGCTGCGGTTCTTTTCCAGCAGGTGGCGTGCGATGGCCCAGGCGAGCGCAAGGCCGTCGAAGGTGGAAGTGCCGCGCCCGATCTCGTCCACCAGTACCAGACTCCTCTCGGTGGCGTTGTGCAGGATGTTGGCGGCCTCGGTCATCTCGACCATGAAGGTGGAGCGCCCGCTGGCCAGGTCGTCGGATGCACCGATACGCGTGAAGATCTGGTCTATCTTGCCGAGCACCGCGTGCTGCGCGGGCACGAAGCTGCCTACATGCGCGAGCAGCGCGATGATCGCGACCTGGCGCATGTAGGTGGATTTCCCCCCCATGTTTGGCCCGGTGATCAGCAGCATGCGCCGCGCGTCATTGAGCGTGGTGTCGTTTGGCGTGAACTGCTCCACCTGTGTTTCCACCACCGGATGGCGTCCCTGCCTGATGACGATCTGTGCGTCGTCGCTGAACTGCGGCATGCTGAAATTCAGCGACGCGGCTCTTTCCGCAAACGTGGCGAGCACGTCCAGTTCGGCGATCGCGGCGGCGATGCCCTGCAGTTGCTGGATGAACGGCGCGAGCTGATCGAGCAGTTGTTCGTAGAGGAAACGCTCGCGCGCCAGCGCGCGCTCATTCGCGGACAGCGCCTTGTCCTCGAAGGTCTTGAGCTCCGGCGTGATGTAGCGCTCGGCGTTCTTCAGCGTCTGGCGGCGGCGGTAATCGTCCGGCACGTTGGCGCTCTGCGCGTGCGTCACCTCGATGTAAAAGCCATGCACGCGGTTGTATTCCACTTTCAGCGTGGCGATGCCGGTGCGTGCCCGTTCGCGCGCTTCCAGCGCCAGCAGGAAGTCGCCGCAGTTGGTCTGGATGCCGCGCAACTCGTCGAGTTCGGCATCGAAGCCGTCGGCGATGACCCCCCCCTCGCGCAAAACCGAGGACGGTTCCGCTTTCAGTGTGCTTTGCAGCAGTGCGACCAGTGTCTGGTCGGCTTGCAGCGCATCCGCCAGTGCGTGGATGAGCGGTGCATCGCACTTCGACAACATGGTGTGCAGCTGCGGCAGATTCAGCAGCGTATCGCGCAGGCCGGACAGGTCGCGCGGCCTGGCACTGCACAGCGCGATGCGCGCGGTGATACGCTCTGCATCGACGCAGGATCTGAGGTGGTCGCGTACCTTGTTGTGCGGGTCGTCCAGTTGCTCGACAGCTTCCAGCCTCGCGCCCAGCACTGCCCGGTCGCGCAGCGGGTGGTGCAGCCAGTGGTGCAGCAGGCGGCTGCCCATGTTGGTCGCACAGGTGTCGAGCAGCGACAGCAGGGTGGGGGCGGGCTCGCCGCGCAGCGTCTGGGTGATCTCCAGGTTGCGCCTTGTGGCGGCATCCATGCGCACGTAGCGCTCCGCGCTGTACACCTGCACGCTGCGGATGTGGCTGATGGCTTGGCCCTGGGTGAGCCTCGCGTAACCGAGCAGCGCGCCCGCCGCCTCCAGCCCGGCGCCGAGATCATCGCAACCGAATCCGGCCAGATCGAGCGTGGCGAACTGCTGGCACAGCGTGCGGCGCGCTGTTTCCAGGTCGAAGTGCCAGTCGGGGAGCGACTTCAGCGCGGCGTGGCTGTTGGCAGGCGGGCTAGCGTTTTCGGCGTGCAGGATTTCGGAGGGTTGCAGGCGTTCCAGTTCGGCAGGCAGGTTTTCGGCGGAAGTCTCGCAGACGAAGAATTGCCCTGCGGCGAGGTTCAGCCAGGCCAGCCCCAACTTGCCGCTGCGTTCGCGCACTGCCAGCAGCAGATTATCGCGCTTCTCTTCCAGCAATGCGGAGTCGGTGACGGTACCCGGGGTGACGATGCGCACCACTTTGCGTTCCACAGGGCCCTTGCTGGTGGCGGGGTCGCCGATCTGTTCACAGATCGCCACCGATTCGCCGAGCCTGACCAGCCGGGCGAGGTATTGCTCGGCCGCGTGATATGGTACGCCGGCCATCTTGATCGGCTGTCCGTTGGACGCGCCGCGCCGGGTCAGCGTGATGTCGAGCAGTTTTGCGGCACGCTCGGCATCCGCAAAGAACAACTCGTAAAAATCTCCCATGCGGTAGAACAGCAGCATCTCGGGATGTTCCGCCTTGATGCGCAGATACTGCTGCATCATAGGAGTGTGGTTGTTCTTTTCCGGCACATTCATTTGGGCCGGGCTCAACTGATCTTGACCACGATGTCGTGCAGGCGGTTGGCGCACAGCGCCATGTGCTGGGCTGCGTTGGTCAGGTGGCGGTAGATCTCGCGGCGTTTGAACATATTTATATAGTCAGTGCCATCGAACAGGATGGGGAGGGCGGCACGATACAGTTTTTCGGCCTGACGCTCGGCCTGACGTGCCTCGTTGGCATCCGCCGCCGCACCGGCTGGCATGGTGCCGAGTTTGGCGAAACCGGTGGCCAGCGCATCGACACCTTGCTTGATGCAATGCGAGATATCGCGCATGAAAGTATCCGGCGTGACACCGAGCACATCCATTTCATGTACCGTGGTCTTGCAATACATCACGATGTCATCCAGGGCCATGATGGCGCGGTAGATGTCCTCGCGGTCGATCGGGGTGGAGAAGGCGTCATTCAGCTCGTGCAGGTTGCGCACCTTGATGATGTCGGCCTCGTGCACGTTCTGTTTGAGGGTGCCCGCCACCATCGGGTCGCCGTGTTCCATGTATTCGACCAGCAGGTCAACCGTATGCGTGACCTTGAGGGCTTGTTCGGTGAGCATCTGGAAGAAGTCCGGTACTTTGGGGAAGACCCGGTCCAGGATCATCGCAAGCAGTGTTTTGGAAGCTTCGGTCATGGCAGTCGGTCAGATGAACGCACGGAGGAGAAGATAACAGGTTATCGACATCAGCGCCGCGCCGGGAATGGTGACCAGCCAGGTGATTACGATCTCGCGCGCCTTGTTCCAGCGTACCGCCTTCGGCCGCTCCGACGCGCCGATGCCCATGATCGAGGAGGCGACCACGTGGGTGGTCGAGACGGGGGCGCCGAACAGCGACGAGCCGAAGATCACGCTGGCGGCCGTCATTTGTGAATCCAGCGCGTGCAGCGGGCGTATCTTGTAGATGGAAAAGCCCAGCGTGCGCACGATCTGCCAGCCGCCCGAGAGGATGCCCAGGGTCATGGTCAGCGAACAGCCCATCATCACCCAGAACGGCACTTCAAAGGTGGAGATGAACCCGCCGAGCAACAGCACCAGCGTCAGGATACCCATGCTCTTTTGCGCATCGTTGGCGCCATGCGAGAAGGCCAGCCCGGCGGAGGTGACGAATTGCAGATGGCGCAGGTCCCGGTTGATCGAGGGATGTGCGCCACGCAGCAGTATCAGCATGGCCTTGTGCAGTGCGTAGCCGATCCAGAACCCGATGATGGGCGAGAGGATCAGGGCAGCGATCACTTTGATCACGCCGCTCACTTCGCCGTGCAGCAATTCGGTGTATCCCCACGAGACATGGTCGGTTCCGGCGGCGACCACGACCACGCCGGCCAGTCCGCCGACCAGCGCGTGGGAGGAGGAAGACGGGATGCCGCGCCACCAGGTCAGCAGGTTCCACGTGATTGCGCCGAGCAGGCCGCACAGTACGATGGTCAGGGACATCACGCGGTCGAGGTCGTCCAGGGTGATGAATCTGCCGATCGTGTTGGCTACCGCCGTGCCGCCGAGCAACGGCCCGAGGAACTCGAAGAAGGCGACCATGAGAACCGCCTGCGCCGGCGTCATGGCGCGTGAGGCGATAACCGTGGCAACGATGTTGGCGGCGTCATGGAAGCCATTGGTATATTCGAAGGCCAGCACGATGACAATGGTGGCAAGCGTGAGGGTGATAAGGGTGGAGTCCATGTCGGCGCCGGGGAGATCCGTCGTGCGTTCAGCCTTTCAATCCCGGTGTCAGGTGCGGCGCCATCGCTTGCAGCAGCAGTGGGTGGATGTTGGGATTGCCCGCGCAGATATGGCCGGTCTTGAGGTGGGTGTCCGAGCCGTGCAGGTCGCTGACCATGCCGCCTGCCTCGGTGATGAGCAGGCAGCCGGCGGCGATGTCCCAAGGTTTGAGCCCGGTCTCGAAGAAGCCGTCGTAGCGGCCTGCCGCCACCCAGGCCAGGTCCAGTGCCGCAGAGCCGGGGCGGCGCAGGCCGGCGGTCTTTTGCATCAGCTCGCGGAAGATCGCCATATAGGCATCGAGGTGCTCGAACTTGGTATAGGGAAAACCGGTGCCGATCAGGCTGTCGGCAAGGTGCAGGCGTTTGGTGACGCGCAGGCGGCGGTCGTTGAGGAACGCGCCGCGGCCGCGCGTGGCCGTGAACAGCTCGTTCTTGGTCGGGTCGTACACCACCGCCTGGGTGATGATGCCTTTGTGCTGCAGGGCGATGGATACCGCATATTGCGGAAGGCCATGCAGAAAATTGGTCGTGCCGTCCAGCGGGTCGATGATCCACAGGTGCTCCGACTCGCCTTGGCTGCCGCTCTCTTCTGCTAGAATCGCATGGTCCGGATAGGCCTCCAGCAAGGTCTGGATGATGGTTTGCTCGGCGGCACGATCCACTTCGCTGACGAAGTCCGCATGGGATTTCCTGGTGATGGTGAGGTGATCGATCTTGTCGGCGGAACGGTGGATCAGATTGCCGGCGCGACGTGCGGCCTTCACCGCGATGTTGAGCATGGGGTGCATAAGTACGACCTTTTTAATGAGCTGGGGAAATCGGGAATCGCTGGATTGTTTCCTCGGCGCACATTTTAGTTGGAATTACACTTTGTATAAACAGAATCTTATGGACAATGTCAGGGTCGTGCTCAGCCATACCACCCACCCGGGCAACATCGGGGCGGCGGCGCGTGCGATGAAGACTATGGGTCTGCGCCATCTGTACCTGATCAATCCGAGGCATTTTCCAGACCCGCAGGCCGATGCGATGGCCGCCGGGGCGGATGACCTGCTGCGCGACGCGGTAGTGTGCGGTTCCATCGACGAAGCCCTGCAGGGCGTGGTGTTCACGGTGGCGATGACCGCGCGGCTGCGCGATATCTCCATCGAAGTGAAGAGTCCGCGCGAGGCGATGCCGCTGTTGCTGCAGCAGGCCGCGCAACAGCCGGTGGCGTTGCTGTTCGGTACCGAGATGTCCGGCCTGACCAACGAGGAGATGGGCAAGGCGCAGGTGCTGGTGAACATTCCCGCCAATCCGGATTTCTCTTCGCTCAACCTGGCGGCGGCGGTGCAGGTGATGGGTTACGAGTTGAACGTGGCGGCGCAAAGCCATGTGCCGAATGTACCGGAAGCCAGGCCTGCACCGCATGAGCAGATGGAAGGGTTCTTCGCGCATCTGGAAAAGACCCTGTTCGAGATCGGCTTTTTCACCACGCAGGAGCCCACGCGCCTGATGCGGCGCCTGCGCCGTCTGTATGCCCGTGCGCGCCTGGAGCAGGAGGAGATCAACATCCTGCGCGGCATATTGAGCGTGACAACCGAGTACAATGCGCGTCTCAAATCGCGTTACCAGAAAGAGCACCGTAATGTTTCGGAACATTAGGGAGGACATCGCCAGCGTATTCGACCGTGATCCGGCGGCGCGCACCACTTTTGAGGTGCTAACCTGCTACCCGGGGCTGCATGCGCGCATCCTGCACCGCATGGCGAACACCTTGTGGCGCGCCAACCTGAAATGGCTGGCGCGTTTCCTGTCGCATATTGCACGCTGGTTTACCGGTATCGAGATCCATCCGGGCGCGACCATCGGGCGGCGCTTCTTTATCGATCATGGCATGGGTGTGGTGATCGGCGAAACGGCTGAAATCGGCGATGATGTCACGCTCTATCACGGCGTCACGCTGGGCGGCACCTCATGGCGGCACGGCAAGCGGCATCCCACACTGGGCAACGGCGTGGTGGTGGGGGCGGGCGCCAAGATACTCGGCCCGATCACCGTCGGCGACGGCGCGAAGATCGGCTCGAATGCGGTAGTGGTGAAGGATGTTCCGGCAGGTGCGACGGCGGCAGGTATCCCGGCGCGCATTCTCGATGAAGAGAAGAAAAGTACCGGCGGCTTCAACGCCTATGGTGTCGGCAACGACCAGAACGACCCGCTTTCCAAGGCGATACACGGGCTGCTCGGGCATAGCGTAACGGTGGATCAGCGCATCGATTTCATTTTACAGCAGCTTGAAAGAATGGGGGTGCGCGTGGATGAGGAGCGCGCCACCGCAGAAAAATTCGACCCTAATCACCTGAACAAGATAGTTGACTAAAATATTTGGGTATTCTATTATCCATCCGTCGGGACCCGGAATGTTCTTCGGATTATCCCAAAACGGTTTGAGCGCAATCTTAACGACTGGGTGATGACATGAAGCTGACTACCAAAGGGCGTTTTGCCGTGACGGCGATGGCTGACTTGGCGATGTGCAGCGGACAAAGTCCGGTGACCATGGCTGCGATCAGTGAGCGGCAGAAGATCTCGCTATCCTATCTGGAGCAATTGTTCGGCAAGCTGCGCCGCAGCAAGATCGTAGAAAGCGTGCGCGGTCCGGGCGGCGGCTATTATCTTGCCCGGCCGGCGGAAAAGATCACCATCGCCGAGATCATCGTGGCGGTGGATGAGCCGCTGGATACGACCAAGTGCGGCGGACTGGGAAATTGCCATGACGATCGCCAGTGCGTCACGCATGATCTGTGGATGGGGCTCAATGAAAGGATCTACGATTATCTGGCTTCCGTTACCCTGCAGCAATTGGTGGACAGCCAGGCCAAGTCGGCCTCCGGCATCACGCACATCAGAGTGAGCAAGAAAGAGGCGAAGCCCGTAGTGGTTTCGGTCTGATGCCAGAAAGATGGAGAAAATGAAGCTTCCGATCTATATGGATTACTCCGCGACCACGCCGGTCGACCCGCGCGTGGCGGAGAAGATGATCCCCTATCTCACCGAGAAGTTCGGCAACCCGGCCAGCAGCTCCCATGCCTTCGGCTGGGAGGCCGAAGCGGCCGTGGAGCTGGCACGCGAGCAGGTCGCCGCGCTGGTGAACTGTGACCCCAAGGAGATCGTCTGGACCTCCGGTGCGACCGAGTCGAATAACCTTGCCATCAAGGGTGCGGCACATTTCTACCAGGGCAAGGGCAAACATATCGTCACCATGCGTATCGAGCACAAGGCGGTGCTGGATACCGTGCGCGAACTGGAGCGTGAGGGCTTCAGTGCGACCTTTCTCGATCCGGAACCGGACGGCCTGCTGGACCTGGACAAGTTCAAGGCGGCGCTGCGTCCCGATACCGTGCTGGTGTCCGTCATGCTGGTGAACAACGAGATCGGGGTGATCCAGGACATCGCCGCGATCGGCGAGATCTGCCGCGACAGGGGTATCCTGTTCCATGTGGATGCGGCCCAGGCAACCGGCAAGGTGGCGATCGATTTGCAACAGTTGAAAGTCGATATGATGTCGTTTTCCGCGCACAAGACCTACGGCCCGAAAGGTGTGGGCGCGCTGTATGTGCGGCGCAAGCCGCGCGTGCGTCTGGAAGCGCAGATGCACGGCGGCGGGCACGAGCGTGGCATGCGCTCCGGGACCTTGCCGACGCACCAGATCGTGGGGATGGGTGAAGCGTTCCGCATCGCACAGGCTGAAATGATGCAGGAGAACGAGCGGATACGCATGCTGCGCGACCGTCTGCTGAACGGCCTGATGGACATGGAGGAGGTGCATGTCAACGGCGACATGGTGCATCGTGTGCCGCATAACCTCAACCTCAGCTTCAGTTTTGTGGAAGGTGAATCCATGATCATGGCGATCAAGGATGTCGCGGTGTCCAGCGGTTCGGCATGCACCTCGGCGAGCCTGGAGCCGTCCTATGTGCTGCGCGCGCTGGGGCGCAGCGACGAGCTGGCGCACAGCTCGATCCGCTTCAGCATAGGGCGCTTCACCACGGTCGAGGAAGTCGATTACGTCATCGGATTGCTGAAGGACAAGATTGGCAAGCTGCGTGAGCTGTCGCCGCTGTGGGAAATGTACCAGGATGGCATCGATTTGAATTCTGTGCAGTGGGCTGCGCATT
Organism: Gallionella sp.; assembly: GCA_044230015.1. GTDB lineage: Bacteria > Pseudomonadota > Gammaproteobacteria > Burkholderiales > Gallionellaceae > Gallionella. The sequence goes on along the minus strand of JBGARW010000010.1, from coordinate 6,342 downwards.
GAAAGCAGGATCGAGGATCGGGTAGAACGGTTCGTCACAGTCCCCGCCTTCGTTCCTCAATCATAGGAGATTAAAATGGCATACAGCGAAAAGGTACTGGATCACTACGAGCATCCGCGCAACGTCGGCTCGTTCGCCAAGGATGAGGCGGGGCTGGGAACCGGCATGGTCGGTGCGCCGGCATGCGGCGACGTGATGAAGTTGCAGATCAAGGTCGGCAAGGACGGCGTCATCGAAGACGCCAAGTTCAAGACTTATGGCTGCGGCTCGGCGATCGCGTCCAGCTCGCTGGTCACCGAGTGGGTAAAGGGCAAGACGGTCGATCAGGCCCTGCAGATCAAGAACACGCAAATCGCCGAGGAGCTGGCATTGCCGCCGGTGAAGATCCACTGCTCGATCCTGGCGGAAGACGCCATCAAGGCGGCAGTGGCGGATTACAGGAACAGGCACAATTCGGTGGTTGAAACGCCGGCCTGCGGCGAGAAATGCAAGGAGTAGGATATGGCGATCACGCTGACTGAAAACGCGGCCAAGCATGTGCGTAATTTCATTGCCAAGCGCGGCAAGGGCGTCGGCTTGCGTATCGGCGTACGTACCAGCGGTTGTTCCGGCATGGCCTACAAGCTGGAGTTCGCCGACGAGGTCGCCAGTGACGACCTGCAGTTCGCCAGCCATGGCGTCACATTGCTGGTGGACCCGAAGAGTCTGTCATATATCGACGGCATGGAACTGGATTACACGCGCGAGGGTTTGAACGAAGGGTTCAAATTCAACAACCCTAATGTCAAGAGCCAGTGCGGCTGCGGTGAGAGCTTCGGCGTTTAAGGGCATCTCTGGAGCCCGGGCTCGCGGAGTATCTGTTTAACCCGTTTTATTCCAGCTGGGGTGGTTGCGTAAGGAATCTGGTTCCGGCCAACCCCGGGGCTGCCCTTCGCCGGAGTTGTATTCACTTGCTTACATACCGTCCATATGCGTGGTGAGACTGTTTCTGCGTCTCGCATTCGGGCGAACCATGAATCTTTAGAGGCACTCTTGATGCAACCTGCCGGTTTCGATTCCCAGCAGAACCACTTCCAGTTGTTCGGCCTTGCGCAGGCCTACCGGATAGACATGGCGCAGCTTGAGCAGCAGTACCGCGCCTTGCAGGTGCTGGTTCACCCCGACAAGTCCGTCCACCTGCCCGATGCAGAGCAGCGTGTGGCGATGCAGCGCGCCACGCTGGTGAACGAGGCCTACCAGATACTGCGCAGCCCGTTGCGGCGCGCGCGTTACCTGTTGGCGCTACACGGGGTCGATATCCAGGAAGAGAACAACACCGTGATGCCTCTGGATTTCCTGATGGCGCAGATGGAATGGCGCGAAGCGGTCGCCGAAGCCCAGCAGGGATGCGATGTCGCGTCCTTGGCGCAACTCGAGGTGCGGTTGTTGCGTGAAACGCATGAACTCGAAGCGCAGCTTGCGGTTAAAATCGACACGGAAAAAGACTATGCGGCGGCCGCCGGGGCGGTGCGCAAGATGCGTTTCATGGAAAGGCTCGCGGAAGAGATCCATGCCGCTTACGACGCGATAGACACTTAGGCGATAACTACCATGGCTTTACTGCAAATCTCCGAACCCGGCCTCAGCGCCGCTCCACACCAGCACAGACTGGCGGTGGGCATCGATCTTGGCACGACCAACTCGCTGGTGGCCACGGTACGCAACGGCATCAGCGTGGTGCTCAACGACGAGAACGGCAGTGCCATGCTGCCTTCGGTGGTGCGCTATCTGGCGGATGGCAGCGTCACGGTGGGCAGTGCGGCGCAGGCCATGCAGAGCGAGGATGCCGCCAACACGATCGTTTCGGTGAAACGATTCATGGGGCGCGGCCTCAAGGATGTCGGCGAGATCAGCCGCCTGCCGTATCGCTTCGCCGATGCGCCGCCGGCAGGCTCGGGACAGGGTTCTGGCATGCTGCAACTGCGCACCGTGGCAGGGGCGAAAAGCCCGGTCGAGGTGTCCGCGGAGATACTCAAGGTGTTGCGCAGCCGCGCCGAGGCCTCATTGGGCGGCGAGCTGGTCGGTGCGGTCATCACCGTGCCGGCCTATTTCGACGACGCGCAGCGGCAAGCCACCAAGGACGCGGCAAGATTGGCGGGGCTTAACGTGCTGAGGTTGCTCAACGAACCGACCGCGGCAGCGATCGCCTATGGGCTGGATAACGCCGCCGAGGGCGTGTATGCGGTGTATGACCTGGGCGGCGGCACCTTTGATATTTCCATCCTGCGCCTGTCGCGTGGCGTGTTCGAGGTACTGGCGGCCAACGGCGATTCCGCCCTGGGTGGCGACGATTTCGACCAGCGCATCCATTGCTGGCTGCTGGAAAAGAACCGCCTCTCCGCACTCGGTCCACAGGATACGCGGCTGTTGCTGACCCACGCGCGCGCCGCCAAGGAGCTGTTGACCGAACATGCAGAGACGCGCATCACCGCCGTGCTGTCGACCGGTGAGCTGGTCGACAACGTACTGACGCGCGGCGAGTTCCATGCGATGTCGCAGAACCTGGTGCAGCGCACCCTGCAGCCGCTGCGCCGCGCGTTGCGTGACGCGAAGCTGGGTATCGCGGACATCAAGGGTGTGGTGATGGTCGGCGGCGCGACACGCATGCCGCAGGTGCAGCACGCGGTGGAAGAGTTCTTCGGACAGACACCGCTGACCAATCTCGATCCGGACAAGGTCGTCGCGCTGGGTGCGGCGATACAGGCCAATCTGCTGGCGGGCAACCGTAGCGGTGACGAGTGGCTGCTGCTCGACGTGATCCCGCTCAGCCTGGGCATCGAGACCATGGGCGGCCTCGCGGAAAAGATCATTCCGCGCAACAGCACCATCCCCACCGCACGCGCGCAGGAGTTCACCACTTACAAGGACGGACAGACAGCGATGAGCATCCATGTGGTGCAGGGTGAGCGCGAATTGGTGAGCGACTGCCGCTCGCTGGCGAAGTTCGAGTTGCGCGGCATCCCCGCGATGGTGGCGGGCGCGGCGCGCATCCGCGTGACCTTGCAGGTGGATGCCGACGGCCTGTTGAACGTGTCGGCGCGCGAGATGAGCAGCGGCATCGAGGCGGCGATCACGGTCAAGCCTTCCTACGGGTTGTCCGATGCCGAGATCACGCGCATGCTGCAGGATTCCACGCAACACGCGCGGGACGACATGCAGGTGCGCGCGCTGCGCGAACAGCAGACCGAAGCGCGGCAACTGCTCGAAGCGGTGCAACACGCGCTGGAACTGGATGGCGGCTTGCTCGATCAGGACGAGCGCGCACGGATCGAGACCCGGATGTCACTGTTGCGCGATACGCTGCAACTCGCCGATCATCTGGCCATCAAACGCGCCACTACCGCATTGAACGATGCCACCGTGGGTTTTGCACAAAAGCGCATGGACAAGGGCGTGGCGCGCGTTCTGGCGGGCAAGAACATTTCCGAGCTGGAGGCCAAATAATGCCGCAGATCATCGTATTGCCGCATGAGGAGCTCTGTCCGCAGGGTACGCTGTTCGATGTCGAACCGGGCGTTTCGATTTGCGATGCTCTGCTGCAGCATGGTGTGGAAATAGAACATGCCTGCGAGAAATCCTGCGCATGCACCACCTGCCATGTCATCCTGCGCGAGGGCTTCAGTTCCCTGAAGCCGGCGGAAGAGGTGGAAGAGGATCTGCTCGACAAGGCGTGGGGCCTGGAACCCAATTCGCGCCTGTCCTGCCAGGCGCTGGTGGCGGATAAGGACCTGGTGGTGGAGGTTCCGAAGTACACCATCAACATGGCGAAGGAGGGGCACAAATGAAATGGACTGATGTCAGGCTGATCGCAATCGAACTGGCGGAAGCGCATCCCGAGGTCGACCCGAAGGCACTGCGCTTCACCGACCTGCACAACTGGGTGCTGGCACTGGAGGATTTTCACGACGACCCGAAACACAGCGGCGAGAAAGTGCTCGAAGCGATACAGGCGGCGTGGATCGAGGAAGCCGAATAGCCATGTGCAAACTTTGGCAGAGCATCTCCAACCGCTGGCTGTATCTCGGCGGCGCGTTGTTCGCCAGCGGCCTGATGGGCTTCGGCTTGTTCCTGCAATACGTCAAACACCAGGATCCATGCCCGTTGTGCATGGTGCAGCGCGTGATCTTCATCGCCATCCTGGGGGTGTTCGCGCTGGCCGCATTGCATGGCCCGGAACGCACCGGCGCGCGCGTCTATGCGGCGCTGGTCGCGCTGTTGTCGCTGTCCGGCGTGGGCGTCGCGGCGCGCCACATCTGGATACAGAACCTGCCCGCGGACCAGGTTCCCGCCTGCGGCCCCGGCCTGGACTACATGCTGGAAACCATGCCGATGGCCGACGTACTGAAGGAGCTGATGCACGGCTCCGGCGAGTGCGCGGCAAAGGGCTGGACATTCCTCACCCTCGGCATCCCGGAATGGTCGCTGCTGTGCTACCTTGTGCTCGGAGCGTGGGCGGTGCTGATCGCATCCAGAAAATAGCAGTTGTCTTGCCCGGCCGCTGCGCCGTATTCACGTGCTTGTTGTATGATGACTGCGGGTCTGATGCGAGGCACGGGACAGGGTGGCGTGCCGCAACTGATATCTTCCCCTACCCTGAACTGATCCAAGGAGGTTGCTATGCAAAAACCGACATTCTTATTGTCAGTACTGGCAGTTGCAATGTGCATGATGCCGGGTACCAATGTTTCCGTTGCGGCGGAGCAGGCGCAACAGGAAACGCAGGCCAAGACACAGAAACCCGAAGTGGTCTATGGCAGCCAGTTGATGACGCGCGAGGAGCGCGCCGAATATCGCGCCAGGATGCGCAGCATGAAAACCAGGGAGGAGCGCCAAGCCCTCCGCATGGAGCACCATCAAAAGATGCAGGAACGCGCCAGGGCGCAAGGGAAGACACTCCCCGACATGCCTCATCAGGGTGGCGGAATGATGATGAAGCCATGCAACGGTGCTGCGCCATGCGGCGGTATGGCGCCGGGCGGCGGCATGCGGCAGCAAGGCGGCGGAGCAGCCTCAGAGGGCGGTTATTGACACAGATATCGTCTATCCGGGCGGCAAGACAACCGAGGGGGCACTGCCCCCTCGGTTCATTTCAGGCGCCGCAATCTGCTATGAGCGCTTGATCCGGCGCAACCTCAGCCGCACGCGCCGATCGTCCCGCAGCTGGTGCAGAATTCGCAGCCGTCCTTCTTGATCAGCGTTCGCTTAGTGCTAATAACTCTAACTCTTCAAGGCGGATAGCCATAGCTTCCGTTGATACCCTGAATTGATTTGCAAGTGAAACGAAATGGCGGCCATTGTAATATTCCGCACTGGCGAGCATTTTTGATAATTGACGAAGGGTCTTAATTTTCCCCTTTAATTCCATAAAATCACTAAAGCCAAAAGCAAAGGCTGTTTCCTCGTTTAGGAGAAATTTTTTCGTGAGAAAGAATTTCTCGAAAGTGGTTTTGACAAGTTTTGCGGGCATCAGAAAGAAGGTAGCAAACTTGTCAGCCTCCCATTCGATAATGTCGCGCGATACTATCGTTCCATCTAAAGGCCTATCACGATGTAGGCCGCTTGTCTGGTGCAATAAAGAATGCCCAAGTTCATGGGCCGTAGTAAAGTTTCGAATGTGATTTTCAAAGCGTCGAGAGATGCGCACATTGAGCGAGGACTTGTCTATAGTTCCAGCAACCTCTATCAACTTTCCGCTGCTGTAGAACTGACCAAGCGTCTCATCAAGATTGCAGTTGTAGCCAATAAACTTGAGAGCGACAACTGGGTCAAGCATATCAATCGGGTTGGATGGTATGGTTTCTGACCAAATTTTATTTCTGTTTTTCCATAACATCTTATGCAGCTCTCTGGCCTTCTGCTCTATCTCGGCCTGTGAGCAACGGGATTCCTTTGTTATTTTCTGTTGGGAGGCAATAAAAGTGTCTACCTGCCTGCTGGAGTAGTTCGATAACGCGCTGAAGCCACCAAATTCATTTTGGTGTGCATAAGGGTTTTGTAACAGCCTTCGGTCTTTAGCGATCTCAACATTTGAAGCTTCTTTAACTTTTTTGTGCGGTAGTAATGCGCTGTAGCCACCTAAATCATCTAGGTAGGCATATTGGTTTTCCAGTAGCTGTCGGCTTTCTGTAATTCGTTCACTTGATGACTTGGTCATTTTGATTTTCCTGAATTATGAATCGCCCCCGATTCACTAGACACTTTCCAGCCTCATAAAATGCCGTCTCTCGAACTCGACGGGAGACAGGCGCCCATTGTACCCATGACGACGTTTCGGGTTGTAGAACATCTCGATGTAATCGAACA
>JBGARW010000009.1:0-42801 GCA_044230015.1 Gallionella sp. | reverse complement strand
GTGCCGCTGCCCTGCACGGTCACGCCGTTGCCGATGGTCACCACGCCACCGTTGTTGGCGGTGTTGGCGTGCATCGCCCCGCCCGCCTTGGTCAGCGTCGCCGCGGTCGCGCCCGCCGCAAGACCGATGTTCGCCGCCACATTGCTGAAGTACAGGGTGCTGTTGCCGGTGTTGAAGTTGACCCCGTCACCCAGCAGCAAGTCCTGCGTGATGTACAGCGTTCCGCTCTCCGTCATGCTGCTGCCGATGGTGACGTTGTTCAACGTGCCACTGCTCGAAGTGAGTGTAGTGCCCGTGATCGTGCCGTTCGTGATGGTGCCGGAAAGCGTGCCCAGGCCACCCGTGCCGAACTGCCCGGTGGAACTCAAGTCGAGCGGGGTCGCGCTGTTGAGCAGATCCAGTGTGCCCGTGATGTTGACTGTGCCCCCAGTGCGGATATACGTGCCAAGGCCAGATCCGGTAAATGTCCCCCCGAGATTCAGTGCGCCTCCGCTGAGATTGAATGTGCCGGTGTTCGACCATGTTCCGACCATGCTGAGTGCGCCAACACTGACATTGATGTTACCGGTATTGTTCGTGTTGGTGATGGATTGTATCGATGTCGAGGTCTTGTTTAGGGTGCCGGCATTGTTGAATACGCCGCCGGTACCGGTGATCGGAGCAGAATAGGCGCCGGACAGTGTTACAACCCCTGCAGCCAAATTGTTGAATTGCCCGCCGGAGGTTCCGTTAAAGTTGGTGGCAAAGTTCGCGCCAATATCGAAACTGCCGGAGTTATTCAAAATGGCATTGGTGCCAATATAGCCCCAGCCACCGCTGGTGATGGTGACAGAACCGGAGTTGTCCCACACGGCACCTGCACCCAAGGTGAAATTACCGGATGGCACGGTGGTATTGCCCAGGGTCGTGAGATGCCCGGTTATCGCCCCGCCAGTCCAGTTGAAGCCGCTGCCACCGGTAGTAACTGTAATGTTACTTACCCCGCCCAGCGAACTGCCGCTCATGTTCAATGCAGCCAGATTCGTCACTGCGGCATTGTTAAGATTGAGTGTGCCGCCTAAAAGGCTCAACGTCGTCGCTGTCAACATCCCGCTCAAAGAAGTTGTACCTGCGGTGATATTCAGCGTACCCGCCCCCGTTACGCCCGCGCTTTGCACATCGACATTGCCGCCCGCCAGGGTGAGCGCATTCGCCAGAGTGGCTGTGCCTGCGGCACCGTGATTGAGAACGAGATTGAGCGCCGTGCCCGTTGAAGTGATGGGCTGGTTGATAACGATGTTGTTTGCCGCATTCATGGTGAGCGTCGTGCCCGCGCCCGAGACAGCTGCGCTGATTGGCGCACTCACTGTGATGTTGCCTGCCTGGGTTCCGCTTGCACCCGTATCCAGAACGACACTCGTACCAGCCGCAAGTGCTGATTGAATGACCGTGTTGGTGATCGTCGAGCTATCCGCCACAGGTGAATAGGCAGGCCCCGGCTGTGCATCCAGCGAGGGGGGAGTGTTCACGGAAACAACTGTGAGGTCAAAGGGGTCGATCAGCCACGTACCCGCCTTGCCGTTAGTTGCGGCAGATGTGATGTGTGCGGTATCCGCCACCTGCACATGCGCCGCCGAGGTGTCAATGAAGCCGCCATTGCCGCTATCGGGGGCGGAAGCGTCCAGTGTACCGCTGACACTAACAGTACCGGTCTGCATGTCAGCAAGCACCTTGATCTCGCCACCGCCCGCGCCTTGTACGCTGGCTGTACCACCCGCTTCGACCCGCTGACTCGCCTTGAACACGATCTTGCCGCCTTGCAGCGTGGCGCTGTCGGCGCTGACCGTGCCGCTGTTGCGCACCACGGTGCCGAACAGGCCGAGGCTGCCGGATGAGGCGACCAGTTGCCCGACGTTGGTGGCGTCGCCCGCCGGGGCGGTGATGTTGACGCGCAGGTTGGGGTTGGTGGTGTCGACCAGTTCGACGCTGTGTCCGGCAGCGAGCAGGATCTCGCCGTTCGGGGCGTTGATGATGCCGGTGTTCCCGACATTCGGGGCGATGAGGTAGATCTGCCCGCCACTTTGGGCGGTAATGTTGCCGGCGTTGCTGATGTTCTGTGCGCCGGGTACGTCGGTGAAGTTGTAGCGTCCGGCAAGGAAGTCTGCGTTGCTCATGTTGAGCGAGGTGGCGACCAGTCCGGCTACGTTGATGGTGGCACCCTGGCCGAACACGATGCCGTTGGGGTTGACCAGGAACACCCGGCCGTTGGATTGCAGGCTGCCGAGGATGCTGGACGGGTTGTTGCTGATGACGCGATTCAGTACGGCTGAGGAGGCGCTCTGCTGGGCGAAGCGGGTGATCTCGTTGGCGCCGATGGAGAAGCCCTGCCAGTTGATGATCGCGCCGGGGGTGTTGGTGACGGTGAGGGTGTTGCCGCTGGTGGCGAAGCTGGCCTGGCCGTTGACCACCGAGGGGCCGAGCGGGTTGGCTTGGGTGGTCTGTATGCTAAAGGCCAGCAACACCGCTGCACAGGCCGGCTTTAGGTGGAATCCTGATTGTCTGTCAGCGGTTTTCTTTCTCACAGTCAGTCCCTTGATTGCTGGCATGAACCGCAAGCCCGGCGGTCAAATCACGCGGTTAGCAATTATGCCTCATAGCCAGCTAAAAAACCATGTTCATGTTAACCAGATAAACGTGCCCATGCGCCCGGTCGATCCATCGCGGCGGTAGGAGAAGAACTGTTCGCGTTCGCGGTAGGTGCAACGGTCACCACCGTAGATTTGCATGATACCCAGTGCATTGAGGCGCAATCGCGCCAATGCGTAGATGTCGGCAAACCATTTGCCGGGCTGTCCGGGAATAAACGCCGATGCGGCTTGCGGTTGCACGGCGAGAAAAGCGGCACGTACTTCGTCGCCTACTTCGAAAGCCTCCTGGCTGATCGCCGGACCCAGCCATGCCATCAGGTTTTGCGGCACAACCCCCATCGCCTGCACGGTGGCTTCGATCACTCCCGCCGCCAGACCCTTCCATCCCGCGTGCGCCGCACCGACCACACTGCCCTGCGCATCGCACAGCAATACCGGCAGGCAATCGGCAGTCATCACCGCGCATACCGTCGCGCGATGCCGCGCGACACAGGCATCGGCCTGCGGCAGGCAAGCTGCATGATCGGCATCGGCGACCAGTGTGCCATGCGCCTGCTCCAGCCACACCGGCTCGCTGGGCAGCAGCATGTTGAGCGAGATGCGGTTGCGCGCCACTGCCAGCGGGTCATCGCCGGCATGGCTGCCGAGATTGAGGCTGTCATAGGGAGCGATGCTCACACCGCCTTGTCGCGTGGTCTGCAATGCCCGGATGTTGGGTGGTGCAGGCCAGTCGGGAATAATGCAATGTTCAAGCAGGTTCATTCAGGGACGTCGCTGGATGAGAAGAGACGGCCGCGCGGATCTGTTGCAGCAGGAGTTGCATGTCCTGCGGCAGCGGCGCATGCCATTCCACCGTCGCGCCGCTGTCCGGGTGTTCCAGCGCCAAGCGCGTAGCATGCAAGGCCTGGCGCGGGAAACCGTGCAGCAGGCTGCGCAGTTGCGGGATGCATTTCTGCGCGCCTTTCAGGTACACGCTGTCGCCCACCAGCGGATGGCCGATGGATGCCAGATGCACGCGTATCTGGTGGGTGCGTCCGGTCTCCAGGCGGCAGCTCAGCAAAGTACAACTGGGGAACTTTTCTTCGATCTGGTAGTGCGTGGTGGCAGGCTTGCCGGTTTCCACCGCTGCCATCTTGACGCGCTGGGTGGGGTGGCGGCCTATCGGCACGCCCACCGTCCCGCCATGCCGTACCTCGCCCCACACCAGCGCCAGATATTCACGCTTCACGCTGCGCGCCTGCAATTGCCGCACCAGCGCGGTTTGTGCCATCAGGGTCTTGGCCACCACCAGCAGGCCGCTGGTATCCTTGTCGAGGCGATGCACGATGCCTGCACGCGGCACGCCTTCCAGTTGCGGGGCATGGTGCAGCAGCGCGTTCAGCAGCGTACCCTGCCAGTTGCCGCTGCCGGGATGCACCACCAGCCCTGCCGGCTTGTTGATCACCAGTAATGCATAGTCCTCATGAACGATGTCGAGCGCGATGTCCTCGGCCCGGTACGGCTGTTCGGCGGGATGCGCCTGCGGTTGCACGGCGATGGTCTCGCCGCCCCATACTTTCTGCTTAGCCGCAGCGGCAGCCCCATCCAGGCTGGCCTGCCCAGCCGCGATCCACTCCTGCAAGCGGCTGCGCGAATACTCCGGCAACAGCTTCGCCAGCACCTGGTCGAAACGCATGCCAGCGCACTCGTCGGGCACAATGAAGGTCTGCGAGTCAGGGGCGGCTGCGCTATAATCGCGCAAATTTTTTCCGGATCCAGTCATGCGCCATAGTTTAGCCTTATTCCTGCTGCTTACGTTAACCGCCTGCAGCATATTCGAACCGTTGCCGGATGGCTCCGCGCCGCTCAAGCAGATGCCCGTCGAGGAAATATACAGCCAGGCCAAGGAGGAATTGAACGACGAGAACTACGATGCGGCCATCAGGCTGTATGAAACACTGCAATCGCGTTATCCCTATGGCCGCTATGCACAACAGGCGCTGCTGGAAATGGCTTATGCCTATTACCGCCAGAGCGAGGCGGAATCGGCCGTTTCTTCCGCCGAACGCTTCATCAAGCAATACCCCAACAACCCGCATGTGGATTACGCCTACTACGTAAAAGGCCTGGCCAACTTCCGTGGCGAGATCAGCATCACACAATCGTTCAGCGGGCAAGACCCCACCGAACGCGACCCGAAGGCCGCGCAGGATTCGTTCGCCGCCTTCAAGGATCTGGTGACGCGCTTCCCCGGCAGCAAATACGCGCCTGACTCCAGGTTGCGCATGCAATACCTGGTGAACATGCTGGCCAGGCATGAATTGCATGTCGCCGGTTATTACCTGCGCCGGGGCGCATATATCGCCGCCGCCAATCGCGCACAAGGGATCCTGACACAATATCCGAACAGCCCATCGACGCGCGACGCGCTGGAGATACTGGCACAAGCCTATGATGCGATGGGTATGACGGATCTGCGCGACGATGCCCGGCGCGTACTGGCAAAGAACAGCGGCGCGCCTGGCTCACCCGCCGGCGATGGTGCCCCTGCTGACAGGGACAAGTCGGGGAAATCCTGGTGGCAATTCTGGAAATAAACTTCTGCTCATCCTGCGGCGCGGCGGTCGAGTTGCGCCGCCCCGATGACGACAACCGGCAACGCCACATCTGCATCGCCTGCGGCACGATCCATTACCAGAACCCGAAGATGGTGATCGGCTCGATACCGGAATGGCAGGACAAGATCCTGTTGTGCCGCCGTGCCATCGAACCGCGCCACGGATTGTGGACATTGCCCGGCGGTTTCATGGAGAACGGTGAAACCACAACCGAGGCGGCGATCCGCGAGACGCTGGAAGAAGCCAACGCGCGCATCGCGGTCGGCGATCTGTATTCGATGTACAGCCTGCCTTACATCAACCAGGTACACCTGCTGTTCCGCGCCAGCCTGCTTGACACGGGTTTCTCCCCCGGCCCGGAAAGCCTGGAGATCAGGCTCTTTGCCGAAACGGAGATCCCGTGGGACGAAATCGCCTTCCGTCCGGTCAAATTCAGCCTGGAACATTACTTTGCGGACCGCCGGAAAGGGCGCTTCGGCTTCCATATTGGCGAGATCGCCGCCCCAACAGGCACGAGATGAAAATGCCGCACTTCACAGCACAGCCGTTTTTGGTTAGGATGCCGCCTGAAATCCGGCGACCCATCCCGATACGCCACATACCGCATTACCGATCAACCAGTATCCTTCAAAGCGAGACCTAAGCCATGAGCCAACACATACAATACGTTTCCGACGCCACTTTCGATGCCGAGGTGTTGCAGTCCCCCCTGCCCGTGCTGGTGGATTACTGGGCCGAATGGTGCGGCCCGTGCCGCATGATTGCGCCCATTCTGGACGAGATCGCCAAGGAATATGCCGGCCGTCTGAGCGTCGCCAAGCTGAACGTGGACGAGAACCAGCAAACCCCGCAGAAATTCGGCATCCGCGGCATCCCGACCCTGATGCTGTTCAAGAACGGCAACATCGAAGCCACCAAGGTCGGCGCATTGTCGAAATCCCAATTGGCGGCTTTTATTGACAGCCACATCTAAAGCGTTTACTGTCGCACCCGCATCGCCTCCCTGTTTCGTCTCCGGCGAGAAAAAATACCAAACGAATACGTTCCAGGCCATGCGGGTGGCGATCTTCCATCCGGCCAAACCCCTTATCTCGTTCTTCTCACGTTAATTTTCGCATTGCCATGCACCTATCCGACATAAAAACCAAGCACGTCACCGAACTTGTTGAAATGGCTGCGGCCAACCAGATCGAAAACGCCAACCGAATGCGCAAGCAGGATCTGATTTTTGCCCTGCTGAAGAGCCAGGCGAAAAAGGGCGAGAGCATCTTTGGCGACGGTACGCTGGAGATCCTGCCGGATGGCTTCGGTTTTCTGCGCTCGCCGGATACCTCGTATCTGGCAGGCCCTGATGACATTTACGTCAGCCCGAGCCAGATCCGCCGTTTCAATCTGCACACCGGCGACTCGATCGATGGCGAGATACGCACCCCGAAAGACGGCGAGCGTTATGTCGCGCTGGTGAAAGTTGACAAGGTCAACAGCGAACCGCCGGAAAACGCCAAGAACAAGATCCTGTTCGAGAACCTCACCCCGCTATTCCCGACCGAAGCGTTGCGCCTGGAGCGCGATATCAAGGCCGAGGAGAACATCACCGGGCGCATCATCGACATCGTCGCGCCGATCGGCAAGGGCCAGCGCGGTTTGCTGGTAGCCTCGCCGAAGTCCGGCAAGACCGTGATGCTGCAGCACATCGCGCACTCCATCTCGTCGAACAACCCGGACGCCATCCTGATCGTGCTGCTGATCGACGAGCGCCCCGAGGAAGTGACCGAAATGACCCGCACCGTGCGCGGCGAAGTGGTCGCCTCCACCTTCGACGAGCCGGCCAGCCGGCACGTACAGGTCGCAGAAATGGTGCTGGAGAAGGCAAAGCGCCTGGTCGAACACAAGAAGGATGTCGTCATCCTGCTCGACTCCATCACCCGCCTGGCGCGCGCCTACAACACCGTGGTGCCCTCTTCCGGCAAGGTGCTGACCGGCGGCGTGGACGCCAACGCGCTGCACCGCCCCAAGCGCTTCTTCGGCGCGGCGCGCAACATCGAGGAAGGCGGCAGCCTGACCATCATCGCCACCGCGCTGGTGGACACCGGCTCGCGCATGGACGACGTGATCTACGAGGAATTCAAGGGTACCGGCAACATGGAGATCCACCTGGATCGCCGCATGGCCGAGAAACGCATCTATCCGGCGATCAACGTCAACCGTTCCGGCACGCGCAAGGAAGAACTGCTCATCAAGCCGGACATCCTGCAAAGGATCTGGCTGCTGCGCAAACTGCTCTACCCGATGGACGAGCTGGAGGCGATGGAATTCCTGCTCGACAAGATCAAGGCGACCAAGAACAATGCGGAGTTCTTCGACTCAATGCGCCGTTAAAAAGGGTTTTGACGGTGGCGGATATTTATGTATAATCCGCGCCTTCGCGAAAAGTCACCCAGAAATCATAATAGTTAATCGAGGTTGTTATGTATGCAGTCATTAAAACCGGCGGGAAGCAATATCGTGTTTCTTCCGGCGAAACTCTAAAGATCGAAACCGTCCCCGGCGACGTGGGCAGCGCCCTTGTGCTGGACAAGGTGCTGATGGTGGCCGACGGCGACAAGCTGTCCGTGGGCAAACCCCTGCTGACCGGCGCTTCCGTGCAGGCGACCATCGTGTCGCACGGCCGCGGCGACAAGGTGCATATCTTCAAGATGCGCCGTCGCAAGCACTACCGCAAGTCACAGGGGCATCGCCAAAATTACACTGAGATCCGCATCGACGGCATTTCCGCATAATTCTTGTAAGGAGCAGACAGCATGGCATCAAAAAAAGGCGGCGGCAGTACCAGTAACGGGCGCGACTCGCACTCAAAACGGCTGGGGGTCAAGAGCTACGGCGGTGAACTGATCAGCGCGGGCAGCATCATCGTGCGCCAGCGCGGTACCGAATTCCACCCCGGCGAAAACGTCGGTATGGGCAAGGATCATACGCTGTTTGCCAAGATCACCGGCAAGGTCGTGTTCGCCATCAAGGGCGCGCAAAAGCGTAGAACAGTTTCCATCGTCGCCGCGTAAGCCGCGTCGCTCGGAACGAACCAGCCCTATCGCAAGGTAGGGCTTTTTTATTTGCAGCATAGGCATCCATGAAATTCATCGACGAATCCAGGATCGAAGTCTTCGCCGGCAAGGGTGGCAACGGCGCGGCCAGCTTTCGCCGTGAAAAATACATCGAGAAGGGCGGCCCGGACGGCGGCGACGGCGGGCGCGGCGGTAGCGTATACGCGCTGGCGGACCGCAACATTAATACGCTGGTAGACTACCGCTTCACCCGCACCCACCGCGCCAGGAACGGCGAATCCGGGCGCGGCTCGGACTGCTACGGCAAGGGAGCGGATGATGTCGTGCTGCGCATGCCGGTCGGCACGGTGATCACCGATGCCAACAGCGGCGAGGTCATCGCCGACCTCACCCATGATGGCGAAAAAGCCTTGCTGGCAAAAGGTGGCAAGGGCGGCCTGGGCAACCTGCACTTCAAGTCGAGCACCAACCGTGCGCCGCGCCAATGCACGCCGGGCGAACCCGGTGAGGAGCGCGAATTACAACTCGAGCTGAAGGTCCTCGCCGATGTCGGACTGCTCGGCATGCCGAACGCCGGAAAATCCACTTTCATCCGTGCCGTTTCGGCGGCGCGCCCCAAGGTGGCAGATTACCCGTTCACCACGCTGCACCCCAATCTGGGCGTGGTGCGCGTATCCCATGAGAAGAGTTTCGTCATCGCCGACATTCCCGGCCTGATCGAAGGCGCGGCTGAAGGCGCCGGCTTGGGGCATCAATTCCTGCGCCATCTGGCACGCACCCGCCTGCTGCTGCATCTGGTGGATATCGCGCCGCTGTACGAAGGAACCGATCCGGTTGCCGAAGCGCATGCCATACTCAACGAATTGAAGAAATACGATCAATCGCTTTACGAGAAACCGCGCTGGCTGGTGATGAACAAACTGGACCTGCTGGAAGATCGCGAGGAGAAAATAGCATCCTTCCTCAAGAGATTCACCGATTTTGACCGCCACTTCGCCATTTCGGCGATCAATGGCGAGGGCTGCAAGGAATTGACTTACGCGATCATGGAACACTTGCAGGAGATGGCGGCACAGGAGCAACAGGCTGCCGCGAACAATGCACAGGAAAGTGACGCCGGCACTATCTAATGACACCATGAAGACCGTATTGACCCAATGCAAGCGTATCGTCGTCAAAGTGGGCAGCAGCCTGGTGACCAACCAGGGTGCCGGGCTGGACCTTGACGCACTGAACAACTGGGCGCGGCAGATCGCCGCACTCAGCGCCGGTGGTCGCGAGGTGGTACTGGTATCCTCCGGCGCGATCGCCGAAGGCATGCAGCGCCTCGGCTGGAATACCCGCCCCACCTCGATACACGACTTGCAGGCGGCCGCCGCCGTGGGGCAGATGGGCCTGGTACAGGCCTATGAGAGCTGTTTTCGCAAGCATGACCTGCATGCGGCGCAGGTGTTACTCACTCATGCCGACCTGGCCAACCGCGAACGCTATCTGAACGCGCGTACCACCCTGACCACCCTGCTTTCACTGCGTGTCATCCCGATCATCAACGAGAACGACACGGTCGTGACGGACGAGATCAAATTCGGCGACAACGACACGCTGGGCGCATTGGTCACCAACCTGATCGACGCCGATGCGCTCATCATCCTCACCGACCAGAACGGCCTGCATACCGCCGACCCGCGCAAAGACCCCAGCGCCGCGCTGGTGGGCGAGGCGCAAGCCGGCGATGCGCAACTGGAAAGCATGGCAGGCGGTGCAGGCAGCCAGATCGGGCGCGGCGGCATGATCACCAAAGTGCTCGCGGCAAAACGCGCGGCACGCAGCGGTGCGCATACCGTCATCGCCTCCGGACATGAGTGTGACGTGCTGCTGCGTCTGATGCAGGGCGAAGCCATCGGCACCCTGCTCACCGCCCCCGCCCTAACCCTGGCAGCGCGCAAGCAATGGCTGGCCGATCATTTACAGGTTGCGGGGAAACTGGTTCTGGATGGCGGCGCGATCAAGGCATTGCGCTCCGAAGGAAAGAGCCTGTTGCCGATAGGCGTCAAAAACGTGTTCGGGGAATTCGAACGCGGCGCCGTCGTCGCCTGCGTCGGTGAAGACGGCAGTGATATCGCGCGCGGTCTGACCAACTACAACGCCGACGAGGCACGGCGTATCGCATGCCATGCCAGCCAGGAAATCGAGGTCTTGCTCGGCTACGGCGGCGACGAAGAGATCATCCACCGGGATAACCTGGTGCTGCTGTAACACAGCAGCACCAAGTTACGGCGAAGGCTAACGTGAGCGTTGCGAACGTTAAGCTGCGAAGCAGCTGCCATAACCACAATCTCATTCACAAAACAGCAACACCAAATTGTGGTGAAGGCTCATATCGGCGAGGCCGATGTGAAATTGCGCAGCGGTGGCCGAAACCACAACCTCGCCACAAATCCGCAGAATCGGATGACTATGGTGGTTTTTTTGTATCTCGTTGCTGTCAGGACGACCACTAAGGCCTACGCAGCGCGATCACCACGATGGCGACCAGCACTGCCAGAACGATCAATTCGATGAGCACAGCTGCCCAACCGGCATCGATCAGCTGCGTGCGGTCAAGGCACGGGAGTTGCTGCTCTCCATCCATTTCTTGATACGGTTGGCATCGCCGATGCGGGTACGCTTTCCCCAGGAGTCGAGCAACACGATGATCACCGGGCGCTGATTGATCGTCGCTTCCATTACCAGACAGCGGCCCGCCTCGCTGATATACCCGGTTTTGCTGACACCGATATCCCACGAGGCATTCCTGACCAGCGGATTGGTGTTGACGAAGCGCATCTCGCGTCCCCTCCAGCCGTCCACGGAATGAGACGCGGCGGTTGTGTACTGATGTATCAGGGGGTAGTCGCGTGCCGCCGCGACCATCTTGACCAGGTCGTGTGCAGTCGAAACGTTATTGCTGTTCAATCCGGCCGGGTCGAGGAAGCGTGTGTTCTGCATCCCGAGTCCATGCGCCTTGTCGTTCATCGCCGAGATCGCCGCGCTGTACCCTCCCGGATAAGTCCGTGCCAGGGCGTTTGCTGCACGGTTCTCGGAGGCCATCAATGCCAGCTTGAGCAGCTCGTTGCGTGTAAATTTCATGCCGATACGCAGGCGTGAGCGTGTCCCCTTGAGCGTATCGATATCCGCCACATCGATGCTGATGTTCTCATCCAGCGGTTGTTGCGCATCCAGCACAACCATCGCCGTCATCAGCTTGGTGATGGAGGCTATGGAAGTCAGCGTGTCGGAGTTTTTGGTGTACAGCGGGCTCTGTGTCTGCTGGTCATAGATCAGCGCGATCGCGGAATGCAGCCTGGGCGCGGAACTGGCGCCGGATATTGCGCCGGAGTGGATCCGCGCCGGTTTGAACGCAGCGCGATTTACGCCATATTCCCCCGCATGAGCCGCCAGCATTTGCCCGGCGAGCAGGCAAATCAGCAATCCTTTTTTCATTGTGCGACCTCCCTTGTGCCACTTGTTGCCGCGTAGCATACATGAATATCGATATAAATCAATAGACAGGGTGGATTCTTTCCTCTTGCTTCTGAAGGTTCCACATTTGTGCGTAAAGCCTGTTCTGCACCAGCAATTCGCGATGCGAGCCACGCTCGACGACACGCCCCTTATCCATTACCAGTATCTGGTCGGCATCCACCACGGTGGACAGGCGATGCGCGATGATCAGGGTGGTGCGATCCCGCGCGATTGCCTGCAGCTCGGCCTGGATCGCCTTTTCCGATCTCGAGTCGAGGGCGGAAGTCGCCTCGTCGAAGATCAGTATCGCCGGGTTCTTCAGGATGGCACGCGCGATCGCCACACGCTGTTTCTCGCCACCGGACAACTTCAGGCCGCGCTCGCCCACCATGGTCTCGTAACCCTGCGGCAGCGATTCGACGAAGCCATGGATATGCGCGGCCTGCGCTGCGGCAATGATCTCTTCATGCGTCGCAGCGGGGCGGCCATAGGCGATGTTGTAATAGATCGTATCGTTGAACAGTACGGTATCCTGCGGCACGATGCCGATCGCCGCACGCAGGCTGCTTTGCGTCACCGAGCGTATATCCAGGCCATTGATGAGGATGCATCCCTGCTGCACGTCGTAAAAACGGAACAGCAGGCGCGCCAACGTGGATTTTCCCGCACCACTCTCTCCGACCACGGCCACGGTGTGCCCCTCCGGGATCGCGAAACTCACATCGAACAGGATCTGCCGGTCCGGCGCATAACTGAAACAGACCTGCTCAAATCGCACCTCCGACACGTTACTGATAGAACTACTAGCCATTCGACTAGGCGAGCCAACTACGCTCGCCAAGTCGCTGGTTATGGCGTAGCCAGCCGATTGCGGGAGGAGGTGCGATGCGGCCACTCCCGCACCCGCCGGCTCCGCCGCACCGTGTTGTGGCCGCACCTCCGACACGTTACTGATAGAACTACTAGCCATTCGACCAGGCGAGCCAACTACGCTCGCCAAGTCGCTGGTTATGGCGTAGCCAGCCGATTGCGGGAGGAGGTGCGATGCGGCCCTGCCCGCCGGCAAGATCTGCGCATCCGGTGCATCGGCGATTTCGCGGTGCTCGCGCAGCAGGCTGAACATTTTCTCCATGTCCGCCAGGGCATGGCGTATCTCGCGATATACGAAACCGAGAAAATGCAGCGGCATGTACAGCTGGATCATGAACACGTTGACCAGCACCAGATCCCCCAGCGTCATTCTCCCCTTGACCACCTCGTCGGCGGCCAGCAGCATCAGCGCGGTGATGCCGGTTGCGACAATGAGGCTCTGTCCCGCATTCAGGTATGCCAGCGAGGTGGTGTTGCGCACCGCCGCGACTTCCCAGCGTTGCATGTTCTCGTCGTAACGCCGCGCTTCATATTGCTCGTTGCCGAAATATTTCACCGTTTCGTAATTCAGCAGGCTGTCGATGGCACGACTGTTCGCCTTGGAATCCAGATCGTTCATCGAGCGGCGCACCACCATGCGCCACTCGGTCACGGACAGGGTGAACACGATGTAGACCGACAAAGTGGCGAACGTGACCACCGCGAACCGTATATCGTATTTGCTGAACAGGATCGCGGCCACCAGGCCGATCTCCAGCAGGGTGGGCAGAATGTTGAACAGCATGAAATTCAGCAGGAAACCGATGCCACGCGTGCCGCGTTCGATGTCGCGCGACACCCCGCCGGTCTGCCGGTCGAGATGGAAACGCAGGCTCAGGCTGTGTAGGTGTTCGAACACCTGCAATGCCACGCGCCGGATCGCGCGTTGTGTCGCCTTGGCAAACACCGCATCGCGCAACTCGCCGAACAGCGTGCTTAGCAGGCGCAACACACCATAGCCGACGATCAGGGACACCGGCACCGCCAGGGCAGCTTGCGGCTTGTCCAGCGCGTCGATGACCTCCTTCAGCACCAGCGGCACGGAAACATTGGCGAGCTTTGCAAGCACCAGTAAACTCAGCGCGATGAACATGCGCCACCTGAACTCCAGAAGGAAAGGCAGCAACGAACGGATGGCCTGCCAATCGCTGCGGTGGACGTTCTGGGAGTCGGGGTGCGTGGAAGGTCGCATGTCGGGTTCGGTGAAGATAACCGAATCGCATTATAGCCGCTCAAAACGGGCGGTCTGCCCCGATGCTCGCGTACGAACCGTTTGCCTAAGGGCCATGCCTGCGATATCCCAGCATACCGATCAGCAGGCGCACAATGCCGTAACTGAAGCGCGCGATCAGGCGGCCCGGGAAGTTGCGCGTCCTGCTGTATTCATCGCCGATACGCACTGCATCATCGCCGATCGCGGCCAGCAGGCTTGTGCGCAGCTCGCCGGCAAAGCCGGCATCGCGTATGGCGAGGTTCGCCTCGCGCGCCAACAACAGGCTGAACGGATCGATATTGGAGGAGCCCACCGTCGCCCACCGTCCATCCACCACGGCGACCTTGGCATGCAGATAACTGGCCTGGTATTCATGGATCTCCACACCTGCCGCCAGCAACTGGTCGTAGAGCGCGTGCGTCGCATAATGCTGCAAGCGATATTCCACCTTCCCCTGCAGCAGCAGCACCACACGGACACCGCGCTGTGCCGCCTGCCTCAAGGCGATGCGAAAGGCGCGCCCCGGCAGGAAGTAGGCATTGGCAATGATGATCTCGCGTTGCGCACCGGTGATGGCCTCCAGATAGGCGTGTTCGATATCGCGCCGATGGCGCAAATTGTCGCGCACCAGAAAGGCGATTTCCGGTGTGACGACGCGTTCCGCCCTGTCCGGAACGAATCGCCTGACCTCTCTGCCGCGCCTGCGGAAGTTGGCCCATGACACCAACCCAGACAAACGCCGCATCGCCGCATGGACCTCGCCGGCCACCGCGCCTTGCACGCGTACCGCATAGTCCAGCCGCGGCACGGTGAAATCGCCGTGTTCCGGAATGTCGTCGACGATGTTGATGCCCCCGACAAAAGCCACCTCGCCGTCCATCACCGCCAGCTTGCGGTGCATGCGGAACAGGCGGCGCTTCCGGCTGCGCCGCAGGGTAAAAGGAGAGACCTCGCGCCGGAACCATTGCACCTCGATCCCCGCCATGCGCAACTCGTCCACCCAATGCTGCGGCAGGTCCGCCGAACCGAAGCCGTCCAGCAAGACGCTTACCGCCACCCCCCGCACCACGGCGCGCTGCAAAGCATCGGCAACCATGCGCCCGGTCCTGTCCGCCGCGAAGATATAGGTTTCCAGATAGATCGAGTGCTGCGCGGCATCGATATCGGAACACAATTGCGGGAAGAATGCCGCGCCGTTCTGCAACAATGCGAGCCGGTTCCCCGCCACCTGATGAATGCCGGTCATGCGCTCTTCAGCTGCGCGGAAAGCGCGGCGTGATCCGACAGGCGTTGCCAGCTTCCGCCGACATGCACATGACTGTGCAACACGGCGAAGCCGCGCACATAAATGCGATCCAGCCGCAGCAGCGGGAGAGCGGCCGGGTAGCTGCGCGCGGGGCTCCCGTTATGCATGTGAAACACGTCATGCATGCCCAGTTCGCCGGACATCTCCCTGCCCATCCGGTTGCGCCAGTCATTGAAGTCACCGGCAATGATCAGCGGGGCACCGGGCGGGATCATGTTGCGCACATACTCGATCAGAGCCCTGGTTTGCGCACGCTTGCCTTTGGCGAACAGGCCGAAATGCGCGCATACGCAATGTATGCGATGCCTGGCGAGATCGATCTCGCAATGCAGCAGCCCGCGGCTTTCAAAACGATGCGCAGAAACGTCCGTGTTCAGTGATTGCAAGATGGGGAAACGGCTGAGTATCGCATTGCCGTGGTGCCCTGCCTCATACACCGCATTCTTGCCATACACGCGATGGGGCCAGATCTCCTCCGCGAGGAATTCATGCTGCGCCCCGTCCGGGTAGTTATGGAAACGCTCCGGATGGCGGGCATGCTCGCCCTGCACTTCCTGCAGGAACACGATGTCCGCATCCAGTTCGCGCAAACGTTCACGCAACCCGTGCAACACCACACGGCGGTTGAAATGCGAAAACCCCTTGTGGATATTGTAGGTGGCGATCTTCAGCGTGTTCGTGGGCATATTGCCGTCCAATACCCGCAACTTGTGTCAGGCGTTGCCGATGCCGCGCGTCGGCAGATTGATCTGCCTGGCGAAATCCAGCATGCGTCTGATAGGCTGTACGGCGCGCGGGATGATCTCCGGATCGACGCGAATCTCGTTCTTGCCGGTTTCCAGCACTTCGGCAAGGTTGGGAAGGCCGTTCATGGCCATCCACGGGCAATGGCTGCAACTGACGCAGGTTGCGCCGTGCCCGGCGGTGGGCGCCTCGATGAACACCTTGTGCGGCGACAGACTGCGCATCTTGTGCAGGATGCCATTGTCGGTAGCGACGATGAATTCGACTGCATCGAGTTGCTGCGACGCCCTGATGAGCTGCGTCGTGGAACCGACCACATCCGCCAGCATGACCACCGCGCGCGGCGCCTCAGGATGCACCAGCACCCTGGCCTGCGGATGCTGCGCCTTCAGCTCGAGCAGCTCGCGCGCCTTGTATTCATCGTGCACCATGCATGAGCCCTGCCACAGCAGCATGTCCGCGCCGCTCTGTTCCTGCACGTAGCTGCCCAGATGCCGGTCCGGCGCCCAGAGGATCTTCTCGCCGCGTTCCTTGAGGTGTCTGACGACGGGCAATGCGATCGAGCTGGTCACCATCCAGTCGGCACGCGCCTTCACCGCAGCGCTGGTGTTGGCATACACCACCACGGTGCGGTCTGGGTGCGCGTCGCAGAATGCGCTGAACTCGTCCGCCGGGCAACCCAGGTCCAGCGAACATTCTGCCTCCAGATCCGGCATCAGCACGCGCTTCTCGGGATTCAGTATCTTCGCGGTCTCGCCCATGAAACGCACGCCGGCGACCACGATGGTCTTCGCCGGATGCTGATGGCCGAAGTTGGCCATATCCAGCGAATCGGAGACGATGCCGCCGGTCTCCTCGGCCAGATCCTGCAAGTCGGGATGCACGTAATAATGCGCCACCAGCACCGCATCCTGCTCGCGCAACATGTGCTTGATGCGCGCAACCAGCCCAGCCTTCTCCGCGGGGCCGGGTTCACGGGGGACCTTCGCCCACGCCTGCACCGTGCTGCATCCGGTCTGGGCAGCATCGGGGTGGTCATACGGGATAGAGATGACATTCTCGTTCATGGCATTTTCCTGCTCGTGCGCCCGGGCAGCTCCAGTATCGCCGCACGATTGCTCGGTGAAAAGACTTTTTCCGCCGCATCCTGCCACGCCAGCCACTGGAAGTTCAAGTGTTCATGCGGCGCGAGTCGGACACCGGTACGGTGCGGCAGTTGCAGGCCGAACACATGCTCGGTATTGCGCGTGATGCCGGGCGGGTAACGGTGGCGCCAGTGCGGGTAGATCTCGTAGTCGTTCTGAACCTGCCAGTCGCTCAATGCATATTGCGCCGCATCCAGCCCGGTCTCCTCGCGTACTTCGCGGACCGCCGTGCCGTGTAACGCCTCACCCGGCTCACAACTGCCTGTGACCGACTGCCAGTATCCGGGATGATCGGCGCGCTCCAGCAGCAGCACCTCGAGATCACCGGTGTGAACCACCACCAGCACCGAAACCGGCTGTTTGTAGCGCAACGTCATATACCTGGCCTCAGTTCGAAGGCGAGACAAGGCGGCAACGAGTGAGCGACGCTGGCAGTGCTTGTGCCGTTCCGAGACGGTGTAGGCGTAGCCCTTTGGTGCGTGAGGAACGGCCAAGTAACGGCTCCCGCAATCGGCTGGCTTTGCCAGTAACGTGTCGCCGTTACACGACTAGGAGCGAACGAGGATGCCAACACAGTATCGCCGATGAGATGAGGTCAGGCAAAAAATACCCAGAACGGCTTGTTGCGCTGCCGCCAGTACACCACCGTGTCGGCGAGGATATCCTGCGCGATCTCGCGGTCGTTCGCGGACAGGCCGAAGGTGTCGCTGACATTGCGCAGCAGCAGCACATAACCAGCCGCCGCGCCATGCCATGACAGGTCGCACAGCGCATCCGCCAGCGCATCCCAGTTCGCCCCGAACTCCGGCGGGAAAGCGGCAGCGCGTGCCAACGCATCGAGCAGGTTCTGCTTGCCCTTGGTCCCTTTCAGGTCGGCATCGAACAGCGCGAGGCCAGCCTCACTTGCCGCGTTGCGCAGCTCCTCCACGCCGCATTGCAGCGTGTAGCTGCCCGCAGCAGCGGTATCGTTCAGTTGTTGTGCCAGCATATTCATGGCTATTCCCGGATGCGCTTGAAAGTCCTGTAATGATCGGCAGAGTAATAACATTCGACCGGTTCTCCGCACACGATACGGCGTGCGCCGCGATGGCGCACGCCGGGCGTCTTGACCGTGTATTCACGGTAGCGGGCGCGACACGGTGGGGCGGAGCCCTTTGGTGCGGGAGCGCCCGCCTCGCACTTCCTCCCGCAAGCGGCTGACTTCGTCAGTAACGTGTCGGAGGTGCAGCCGCGCGGCTGCTGCGGCAGAATGCGCTCGTAGTTCCTGAACACCGCACCGTCGCGCTCATAGGGAAACGGCCCGCCCTGCTGGATGATACGCAAGGTATCGCGCGCCTCGGCGGGCAGTTCGGCCACCGCGATGACCGGAAAGTCGGCCTGCATCACCGGTTCTGCCTGCCCGGACGGCAGCCACAGCAGTGCCGCCGCCAATATCCAGAAAAAACGCAGCGAACGCCCCACCGTCAACCCTTGGCGACTTCCACCGAGGTCTGCACCTGTTTGCGCAGATGGATGTGCAGTTCGCGCAACTGTTTCTCGTCCACCGCGCTCGGCGCCTGGGTCAGCAGGCATTGCGCGCGCTGCGTCTTGGGGAAGGCGATCACGTCGCGGATCGACTCGGCGCCGGTCATCATGGTGACGATGCGGTCCAGCCCGAACGCCAGCCCGCCGTGGGGCGGCGCACCGTATTGCAGCGCGTCGAGCAGGAAGCCGAATTTGAGCTGCGCCTCTTCCGCGCCGATGTTGAGCGCGCGGAACACCTGCGACTGCACCGCTTCGCGGTGGATACGCACCGAGCCGCCGCCGAGTTCCCAGCCGTTCAGGGCGAGGTCGTAGGCCTTCGCCAGGCAGCGCCCCGGATCGCTTTCCAGGAATTCCAGATGCTCGTCCTTGGGCGCGGTGAACGGGTGGTGGCAGGCCGTCCAGCGTTTATCCTCCTCGTCATATTCGAACATCGGGAAATCGACCACCCACAGCGGTTCCCAGGCCTTGCCGTTGACATAGCCCTTTTCGTGGCCGATCCTGCTGCGCAACGCACCAAGCGCGTCGTTGACGATCTTGGTCTTGTCGGCGCCGAAGAAGATCAGGTCGCCGTTCTGCGCGCCGGTGCGTTCGATGATGATCTTCAGCGCCGCCTCGTGGAGGTTCTTCACGATCGGCGATTGCAGGCCGGCCTCGTTGAGCTGCGTGATATCGTTGACCTTGATGTAGGCCAGCCCCTTCGCCCCGTAGATCTTCACGAACTCGGTGTAGCCGTCGATCTCGCCGCGGGTAAGCACAGCGCCGCCCGGCACGCGCAGCGCCGCGACGCGCCCGCCACTGGTGGCAGGGCCGGAAAAGACCTTGAAGGCCACATCCCTGACCGCATCGGTCACCTCGGTCAACTCCAATGTCACGCGCAGATCCGGCTTGTCCGAGCCGTAGCGCCGCATCGCCTCGGCATGGGTCAGACGCGGGAACGGGTCGGGCAATTCGACATCCAGCGCTTCCTTGAACACCGTGCGGATCAGTTCTTCCATCAGCGCGGTGATCTGCGTCTCGTTCAGGAACGAGGTCTCGATGTCCACCTGGGTGAATTCCGGCTGGCGGTCGGCGCGCAGATCCTCGTCGCGGAAACATTTGGTGACCTGGTAATAGCGGTCGAAGCCCGCCACCATCAGCATCTGCTTGAACAGCTGCGGCGACTGCGGCAGCGCGAAGAACTCGCCGGGATGCACGCGCGACGGCACCAGGTAGTCGCGTGCGCCTTCCGGCGTGGACTTGGTCAGCATCGGTGTCTCGATGTCGATGAAGCCGCGGCTATCGAGGAAGCGGCGGAACGCCATCGCCACCTTGTAGCGCAGCATCATGTTCCTCTGCATCTGCGGGCGGCGCAGGTCGACCACACGGTGGGTCAGGCGCACGTTCTCGGAAAGGTTCTCGTCGTCGAGCTGGAACGGCGGGGTCACCGAGGTGTTCAGCACCTCGATCTCGTGGCACAGCACCTCGATCTCGCCGCTGCCTATGTTGGTGTTGGTCGTGCCCGCCGGGCGGCGGCGCACCTTGCCGGTGACGCGCAGCACGTATTCGTTGCGCACCGACTCGGCGATGCCGAACATCTCCGGGCGGTCCGGGTCGCAAACGACCTGCGCCAGCCCTTCGCGGTCGCGCAGGTCGATGAAGATCACCCCGCCGTGGTCGCGGCGGCGGTGCGCCCAGCCGCACAGGCTGACAGTCTGGTCGAGTTGATCGGTGTTGAGCAGTCCGCAATAATGAGTTCGCATGGTTCGGTTTCTATGGGAAATACAGGGTCAGTTTGTCTTTTGTTCTTGGGGCGCGCGATGCTTCGCGGCTTCCGGATCCGCCACCACTCCCATCGAGACGATGGAGCGCAATGCCACGTCCACCGTCATGTCGAGCTCGATGGTATCGGCCTTGCGCACATAGAAGTAGAAACCGTTCACCGGGCTCGGGGTGGTGGGAATGAACACCGCGACATATTCCTCGTCGAACCGGTCGGCCACCTCGCCCGGCACACTGGTCTGGAACGCCAGCGACCAGGCCTCGGGGTGGGGATAGCGCACCAGCAGCACCTTGCGGAACGAGTTGCCGTTGCCGGACAGCAGGGTATCGCTGACCTGCTTGACGCCCTTGTAGATGCTGCCGACGAACGGCACATGCAGCATCGCCCTTTCCGATGCCTCCCACAGCCGCTGGCCGAACACGTTGCGCATCAGCAGGCCGGTCAGCAGCACCACGCCCAGCGTCAGGATGATGCCCAGGCCGGGAACGTGGAAAGGCAGCAGCTTGTCCGGATGCCACTGCTCCGGCAGCAGCAGCAGCGTCTGGTCCATCGTGCCGATGACCAGGTCCAGCGCCCACAGGGTGATGCCGAGCGGTATCCAGACCAGCAGGCCGGTGATGAAATATTTCTTCATCGGCTAATCAGCTTGCCGCCGAACAGGAACCGCCGCCACAGCAAGGTGTGCTGGCGGGTTCGGGTTTGGGCGGGCTCTTGAAGTCGGTGGCGTAATAGCCGTTACCCTTCAACTGGAAACCGGCGGCGGTCAGTTGCTTGGTGAAAGTCTCCATGCCGCATTCCGGGCAAGTGGTGAGCGGCGCATCGTTCATTTTCTGCAGCACGTCTTTTTGCAGGCCGCAACTGGAACAACCGTAAGCATAAATAGGCACAACATCCTCCTATCGGGTAATTTACAAAGGCGCGCATTATACCCGAGCGCAGGGCGGAAGCGCAGCCCGTGGCGATGCTTTCACAGTGTTTTGGGGTGATGCTTGCCGCGAAAGCGAATACGGCGCTTAACCCGCCAGGCGCAAGGTTCCCGGGTATATCCGCCAAGCCCTACAGCGTCGACAAGAACACGCCCTCGCGCAGTTTCTTCAACTGGTCGCGCAGCTCCGCGGCACGCTCGAACTCCAGGTTCTTCGCGGCTTGCAGCATATCTTTCTCCAGCCGGGCGATCTCTTTCGATACTTCCTTTTCGCCCATCGCCAGGTATTTCGCCTGGGTTTGCGCGGCCTTGAGCTGGCTGCGCGCCGCCTCCGGTTCGTACATGCCCTCGATGATGTCCTTGATGCGCTTCTGTACGCCCTGCGGGGTGATGCCGTGCGCGAAGTTGTACGCCACCTGCCTGGTGCGGCGGCGCTCGGTCTCGTCGATCGCGCGGCGCATCGAGTCGGTGATCCGGTCGGCATACAGCAGCGCCTTGCCGTTGAGATGGCGCGCGGCGCGGCCGATGGTCTGGATCAGGGAGCGCTCGGAGCGCAGGAAGCCTTCCTTGTCCGCGTCGAGTATCGCGACCAGCGACACCTCGGGGATGTCCAGCCCTTCGCGCAACAGGTTGATGCCGACCAGCACATCGAACATGCCGAGACGCAGGTCGCGGATGATCTCGACGCGCTCCACGGTCTCCACGTCGGAATGCAGGTAGCGCACTTTGATGCCGTGCTCGGCAAAATACTCGGTCAGCTGCTCCGCCATGCGCTTGGTCAGCGTGGTCACCAGCACGCGCTCGCCCTGCTCCACGCGCAGGTTGACCTCGGACATCAGGTCGTCCACCTGGTGCGTGGCCGGGCGCACCTCGATCTGCGGATCCACCAGCCCGGTCGGGCGCACCACCTGCTCGACCACCTGCCCGGCGTGCTCGGCTTCATAGGTCGACGGGGTCGCCGAGATGAAGATGGACTGGCGCATCACGCGCTCGAATTCGTCGAAACGCAGTGGGCGGTTGTCCATCGCGGAAGGCAACCTGAAACCGTAGTTGACCAGGTTCTCCTTGCGCGCGCGGTCGCCCTTGTACATGCCGCCGACCTGCGGGATGGTGACATGGCTCTCGTCGATGAACATCAGCGCGTTCGGCGGCAGGTAATCCAGCAGCGTCGGCGGCGGTTCGCCCGGCTTGCGCCCCGACAGGTGGCGCGAATAGTTCTCGATACCCTTGCAGAAGCCGATCTCGTTGAGCATCTCGATGTCGTGGCGGGTGCGCTGCTCGATGCGCTGCGCCTCGACCAGCTTGTTCTCGCGCTGGTAGAACGCGATGCGCCCGGCCAGCTCGACCTTGATGGTCTCCAGCGCGGCCAGCACCGTGGCGCGCGGCGTGACGTAATGGCTGGACGGATAGACGGTGTAGCGTGGTACTTTTTGCAGGATGTGCCCGGTAAGCGGGTCGAACAGCGACAACGTTTCCACCTCGTCGTCGAACAGCGTCAGGCGCAACGCGTGCTCGCTGCTTTCCGCCGGGAAGATGTCGATCACGTCGCCGCGCACGCGGAACTTGCCGCGCGAAAAGTCGAGCTCGTTGCGCTCGTACTGCATCTCGACGAGGCGCCTGATCACGTCGCGCTGCGCCATCTTTTCGTTGTGCCGCAGGTGCAGGATCATGCCGTGGTAATCCACCGGGTCGCCGATGCCGTAGATCGCCGACACCGTCGCGACGATCACGGAATCCTCGCGCTCCAGCAGCGCCTTGGTCGCGGACAGGCGCATCTGCTCGATCTGCTCGTTGATGCTGGAATCCTTTTCGATATACACGTCGCGCGACGGCACATAGGCCTCGGGCTGGTAGTAGTCGTAATAGGAGACGAAATACTCCACCGCGTTCTCGGGGAAGAAATCGCGCAACTCGGAATACAGCTGCGCCGCCAGCGTCTTGTTCGGCGCCATGACGATCGCCGGCCGCCCGGTGCGCGCGATCACGTTCGCCATCGTGAACGTCTTGCCCGAGCCGGTCACGCCGAGCAGCGTCTGGAACGCCAGCCCGTCGTCGATCCCCTCCACCAGTTGCGCGATGGCCGCGGGCTGGTCGCCCGCTGGTTCGAACGGCCGGTGCAGGCGGTAGGGACTATGAGGGAAGGTCTGGATGTTCATGGCAAGCCGCGTATTGTACGGGCAATGTCTGAATTGCCAAACGGGGATGCATGGCGGAAAATGCCGCCACGGTAACGGAACAGATAACGGTTTCGATCATGGCCCGGTTCTCCAAGCCCGGCCCTGGTTCTTTCCTGCCGGACATTATCGGAGAGGTGGCATACATGAAAACATCAGTGAACGCTCTACTGCTTGCTGCCGGGTTGGCGGTGTTACCGGTACCGGACGCCTTCGCCGCCGGCATATTGAAGTTCGAACCGAAGGCGGGCACGACGATGAGGGAAGCCCTGGTCGACCTCAAGAAGGAACGCGTGTCTCTCACGCTCGAGTCTGGCGAACAGGTCGAGGGGACGGTAACCATGGTCGGGGACTCCGTGGTGTATATCACCCAGCTTTCCGGGAAGGTTCTTTTCGATGCCGTGGTGAGCATAGACAAGATCAGCGCGATAACCTTCAGGAAGCAGTTCTGATCCGGCACGGACCAGACATCACCACCCTACTGCCAACCCCGGCTCTGAACAAGCAGTCATCAGCCAGATCCGACCCTGCCCATCCCGGAAGAAAGGCGGCGATATCGCATGACTGAATCCGCTTGGCCGAACATGGCATTGCTGTCGTTTTCCTGGATCGGGTACTTCATCCTGCATTCGGTGTTGGCCTCGCTGGCGGTGAAGCGCAGGGCGGCGGCAGCCTGCCCGAACCTGATGCGGTATTACCGGCTGGCCTTCAACATCCTGGCGGTGCTCCTGCTGCTGCCGATCCTGTGGCTCACCTACCACGATCCCGGCCCGGTGTTGTGGCGCTGGCAGGGAATCGCCGCCTGGCTGGCGAACGGGCTGGCGCTGGCGGCGCTGTTCGGCTTCTGGCTATCGCTCAGGAGCTACGACATGCAGGAATTCCTCGGCCTTCGCCAGTTGAGATCCCGCATCGCGCGGGTCGAGGATCAGGAACACTTCCATCTTTCCCGGTTCCACCGCTTCGTGCGGCACCCCTGGTATTTCTTCGGCCTGGTCATGGTCTGGACGCGCGACATGAGCGCGGCGACGCTGTTGTCCAGCGCGATGATCACGGTTTATTTCATCGTCGGGTCGCGCCTGGAGGAGAAGAAGCTGCTGGTTTACCACGGTGACACCTACCGCCGCTACATGGCGAGCGTTCCCGGCCTGGTGCCGCTGCCCTGGAGATCGCTTACCGGGGAGGAAGCGGATGCGCTGCTGGAGCAAAGCAAGACGCAAGGCGGCGGTGCCGCGCCAGATACAGCGGCGTCCATGCATGGGGAACCTTGTAGACGAAGTTGTAACGCGCCACATGGTAGCTGGGATCGAAACCGTAGAAATTGAGCTTCATGTGCTGCAGTTCCTCGGTGCGATAGCTGTCCAGCGGCTTCGTTCTCTCGTCGCATTCGCGCCGGGCAATTTTTTCCTGCAATAGCGCGGGGTGATCCGGGCTGGCGGCCAGCCCTTCGGCGATCCGCTCGACCTCGCGCCGGAAGGCCGCCAGGTCAGGCCCGA
The DNA here is from genome assembly GCA_044230015.1 of Gallionella sp. Lineage (GTDB taxonomy): Bacteria > Pseudomonadota > Gammaproteobacteria > Burkholderiales > Gallionellaceae > Gallionella. The sequence continues at coordinate 17,819 of JBGARW010000009.1, read as the reverse complement.
AGCAGCCGTCGATCAGGCCCATCTCGCACGCTTCTTCCGTTCCCACCGGCAGGCGGTTCTGCGTCAGCGTTGCCGCCCTCGCCTCGCCCACACGCCCCGGCAGCAGGTAGGTCCAGTATTCCGAGCCGTACAGGTTGCCCATGCCCTTGTAATGCGGGTTGAACACCACGCCCTCGCGTGCATAGACATGATCCGCCGCCAACGAAAGGAACACGCCGCCCGCCCCGGCATTGCCCTGCAGCGCGGCGATGGTGATCTGGCCGCCGGTTGCGACGATGGCGCGTGCCAGGTCGTCCATCGCGTTGATGTTGCGCCAGGACTCGTCCGCCGGACTGGCGGCGGCTTCGATGCAGTTGAGGTGGATGCCGTTCGACCAGAAGTCCGTGCCGCCCATCAGCACGATCACCCGCACGTCGCGTTGTGTGGCGGCCAGGTAGGCGTCGCGCAGCCGCGCGCATTGCTCGCTGCTCATCGCGCCGTTGTAGAATGCAAAATGCAGGTAGCCTACGCTGTTCCTCTGCTCGAACCAGATGTCGCGGCAGGTTTCGCCAGTGTATGGCGAAAATGGATCGAGCGGCACTTCCGGCACGCTGGCGAGGTGCTCACCCAGCGCCAGTGTGGCGGGTAATTTGAGCGCAGGCTCGCCGTCGGTCTTGCGCTTCACATGGCCGATCCACACCGCGCCGTCCGATGTTGCACGACAAACCGCGCCGTTGCGCCTGGCGATGATCGCGCCCGGTTCGCCGCCGCGCAGCGTGTCTTCGGCGCAGGCATCGAACAGGTAATGTTCATCCCCGCACAGCGTATCGAGTACGCCGGGAAAACCGTCGGCGGCGTGGATCTTCTTCAGCACGGCGCGCGTGTCGTCGCGCTGCCAGTCGATGGTGCGGTCGGCCTGTTTGATCGGTGCGTGCAAGCGGCCGCGCACCGCAGGATCGGCATAGTCCAGCGGCAGCGGCCGGAAACGGCCGCTCTGGAGGCGCTCCACTGCTTTCAGTACCGCGCGTACCGCCGCCTCGCTCACTTCGTTGCGGTACAAACTGCTCTTCTTCGCGAAGCGCATCGGGAAGGTCTCCGCCGCCCAGATGTCCCCCGCGTCGATCTCGCTGTTGGCCTGCAACACCGTGACACCCCATTCCGGACAGTCGCGCATGATCGCCCAGTCCAGGGCCGACGGACCGCGGTCGCCGACGATGCCGGGGTGTACCACGAAACAGGTGTGGTTGCGCCACACCGCCTCGGAAATGATGCGCTTGAGGAACGGCGCGACGATCAGGTCCGGCCGATAGAGCCCGGCCGCCTGCGCCGTGACCGCGTCGTTGATGTCGAACTCGACCGATACCTCGTGGCCGCGCCGCGTCAGCTCGATGTACAGGCGCTGCGCCAGGCTGTTGAAGCTGTGGGTGAGGAACAGGATTCTCACGGCTCAACAAATCCTGGGAAGTTGCTCGCCGGTCAGCCAGTCGACGACGCGACGCCCGCCGAACGCGGTCTCCATCTGCACGAAGTGATGCGGGTCTTCGGTCACCTCGCCGACGATGGCGGCATCGCGCCCAAGCGGATGCGCACGCATCGCCTGCAGCAGGCGTTCGGCATCTTCGGGTGCGCAGATCGCCGCAAGCTTGCCTTCGTTTGCGACATACAGCGGATCGAGCCCGAGGAATTCGCAGGCCGCCCTGACCTCTTCGCGGATCGGCAGCCTGTCCTCATGCAGCATCATGCCCGCCGCCGACTGGTGCGCGATCTCGTTGAGCGTGGTGGCGAGGCCACCGCGCGTGGGGTCGCGCAGCACGTGGATGTTTGGCACTACCGCAACCATCGCCGCCACCAGTTCGTGCAGCGCCGCGGTATCGGACTGGATGCCGGTGTGGAAGGTCAGGTTCTCGCGCAGCGACATCACCGCCACACCGTGGTCGCCCAGCATCCCGGACACCAGTATCCTGTCGCCCGGCCGGGCGCGCTCGCCGGATATGTCGATGCCCTCCGGCACCACGCCGATGCCGGTGGTGGTGATGAACACACCATCGCCCTTGCCCTGCTCCACGACCTTGGTATCACCGGTGACGATCGGCACGCCCGCCACGCGCGCCGCATGCGCCATCGACTCGACGATGCGCTTCAGGTCGGCGAGCGGAAAACCTTCCTCGAGGATGAAGCTCGCGGAAAGGTACAGCGGCCGCGCGCCCGACATCGCGACGTCGTTGATCGTGCCATGCACCGACAGGCAGCCGATGTCGCCGCCGGGGAAGAACAGCGGCGACACGACATGGCCGTCGGTGGACATCACCATGCGCCCGGCGGACACCGGGAAGCACGCCTGGTCGTTCATCCGGCGCAGGAACTCGTTGTCGAACGCCGCCGCGAACAGCTCGTCGATCAGCTGCGCCATCGCGCGCCCGCCGCTGCCGTGCGTCATGTCCACGCGGCCATGCTTGAAGTCGAGCGGGCGCGTGTAGCCGGGTTTGACCGTACTTGCCGATTTATTAGCACTCATCAGGCTGCCTCTCTGAATCTTCCATAACTGTAATGCGCCGCGCAGGCGCCCTCGCTCGACACCATGCAGGAACCGACCGGAGTGGCCGGTGTGCAGACCGTGCCGAACAGCTCACAGTCCCGCGGCCGCTTGACGCCACGCAGGATCGCGCCGCACTGGCAGGCGCGGTTGTCGGGGATCGACAGCGGCAATATCCCGAAGCGGGATTCCGCGTCGTAGCCGGCATACTGCGCCTTGATGCGCAGCGCGCTGTACGGTATCCGACCCAGCCCGCGCCACTCGAACACGCGGCGCAGCTCGAACACTTCCGCCACCAGCAGCTGCGCCTTGACGTTGCCGTCGCGCGTCACCGCCCGCGAGAATTCGTTCTCCACCTCGGCACGCCCCTCGTTGAGCTGGCGCACCAGCATCAGGATGGCCTGCATCACATCGAGCGGCTCGAAGCCGGCGATCACCACCGGCTTCTGGAACTCTTCGGCAAAGTATTCATAGGGCCGGCTGCCGATCACCGTCGAGACATGCGCCGGGCCGATGAAGCCGTCCAGCGTCAGCACGCCGAGCTGGCGGATCTCCGGCGACTGGAGGATATGCGAGATCGCCGACGGCGTCAGGACATGGTTGCAGAACACGCTGAAATTCACGAGGCCGAGCGCCTGCGCCTGTTTGATCGCCACCGCCGTCGGCGGCGTGGTGGTCTCGAAGCCGATGCCGAGGAACACCACCTGCCGCTGCGGGTTCTCCTGCGCGACCCTCACCGCGTCGGCGCTGGAATACACCATGCGCACGTCGGCGCCGCCCGCCTTCGCCTTCAGCAGGCTCATGCCGTCGGCTGCCGGCACGCGCAGCATGTCGCCATAGCAACACAGCGTGATGCCCGGGGTCTGCGCCAGTTGGATCGCGTTTTCCACCCGCCCCGCCGGCAGCACGCATACCGGGCAACCCGGGCCGTGGATCATGCGCACGTTGGCGGGCAGCAGGTCGGCGATGCCGTAGCGCGAGATCGCGTGGGTATGGCCGCCGCAGAACTCCATCAGATGGTAGCGGCGGCCGGGATCGGCCTCGCGCGCGATGTTTGCGGCGATGTTGCGGGCCAGCGCGCCATCGCGGAACTCGTCCACATATCTCATTGCGGCGCGGCTCCGCCGATCTCGGCGAACAGCGCCAGCGTCTGCGCCGCCTCCTCCGGATCGAGTTTCTGCAAGGCGAAGCCGACATGCACGATCACGTAGTCGCCCACCGCGATGTCATCGACCAGCGCAAGCGACACTTCCTTGCGCACCCCGCCGAGGTTGACGATGGCGCTGTCTCCGGAAATGATCTGTTCGACGCAGGCGGGAATCGCGAGGCACATGTTTATATTTCCTGTTTGATGGATTGCAGCGCGACCCACGCCTGGCCAAGCGAGATCGCGCTGTCGCCCGGCGACACCGACTGCGCCTCCAGCACCTGCAAGCCGCGCGCAGCCAGGCTTCCGGACAGGGCATCCCGCAGAATGCCGTTATAGAAGCAGCCGCCACCCAGCGTGACCCGGCCGATCCGGTATCGCTGCGCGGCCCGGTCCGTCAGTTCGGCCAGGCCCGCGGCGAGCGTGGCATGGAACAGTGCCGCCCCGTGGCCCGTGCTATCGCTTCCTTTGGGGTGGTCGGCCAGCGCCGCAAGCAGCGGAGAAAAATCCAGCATGCCGCTTTCATCGATGCGCCAGCCTCCCGCCAGCGGCGCGACCTGCCCGTGAGCCTGCGCGCGTTCCTGCAGCTGGATCGCGGCCTGCGCCTCGAAGGACTGGATCTCGTTCACGCCAAGCAGTCCCGCCACGGCATCGAACAGCCGCCCGGTGCTGGAAGTGATCGGGCAGTTCAAATTCCGTTGCAACATCGTTACTACCGTCTGCGCCCCCGGCTGGTGCGGAAAACGCCGCGCGATCTCGTCGCCGCGCCCCAGTTGGAACAGCACCGCCGCCGCCATGCGCCACGGTTCCTGCGCGGCGCGGTCGCCGCCGGGCATGCGCAGCGGCGCCAGATGCCCGAGGCGCTCGAAGCGCGCCCCCTCGACGCGCAGCAGCTCACCGCCCCACGGCGTGCCGTCCGTGCCCAGTCCCACGCCGTCCAGGGCCAGTCCGAGCACCGCTTCGCCGATATGGTGTTCGGCGCAGATCGCGGCGACATGCGCGTGGTGATGCTGCACGGCGACGACCGGCAGACCGCGCTGCGCGGCATAGGTTTGGGCGAACCGGGTGCTGTAGAAATCCGGATGCAGGTCGTGCGCCACGATCACGGGCTGCACATCGAGTGAATTGCACAGGCGCGCCACGGTGTCATCCAGCATCTGTCGCGCCTCGGCGCTGCCGAGATCGCCGATCAGCTGCGAGACATGCGCCTCGCCGTTGCGCGTGACGCAGACCGTGTTCTTGAGCCACGCACCGCAGGCCAGAACGGAGGGAGCGGCCCAGGGCAGCGCGATGATGGTGTCGGGGCTGTGTTGCGGCAAATCAGGCTTCCGTTTCTGTTGCGACAGGGCGTTGTATGACCGCGGTACGGCAGCCCTGCCTGATCCATTCCAGCCATTCCTGCATCCCCTCACCGCTGGTTGCCGAGATGCGGATCACCTGCAGCGCAGGATTGATGCGGCGCGCGTATTCGATGGCAAGACCGGCATCGAAGTCCAGGTACGGCAACAGGTCGCACTTGTTGAGCAGCATCAGGCCGGCCGCACGGAACATGTCGGGGTACTTGAGCGGCTTGTCTTCGCCCTCGGTCACCGACAGGATCACCACCTTGTGCGCCTCGCCCAGATCGAAGCTGGCCGGACAGACCAGATTGCCGACGTTCTCGACCAGCAGCAGGCTGTCGTCCTGCAGACCCAGCCGCTGTATCGCCTGGCCGACCATCTGTGCGTCCAGATGGCAGCCCTTGCCGGTATTGATCTGCAGCGCCGGCGCACCGGCAGCGCGGATACGCATCGCATCGTTCTCGGTCTGCTGGTCGCCCTCGATGACCGCGAGCGGCTGCACCCCACTCAACGCGGCGATGGTTTTCACCAGCAGGGTGGTTTTGCCCGAGCCGGGACTGGACACCAGGTTGAGCGCGAAAATACCCCGCGCGGACAAGTAGCGGCGGTTCGCTTCGGCATAGTTATTGTTCTTGGCGAGAAGGTCCTGTTCTAGCTTGACAATTCGCGAGGTGCTCACATCTTTCACATGCGCGCCAGAAATCTGTGATGCGTCCTCGTGCGCACGGAAGCGCAGCGGCTCTCCGTGCCGGTGTGGCTTATGCAACGGCTTCCCGTTAATAAGGGTCTGACCACTACCGCATCCGCAGGTCATGCACATATCTGCCTCTTATTCGACTTCCAACTCTTTGACCCGCATTTCATCGCCGCCGGTCACGCGCACCTCGTAACTGCCGCAGTTCGGGCATGGCTCGTAAAGCGCTGTGACCGGGATCTCAAGTTGGCATTTTACACACCGGCCGCGCCCTGCCGTCTCGACGATCTCCAGGCGCGCCTGTTCCGCGATGCTGCCGCGCATCACCGCATCGAAACAAAAACGCATTGCTTCCTTTTCAACACAGGCTAACTGGCCGATCTCCAGCCACACCGTCCTGACTCGCGTGAATCCCTGCTTCTGCGCCGCATCCTCGATGGTTTGCAGCACGCTTTCGGCCAGTGACATCTCATGCATGTCTGTCCCCCGAGTTATGCGCACACCCTGTCATACCCCCGGCAGGTGCTGGCGCCAGCGATGCAAGCCCGTACCGGCACACAATTTGCGGGCCAGCCTCGCGGCAAGTTCCAGATTGGCCGCGGCCCTGTCGCTCAGCGGGTTGCCCAGCTCGAAATCGTAGCCGCGTATGCTCAACAGGAAAGCGGGTGGCGCTTCCATCCCGTACACCTGGCGGTAGGTATGCAGCAGCGCGAACGGGGTCATCACATGACTGGTGTAGCTGCCGTCCCTTGCGGCGGCGATCTCGGAGAAATGGAACGGCTCGATGCATGACATGTCGGCATCGACGAACAGCACCGTGCTACGGTCGAGCAGGTCGATGACATGCTCGACCTGCAACTGGTAATCCTCGATCAGCTCGACCCGCCCCGCTATCTCCTCCGAGCCTTCCAGGCTGCGCAACAGCAGCGGCCCAAGCGCATCGTCGCCGCGCGATTCGTTGCCGATGGCAAAAACCAGGACAGGCGCAGCCATCAGCCCGGAGAGCAGGATGCACCATCGGACGAGCGCAGCAGCGTATCGACCATGCCGCCTTGCGCATCCAGCAGCTCCACTTCCAGCGGCATCTTGCCCAATGCGTGCGTCGCGCAGGACAGGCAGGGATCGAAGGCGCGGATCGCCACCTCGATGTGGTTGAGCAGGCCTTCGGTGAGCTTGCGCCCGTCGATGTATTGCCGCGCCACCTGGCGGATCGCCTCGTTCATCGCCTGGTTGTTGTGCGTGGTGGAGACGATCAGGTTGCAGCGCACGATCTGGTCGTGCTCGTCCACCTTGTAGTGGTGGATCAGCGTACCGCGCGGTGCTTCGATCACGCCGACGCCGCGCTCCTGCCGTTTGCCGGTGTTGACCAGATCGTTGCCTTGCAGGTCGGCGTCGCATAGCAGTTCCTGGATGAGCTCTGCGGCATGCAACATCTCGATCATGCGCGCCCAGTGGAAGCCCAGCGTCGCTCCCGCTGCCGTGCCGCCGTTGAACGCCATGAAGGCCATGCGCGCCTGGTTCGCCAGCGGCGTGGGGATGAAGTCGCACTGCGTCACGCGGCTCAGCGGCCCGACGCGATACCATCCATTTTCCGGGCCGAGGCTGCGCAGGAACGGGAACTTCATGTAAGACCACGGTTTCACGTCCTCGAAGATCACATCCCAATAGTGCGAGTAATCGTAGTGATCGAACAACGTGTTGCCGTCCATGTCGCGTGCACGCAACCCGCCGTGGTACAGGTCCAGCGCACCATCGGCGCGCACCAGGTTCAGCGTGTGCGCCTTGAAGCGCCCGAAGCCGTTGTAGAGGTCGAGGTTCTGCTCGAACAATTGGCGCGCGATGCCGACCGCCGCACGGCTCCATTCGACCATCTGCCCGATGTCCTTCAGCAGGTAATCGCGCTCTTCCGCGCTGACGTTCTTGTTCACGCCGCCGGGGATCGAGCCGGTGCCGTGTACGCGCTTGCCCGCCGTGACGCGGATCACTTCCTGCCCGTACTTGCGCAGCAGCACTCCCTGTTTGGCGATCTCCGGATAGGCGGCAGCGATGCCGACGATGTTGCGCTTCGCCACATCCGAATCGAAGCCAAACAAAAGATCGGGCGAGCACAGGTGAAAGAAATGCAGCGCGTGCGATTGCAATATCTGCCCGTAGTGCATCAGCCGCCGCACCTTTTCCGCAGTCGGCGTAAGTGTCGCGCCGACGATCATGTCCATCGCCTTGCTGGCGGCGATATGGTGGCTCACCGGGCAGATGCCGCACAGCCGCTGCACCATCACCGGCGCCTCCCAGTAGGGCCGCCCCTGGATGAACTTCTCGAAGCCGCGGAATTCGACGATATGCAGGCGCACCTGGTGCACGCGGTCGTTCTCGTCGAGCAGCAGCGTCACCTTGCCGTGTCCTTCGACGCGCGACACCGGATCGATGGCGACGCGGCGCAGGTTTTCGGGGTGTGCGGCAGTTTCCAGGTTGTTCATGTCAGTCATATTGGATCAGCCCATGCCCGAGTTCGGGCGTCTTGCCCGCGATCAGGTCGGTGAGGAACTTCCAGATGGCGTCGCCCGACGGCGGACAGCCGGGGATGAAGTAATCGATCTTCACCACTTCGTGCAACGGGTGCACCTTGTCCAGCGGCAGGGGCAACTCCGGGTCGTTCGGGATATGGCCGTGCGCCAGCCCAGGCTCGGTCAGGTACACCTCGGTCAGGCAGCTTCCAAGGTCGAGGTGGTTGCGCTGCGCGGGCAGGCCACCCGTGATGGCGCAGGAGCCGATGGCGATCAGGATCTTGCAGTTCTTCCTGAATTCGCGCAGCACATGCACGTTCTCCGCATTGCAGATGCCGCCCTCGATGATGCCGATGTCGCATGCAGAACAGTGCTTGATGTCGGTGATCGGCGAACGGTCGAACTCGACAAGGTCGAGCAGCGCAAGCAGCCGCTCGTCGATGTCGAGAAAGGACATGTGACAGCCGAAACAACCGGCGAGCGAGGTGGTCGCGATGCGCAGTTTTCTGTTCATGGCGTCCCCTCGCAGGCCGAACAATCGCCGCCAGCGTCAGCCGGGCGCGGCGCGTCGTCCAGCGCCTGCGCGCTGATCGGTCGCTGGTCGTATTTCCGGTTGCCGATCGGCACGCTGAAACCGACGCGCTTGGGCAGGATCACGCCGACCGGACAGACCTGCATCGCCTTGTCGGTCAGGGCGATGTCGGTATCCACCAGCTTGCCGGATTCCGCATTGACGATGAGATGCTTGGTGATGCCGCGCCCCGACAGCGCGAACACGTTCTTGCCGTCCACCTCGGAAGATGCGCGCACGCACAGTTCGCACAGGATGCAGCGGTTGAGATCGAGCAGGATGTCCGGGTGCGAGGCGTCCAGCGGGCGGTCCGGATACAGGTGGCGGAAACCGGCGGTATGCACTTCGAGGTCGTAGCCCAGCGCCTGCAACATGCAGTTGCCGCTCTTTTCGCACGACGGGCAGAAGTGGTTGCCCTCGGCGAACAGCATCTGCACCAGCGTGCGGCGCAGGCCGTTCATCTCCTCTATATCGCTTTCCACATCGAGCCCGGCCTCGGCTGGCATGGTGCATGAGGCGGCAGTGCGGCCGTTGACCTTGACCGTGCATACCTTGCAGCTGCCGTGCGGCTTGAACTCCGGGTGGTAGCACAGGTGCGGGATATAGCGCCCGGCCGCCAGGGCAGCCTGCATCACGGTCTGGCCTGCCTCGAAGGGTACTTCCGTGCCATCGAGCTGGAAAGTGTCGTTCATGTCTCTTCTGTCCTCAGATGTGCCCCGGCATCGTCCCGCCCGGTCATCTGGCGTGCCCGCGCCAGTGCGCCGTCGAGATCGAAGGCCGGCTCGAAGTCCAGCGACTTCAGGCGGTTCTCGTAGGCGGGGCGGAAATGCCTGAGTGTATGCAGAACCGGATTGCAGGCGCTGCGCCCCAGTCCGCAGTGCGAACTGGTCTGCAACACCTGGTCCAGATGCTCGATCTCGTTCAGATCGTGGCGCGTACCGTGCCCGGCGGCGATCTTGTCCATGGTTTGTCTCAGCATCGACGTGCCGACGCGGCACGGCGTGCAGAAGCCGCAGCTCTCGTGCGCGAAGAAATGCACGAAGTTGCGCGCCACCTCGAACAGGTCGCGGCTGTCATCGAACACCATGAACGCGCCCGCGGTGGGCAGATCCTCGAAGCCCAGCCTGCGGTCGAATTCACTCTCCGCGACGCACACGCCGGAAGGACCGCTGACCTGCACCGCGCGCGTGTTCACCGCACCGCAGTCCTGCAGCACCTGGCGCACCGTCACCCCGAACGGGTATTCGTAGATGCCGGGGCGCGGGCAATCGCCGGACACCGAGATCAGCTTGCTGCCGGTGGATCTTTCCGTGCCGATGGCGCGATAGTTCTCTGCCCCGATCTGCATCGCCAGCGCCGCCTGACAGAAGGTCTCGACATTGTCCACGGCGGTCGGCTGTTGCAGGTAGCCGTGTATCACCGGGAACGGCGGGCGGCTGCGCGGCACACCGCGCTTGCCCTCAAGCGATTCGATCAGCGCCGATTCCTCGCCGCAGATATAGGCGCCCGCACCGAGGTGGATGGCGATGTCGAAGTCGAAGCCGGGCTGGCCGAGGATGTCCCTGCCCAGCAGATTGTTGTCGCGACGGCGTTGCAGCACAGCCTGCAACGGTTCGAGCAGATAGCGGTATTCGCCGCGCAGATAGAGGAAACCATACCGCGCGCCGATGGCCAGCGCGCACAGCGTCATGCCTTCGAACACCAGATCGGCATGAGAAGTGAGCAGTACGCGGTCCTTGAAGGTGCCGGGCTCGCCCTCGTCGGCGTTGCATACCACGTAATGTTCAGAACCCGGCGCGTTGCGGCACGCCTCCCATTTCAGCCCGGTGGGGAAGCCCGCGCCGCCGCGCCCGCGCAGGCCGGAATTCTTCACTGCTGCGACGATGTTCTCACTGCCAAGCGCCAGGGCGGCACGCAGCGTATCGCCGGGAGCGATGTTGTTGTCGAGCAACGGGCCGCTGCGGCGGATATTGTCTGCCACGCTGAAGAAATCGGCAGGCCAGTCGCTTAGCGGCGTTCGGTTGCGGATCAGGCTGCCGATCTCCTGCACGCGCTGGTGGGTCAGGCGCGTGATGGTGCGACCGTTGACCAGCATCGCCGGCCCCTGGTCGCACATGCCGGTGCAGGATGTGGTGCCGATGCTGACCAGACCGTCTTCCGAGACCTTGCTAGGCTGCAGCCACAACTGCCGGCACATCTGCTCCATCAGTGCCTGGCTGCCCAGCATGCGGTCGGTGATGTTGTCGGAGAACAGCACACGGTATTCGCCGTGCGGCTGCAAGTGCAGGAAGGAATAGAAGCCGGCGACACCCTCGACCCGCGCGCGTGGGATGCCGAGCTTCACACCGATGTGACTGATCGCAGCCGGGTGAATGTATCCGTGCAGCTCCTGCACCTCGCGCAACACCTGCAGCAAGGCATTCGGGTCACGGGCGTAGCGATCCAGTATCGAATCCAGATCTGCCATGTGTATCTCGCTATCTGCCGCCATGGGGGGCTCCCGTATGTATGACATGCTGCCAGATTACTTTGATTTTATGTCAGTGCTGTGAAACTCCGCAATTCGTTCGAACCTTCCGACACCACCGGCTGCGCCACGCCGTGTCGGCCTCGCCACCACCGCAGGCGGAGCCCCTGCTCCGCCCTCCCCGGGATAACCCGCTCAATCTTCCGAGTGCGCTACTCCCACTCGATCGTGGCGGGGGGCTTGCCGGAGATGTCGTATACCACGCGGTTGATGCCGCGCACTTCATTGATGATGCGGTTGGAGACCTTGCCCAGCAATTCGTACGGCAGGTGCGCCCAGTGTGCGGTCATGAAGTCCTGCGTCTGCACCGCGCGCAGGCTGACCACCCACTCGTAGGTGCGTCCGTCGCCCATCACGCCGACGCTCTTGACCGGCAGGAATACCGTGAAGGCCTGCGAGGTCTTCTCGTACCAGGACTTGCCGTCTACATCTTTGGTGGTGTTCAGCTCCTCGATGAAGATCGCGTCGGCGCGGCGCAGCAGGTCCGCGTATTCGCGTTTCACCTCGCCGAGGATGCGCACCCCGAGTCCGGGGCCGGGGAACGGATGGCGGTACACCATGCCGTGCGGCAGGCCCAATGCGACACCCAGCTCGCGCACCTCGTCCTTGAACAGTTCGCGCAACGGTTCGAGCAGCTTGAGATGCAGGCTTTCCGGCAGGCCGCCGACGTTGTGGTGCGACTTGATAGTATGCGCCTTCTTGGTCTTCGCGCCGGCGGATTCGATCACGTCCGGGTAGATGGTGCCTTGGGCGAGCCACCTGGCCTGTGGCAGCTTCTTGGCTTCGCGCTGGAACACTTCGACGAACTCGCGCCCGATGATCTTGCGCTTCTGCTCCGGGTCGGTCACGCCCGCGAGATGCTTCATGAATTCGCCGCTGGCATCGACATGGATGACCTTCATGTGCAAGTGGTTGGCGAAGGTTTCCATCACCTGTTCGGCCTCGTTGAGGCGCAGCAGGCCGTTGTCCACGAACACGCAGGTCAACTGGTCGCCGATGGCGCGATGGATCAGCGCCGCCGCCACCGAGGAATCCACTCCACCGGATAGCCCCAGGATCACTTCGTCCTTGCCGACCTGCGCGCGTATCTTCTCCACCGCCTCGCCGATGTAGTCCGGCATGTTCCAGTCCTGCGCACAGCCGCAGATGTCGTGCACGAAGCGGCCGAGGATCGCCTTGCCTTGCGGGGTATGTGTCACTTCGGGATGGAATTGCAGCGCGTAAAAACGCCTTGTTTCATCGGCCATGCCGGCGATCGGCGTGGCGGGATTGCCGGCGATCACCGAAAAACCCGGCGGCAATGCGGTCACCTTGTCGCCGTGGCTCATCCACACATCGATCAGGCCATGACCCTCGGCATTGGTCTTATCCTGAATGCCGCGCAGCAGCGCGGAATGCCCCTGCGCGCGGATCTCCGCGTAGCCGAATTCACGCACCTTGCCGCTTTCCACCGCGCCGCCCAGTTGCGCCGCCATGGTCTGCATGCCGTAGCAGATGCCGAGCACCGGCACGCCGAGTTCGAACACGATCTGCGGCGCCTTGGGTGTCTCTTCTTCATAGACCGAATTCGGCCCGCCGGACAGAACAATCCCGCTCGGTGCGAAGGCGCGAATATCGGCTTCCGCCATGTCCCACGGGTGCAGTTCGCAGTAGACATGAGTCTCGCGCACGCGGCGCGCGATGAGTTGGGTGTACTGGGAACCGAAATCGAGGATGAGGATCTTTTTGTGCATGTTCATTCAGGAGCGAGGATCTGAACCAATCTTTTCTTGATCAGAGATTCTCGATCCTAGTCAATGTGGTAATTCGGCGCTTCCTTGGTGATCTGCACATCGTGCACATGCGATTCGCGGATGCCGGAGGAGGTGATCTCGACGAACTCGGCCTTGGTGTGCATGGTGGTGATGTCGGCGCAGCCCAGGTAACCCATGCTGGCGCGCAATCCGCCCATCAGCTGGTGGATCACCGCCAGCACGCTGCCCTTATACGGAACGCGGCCCTCGACGCCCTCCGGCACCAGCTTGTCCTGGTTGCCCTCGCCTTCCTGGAAGTAACGGTCGCTGGAGCCCTGCTGCATCGCACCCAGGCTGCCCATACCGCGGTATGACTTGTAGGAGCGCCCCTGGAACAGCTCGATCTCGCCCGGAGCCTCCTCGGTCCCGGCGAACAGCCCGCCGAGCATCACGGCATGCGCACCCGCCGCGACCGCCTTGGCGATGTCGCCGGAATAACGGATCCCACCGTCGGCGATCAGCGGTACGCCGGTACCTTGCAAGACCTTCGCCACGTTCTGGATCGCCGCGATCTGCGGCACACCGACACCCGCGACGATGCGCGTGGTGCAGATCGAACCGGGGCCGATGCCGACCTTCACGCCGTCCGCGCCATGATCCAGCAACGCCTGCGCCGCCCCCCCGGTGGCAATGTTGCCGCCGACCACTTCAACCTGCGGGAAATTGCTCTTGACCCACTTGACACGATCCAGCACACCTTGCGAATGACCGTGTGCGGTATCCACCACGATCACGTCCACCCCGGCCTCAACCAGCAGCCTGACACGCTCTTCCGTGCCCTCGCCCACCCCGACCGCCGCGCCGGCGCGCAAGCGGCCAAGGCCGTCTTTGCAGGCCAGCGGATGCTCGCTGGATTTGAGAATGTCCTTTACCGTCATCAGCCCGCGCAATTCAAACGCATCATTGACCACCAGCACGCGCTCGATGCGGTGCTTGTGCATCAGGCCGCGCGCCTCATCCAGACTGGCGTTCTCCTTGACGGTGATCAGCCGCTCGCGCGGTGTCATGATGTTCTGGATCGGCTGGTCCAGGTTGTTTTCAAAGCGCAGGTCGCGGTTGGTGACGATGCCGACCAGCTGCTTGCCCTGCACCACCGGCAAGCCGGAGATCCGGTGCTGGCGCGTCAGCGCCAGTACATTACGTACCGTCATGTCCGGCGTGATGGTGATGGGATCCTTGACCACGCCGCTCTCGAAACGTTTTACCTTGGCGACCTGTGCAGCCTGCGCATAGGCTGACATGTTCTTGTGCATGATACCGATACCGCCCTCTTGTGCCAGGGCGATCGCCAGGCGGGATTCCGTAACGGTATCCATCGCCGCGGAGACCAACGGGATGTTCAGGTTGATGTTACGGGTAAGCTGGGTACGCAGGCCGACATCGCGCGGCAACACGTTGGAATAGGCAGGAACGAGCAGAACGTCGTCAAAGGTCAGTGCTTTCTGGATGATGCGCATGGAACAACCCCCGGCAAAGTGCGCATTATACGCATGCCGGACAGACCGGCAAATCGATTCTCCCGTTCTGTCCGGTTACCGGATCTACAGCGCAGTCTCGTTGGTCTCCCCGGTGCGGATGCGAATGACCTGTTCCACCGTAGAAATGAAGATCTTGCCATCGCCGATCTTGCCGGTATGCGCAGCCCTGATGATCGCCTCGACTGCCGTATCGATCAACTCGGCCGGAATAACCACTTCCACTTTGATCTTGGGCAGGAAATCCACCACATATTCCGCGCCGCGGTACAGCTCGGTATGCCCTTTTTGCCGTCCGAAACCCTTTACCTCGGTGACCGTCAGACCGCTTACTCCCAACTCGGAAAGTGCCTCGCGCACTTCATCCAGCTTGAACGGCTTGATAATCGCTTCGATCTTTTTCATGGTGTGCTCCCTGGGTGCGTTGGTGGTTATGTCGTGGTCAAATCGAAAAAATCATGCTGATAACTGCTGCATTGTATCAACAGGAAGCCTTTGGATGCCGCCTCATCGCATCCCGCAACTTTCAACCCAGCTCGCGATATCTCACTGACAGGATCTCAAGTTCCTGGACGCCAACCGGCGTACACAATGTCGCCACCTCGCCTTCGTGCAATTTAAGCAACGTTCGCGCCAGCGGCGAAACCCAGCTGATCAAACCGGAGCTCGCATCCGCCTCATCCACCCCGACGATGCTGTAAGTGCACTCGCAGCCGTTGTCGTCGCAGACAGTCACCGTTGCGCCGAAAAACACCTGCTCGCACTCGCCGCGCCGCGCCGGATCGACGACTTCGGCCAGCTCCATGCGCTTGCGCAGGAAGCGCACGCGCCGGTCGATCTCGCGCAGGCGTTTTTTGCCGTAAATATAATCGCCATTCTCCGAGCGGTCGCCGTTGGATGCCGCCCAGGTAATGGTACTAACCAATGCCGGACGCTCCACCTTCCACAGGTGATCCAGCTCTTCTTTCAGCTTGCGGTATCCGTTGGGGGTGATGTAATTCCTGGCACCTGCGGGCACCTGTGCAGATGGCTCCGGCTCGCCGCCTTCGATATCGCCATTGTGCGCTGATGCTTTGCTCATGCCGGAAATTCTACAACATTGCGTTGATCAGGCTTCACGGTCATCTCCGCTCTGCACAGAATGAAAAAGGGTTAGACTCGGTCTAACCCTTCGGATGTGGCGTCCCCAACGAGATTCGAACTCGTGTTACCGCCGTGAAAGGGCGATGTCCTAGGCCTCTAGACGATAGGGACTTTGATTTTCTCTTGAGCTCTTTTGGTGGAGGTAAGCGGGATCGAACCGCTGACCTCTTGCATGCCATGCAAGCGCTCTCCCAGCTGAGCTATACCCCCGTACCCCGAAAAGAGCGCGCATTATAGTGATGCGACCTATGCTTGTAAAGCCGGCTTTCCAATAAATTAAAGATGCTTTCTCATGCGCGCCAGCACGGCCTCGCGCGGGAACAACGCCAGCACGGCATCGACCGACGGCGTGTGCGTCTGCCCGACCAGCATCACGCGCAACGGCATCGCCAGTTTCGGCATCTTCAGGTTGTGCTTCGCCAGCAATTCCTTGATCAGCGCATTCAGCGCGGGCGCTTCCCAGGCGACATCGGCACAACGTCCGGCGAATTCGCGCAACGCGGGCAGCACTTCCGGCACCAGATGCGCATCCAGCAGCTCGCGCGCGGGATGCAGGTCGATGTAGAACACCTCGGCGGCATCAGCCAGTTCGTTGAGCGTCGCGACGCGTTCCTTGTACAGCATTGCCACGGCTTCCAGCGCGGGAACGGTGCCTACCGTCACGCCGCGCGCTTCGAGACGCGGGCGTACCAGCGCGGCAAGACGCGCATTGTCGGCCGCCTTCAGGTAATGCTGGTTCACCCAGTTCAGTTTCTCGGTGTTGAACTGCGCGGCGGACGACGTGATGTGGTCGAGGTCGAACCACTCGCAGAACTGCCCGACCGAAAATATCTCCTCGTCGCCGTGCGACCAGCCCAGGCGGGCCAGGTAATTGACCACCGCTTCCGGCAGGTAGCCGTCCTCCTCGTATTGCATCACGCTGACCGCGCCGTGGCGCTTGGAAAGCTTGGTGCCGTCGTCGCCAAGGATCATCGACAGGTGCGCATACTGCGGCACGGTCGCGCCCAGCGCCTTGAGGATGTTGATCTGGCGCGGCGTGTTGTTCACATGGTCGTCGCCGCGTATCACATGCGTGATGCCCATGTCCCAGTCGTCCACCACCACGCAAAAATTGTAGGTCGGTGTGCCGTCGCCGCGCGCGATGATCAGGTCGTCCAGTTCGGCGTTCTCAAAAGAGATAGACCCCTTGACCAGGTCCTTCCATGCCACCGTACCGTGTACCGGACCCTTGAACCTGACTACCGGAGCCACTCCCGCGGGTGGCTCCGGCAGCACCTTGCCAGGCTCCGGACGCCAGCGCCCGTCATAGCGCGGTTTCTCGCCGCGTGCCCGTTGCGCCTCGCGCAGTTCCTCGAGTTCTTCTGCGGTCATGTAGCAGTGATAAGCCGTGCCTGCCTCCAGCATCTGGCGGATCACCACCTTGTAGCGATCCATGCGCCGCATCTGGTAGAACGGTCCCTCGTCGCAGTCAAGATTCAGCCACTTCATCCCGTCCAGGATCGCCTGCACCGCCTCGGGGGTGGAGCGCTCCACATCGGTATCCTCGATGCGCAGGATGAAGGTGCCGCCGTGCTTGCGGGCATACGCCCAGGAAAACAGGGCGGTGCGCGCTCCGCCGATGTGCAGATAGCCGGTCGGACTGGGAGCGAAACGAGTGCGTATAGTCATGAAGAAAACAGGAATGGCGAATAATCAAGGCGCGCATTTTACGGGCTTTGCCAGCTGCACGCACAAAGAAATTGACTGTGATTGGCGCGTTGTGATTTAATTCGCGCCCTCTTCAGGGGCGGTTAGCTCAGCGGTAGAGCACTGCCTTCACACGGCAGGGGTCACTGGTTCGAACCCAGTACCGCCCACCAATAAAACAAAGGGTTATCGTAATTTTCGATAATCTTCAATAATCCGAAATAGCGCATTTTGCCGGTCATTTTTGCCGGAATTTGCCGGATACTTTTGCCGGAAGAAACTCCCCTTTGAATCGCCCCCGAATTAGTAGACACCTTTCAGCCTAAAATCAGGGCTACAAAGGAGGTGTTTATGAGCAGCAAGCGTTATCCAGAAGAATTCAAGATCGAGGCAGTCAAACAGATCACCGAGAAGCGTTATCCAATCG
>JBGARW010000055.1:0-12554 GCA_044230015.1 Gallionella sp. | reverse complement strand
CAGAAGTACACCGGTAACGCAGAGGTATGTCAGGTTGCGTGAACGCATTCTTTTTAATCCCTTCGTCTAATCAGGGTGAAGCCTAACAGTTTTGCGGGGCTTGCTCAATACGCCATTCGGCTATTTTTCAATAAATATAGACGGATGCGGCAAAAGCATCCTGATAGCGTTTGGGCAGGTCCTTGATCCCGTTGCGCGCTGCATCAACCGACGGGTAGGTGCCGTAAAGTACTCGCAGGCCATCCTTGCCGCCGAACCTGGCGGGTAGCAGGTAGATCTCGGAGAGTTTGCCCAATCCATCCGCGCGTCTCAGGAAGCCTTCGGTGCGTTCCCGGTTGATCGTTTCGTTGTAGAACAATTGGATGCTGGCGACGGATCTTTTCTGCTCGAGCAATTGTTTGCCCGCTGACAGGCGTTGTTCAAACAGGCTCGACCTGCCGGTTGCCGGCGCTGTGGCGGCCAACGTCGGTTGGGGTTGTGGCGGATTGGCGGCGACGGCAGTCAGGGCTGTTTCTGCGACGGGTACCGGTGCGGGCGCGCTGTCCGGTTGTGCGGTGACCGCCGGTTGTGCCTCGGTCGCCTGCGCGGTGATCGTGGGGGCGGCGGGCTGGGCTGCCGCATTCCGGGCCTGCGGGGGCGGTGTTTGCGGTTCGTCCAGCATCCACCATGCAACCAGGCCTGCCAGGAGCAGTGCGGCAACGGCGCCGCCTGCCAGCAATCTTTTGTCGGGCAGGGTGCGGGCAGGCTGGAGTTCGCTGTCGCGTATCGCCGCCTGCACATGGCGCGTTTCGATGTTGTGGGTGTCCTCCACAAAGGCGGCCAGCAGGGATTTGTCGGCGAGGATGTTGACACGGCGCATCAGGCCGTTGGATGTGCTGGCAATGAGCTTGATGGCGGCTGGTGAGAAGATGTTGGGTCCGTGGTAACCCGCGGCCCGCATCCGGAACATCAGGTAGTTCTCGAGGATGTTGCGCGACAGCGGTTGCATGTGGAAGTGGTGCACGATGCGATCCTTGAGCTGGCGCATGTTCGGTTGGTCCAGCTTGGCATTCAGCTCCGGCTGTCCGAACAGGATGATTTGCAGCAGTTTGAAGTTGCCGACCTGCAGGTTATAGAGCAGGCGCAGCTCTTCCAGCGTGTCCAGCGGCATGGCATGCGCTTCATCCACCAGCACGACGACGCGCTTCCCTTCGCGGGCTTTCTGCTCGAGCCTGCTCTGGATGTTCTGCATGATGACTCCGACGCGTTCGCCGTCGATGTCCAGGCCGAGCGCATCGGCGATCGCATAGAGCATCTCCTCGCGCGACAGGCTGGGATTGGCGAGATAGATGGTCTCGATATGCCCCGGAAGTTTCTCGAGCAGCATGCGGCACAGCATGGTCTTGCCGCTGCCGACCTCGCCGCTGACCTTGATGATGCCCTCGGCCTCGCTCAGCGAGTAGATCAGCGCGTCAAGGATCTCGCCACGGTTGGCGCCGGAAAAAAAGAACACCGTCACGGGCGTGATCCTGAATGGAGGCTCGTCAAGTCCGAAATGTTCCAGGTACATGCTTATGTCCTATTGGTTGAGTTTCTCATGCGTGCCCATGCGGCTGTGCAGCGTGGTGCGGTTGACGCCGAGCAGCCGGGCGGCCTCGCTGATATTGCCCGCGGCAAGTTCCAGTGCGGCGGCGATATAGGAGCCTTCCAGTTCACGCAGATGCCGGTCCAGGTCGAAGTTGCCTGTCTTGAGCTCGTCGAGGCGGCCTTGCTGCGCCTGTTCCGTGTCCCCTGCCGCGGGTGTTTCCAGCGGGTCGAATTCTTCCTGTAATTGCGCGGCGTTGAGCATCTGCCCGGGGTATTTTGCGGACAGGCGGATAACGATGTTGCGCAATTCGCGGATGTTGCCGGGAAAGCTGTAGCGTTCCCAGCACTGCAATGCTCCCATGTCCAGCTCGAAAGGCGCCTGCCCGATCTGTTGCGCGTAATAGGCGCGGAAATGGTTGAGCAGGACCAGTCTGTCCTGGCCGAGCTCGCGCAACGGGGGAACGGTGATCGAGAATACATTCAGGCGGTGATACAGGTCATCGCGGAACGTCCCGGTCCTGACCGCATTGCGCAGGTTGCGATTGGTTGCGGCGATGATGCGCGCGTGGCTCTTGCGCGTGGCGGTTTCGCCGACGCGCTGGTATTCGCCGTTCTCCAATACTCTCAACAGCTTGGTCTGGAGTTCCGGAGGCAATTCGCCGATCTCGTCGAGGAACAGAGTGCCGCCGGCTGCATCCTCGAAAAAACCGGTTTGCGCACCCGTTGCGCCGGTGAATGCCCCTTTGCTGTGGCCGAACAGGGTAGGCTCGATCAGTGTGGGGGATATCGCGGCACAGTTGAGCACCTTGAACGGTGTGCCGGGATCGCCCGACAACTTTTGTATCGCTGTGGCGACCAGTTCCTTGCCGCAGCCGGATTCCCCCTCGATGAGTACCGGGTAGGGCAAGGTCGCATACATCATGATCTGGCTGCGCAGCCTGTGTATGGCCGGGCTCTGGCCGATGATGCCAAGCGACGGGCTGTCCCTTTCATCACTGTCGCGCTTGTTGTCCCGGATGGCCCGCGCATCGTCGAGGTATTTCCTGATCCTTTCCGGTACGCAGGGCTTGGCGATGAAATCTGTCGCGCCCAGTACGCGCGCATGGCGCGCGTTGCCCTGTTCACCCTGTCCGGACAGGACGAAGATCCTGATCTCCGGCGAATGTGCCAGCAGTTCCGCGATCAGGTGAAAGCCTTCATCCGGGCGGTGCGGGGTGGGCGGCAGTCCCAGGTCGATCAGCGCCAGTTGCGGGGGGGCGGGTAATTTGCGCAGCAGATCGATGGCTGCGGGGCGAGACCCGGCCTGATGTATCTCGAAGCTGCTGCCGAACGCGGTCGCCAATCCTTCGCAGATCAGCGGGTCGTCGTCGACGATCAACAGTGTGGGAAGTGCCCGGGGTGCGTTCAATTTGTGCTCATGGGGGAGGCATTGGGTGCGGAGCATAGCGGTAAGTGCACACAAGCTCAATAGGGGTAATGCGGGTGCGACTATTTGTTGAGGATTGGCCGCGCTGTGGTTTAGAATGCGCCCTCTCCGGTTTTCTGGATATCGATTTTGTCATCATCTGTTCTGGCCGAAATTCGCGAACTTAACTTCGCCTACGATAAACGTCCCGTGCTGCAGGGCATCAACATGGTTTTCCCGAAGGGGAAGCTGATCGCCATCATGGGGTTGAGCGGCTGCGGCAAGACCACGCTGCTGCGGCATATCGGCGGTGCGCTCAAGCCGACCAGCGGTTATGTCAGGGTCGACGGCCAGGTGCTTCACGAGCTGGACCAGGACGGGTTGTATGCCATGCGGCGCAAGATGGGCATGCTGTTCCAGTTCGGTGCGCTGTTCACCGATATGTCGGTGTACGACAACGTGGCATTCCAGATGCGCGAGCATACCGACCTGCCGGAAGAGATCATTCACGATCTGGTATTGATGAAGCTGCATGCGGTGGGGCTGCGCGGCACGCACAATCTGATGCCTTCCGAGCTGTCCGGCGGCATGGCGCGGCGCGTGGCGCTGGCACGCACCATCGCGCTGGATCCGATGCTGATCATGTATGACGAGCCGTTCGCCGGGCTGGACCCGATCTCGCTGACGGTGGTCGGCGACCTGATCCGCCGTCTGAACGACGCGCTGGGGGCGACTTCGATCATCGTCACGCACGACATACAGGAGTCGCTGAAGATTGTGGACTACGTTTATTTCATGGCCAACGGCGTGATCGAGGCGGAGGGTACGCCCGATGAGATCCGCGCGTCGGGGCGGGAATTCGTGCACCAGTTCGTGCATGGCGAGATGGACGGCCCGGTGCCTTTCCATTATCCCGGCAGCGATTACCGTCAAGACATGAATCTGGGAGGTTGATACGATGCCAGGAGTCAAAGCATTCAGGGGAATTGGCCTTCGCACCATCAATGCGATGTGGCGCATCGGTATGGCGACGCGCTTTTTTCTGCTCATACTGACGCACTCCGGCAGTGGTTTCCGGCGTTTCCATCTGGTCATCAAGGAGCTGTTCTCCACTGGCGTATTGTCGCTCATCATCATCATCGTGGCGGGGATGTTCGTCGGCATGGTGCTCGGCCTGCAGGGCTACGAGACGCTCAAGCGTTATGGTTCGGAGTCGGCGCTGGGCAGCATGGTGGCATTGAGCCTGGTGCGCGAGCTGGGGCCGGTGGTGGCTGCGCTGCTGTTCGCCAGCCGTGCCGGCTCGGCGATGACGGCGGAGATCGGCCTGATGAGGGCGACCGAGCAGATATCGGCGATGGAGATGATGGCGGTCAACCCGATCGCGCGTATCGTCGCGCCGCGTTTCTGGGCCGGCGTGATCTCCATGCCGCTGCTGGCCGCCCTGTTCAGCGCGGTCGGGGTGTTCGGCGGCTATTTCGTCGGCGTGGTGCAGATCGGCGTGGACGAGGGGTCGTTCTGGTCGCAGATGCAGGCCTCCGTGGATTTTCGCGAGGACATCCTGAACGGCGTGATCAAGAGCTTCGCATTCGGCGTCGTGGTGACGGTGATCGCCCTGTTCGAGGGCTACGATGCACCGCCCACGGCGGAAGGCGTGTCCGGCGCGACGACGCGCACGGTGGTGACCTCGTCTCTGGCGATCCTGATGCTGGATTTCATTTTGACCGCAATCATGTTTAGAGGGAATTGAGCTATGCAACGTACGACAATCGATCTATGGGTGGGGATATTCGTGGTGTCGGGTATCGCCGCGCTGGTGATGCTGGCGATGAAGGTGGGGAACCTGGGCACCTATAACATGTCGGAGGCGTATCAGGTGCATGCCTACTTTTCGAACATCGGCGGCCTGAAGCCGAAGGCATCCATCAAGAGTGCGGGCGTGCTGGTGGGGCGCGTGACGGAGATCACCCTGGATACGGAGCGCTACGAGGCGAAGGTGGTGATGAGCCTGGACAAGCGTTACCAGTTTCCCCGGGACACGTTCGCCAATATCCTGACTTCCGGGCTGCTCGGCGAGCAGTACATCGGCCTGATGCCCGGCGGTGAGGAGGAGATGCTGAAGGACGGGGAGCAATTGAAGAAGACGCAGTCTGCCGTGGTGCTGGAAGACCTGATCGGCAAGTTTCTGTACAGCAAGGCCGAAGAGCCGGCCAAGTAACCTGAGGAGTTCTGGGAATGAAGATGTTGCTGAAAGTCGTTGTGGTCCTGTTGTGCATGGCCGGTATCGCCCGGGCCGGGACGGTTGCGCCGGATGAGCTGATCAAGGCGACCGCGCAGGATGTCCTTGCGATCGTCAAGCAGGACAAGGATATCCAGGCGGGTAACCAGAAAAAGATCCTGGACCTGGTGGATGCGAAGGTGCTGCCGCATTTCGATTTTGTGCGCATGACAAGGCTGGCGGTGGGCAAACATTGGCGTGCCGCGACTGCCGAACAAAAACAGGTACTGGTGACCGAGTTCCGCAACATGCTGGTGCGCACTTATACCAAGGCCTTTACCGTGTATCGTGACCAGACGGTGGAGGTGAAGCCGTTCAAGATGGCTGCCGATGCGACCGAGGCAACCGTCAAGACCACCATCAACAAGCCGGGTGCCCCGCCGGTTCCGGTCGATTATGAAATGGAGAAGACCACAGACGGCTGGAAGGCCTTCGATGTGGCCATAGAAGGGGTCAGCATGGTGACCAGCTATCGCGGCACCTTCGACACGCAGATCCAGCAGAACGGCATCGACGGCCTGATCAAGATGCTGTCCGACAAGAACGCCAATGCCGCCAATGTCGCGCTGCACAAGGCGGAGACAAAGTGATCACGCGCGAGGATGGCCGCCTGGTGGTGCGCGGCCGCCTGACCATCGCAACCGTACCCGCCTTGTTTGAGGCGGGTTTGCGGCATTTGAGCAGCGAGGATCTGCTGGTGGATCTATCACAGGTTGAGGCGGTCGACTCCGCGGCGGTCAGTATGCTGCTGGGTTGGCTGCGTGCCGCACAGCGCAGCCGGCATGCGTTGCGCGTGACAGGCATCCCGGAGGATCTGGTCAGCCTGGCGCGCCTGTATGGCGTTGCCGAGTTGCTGCCCCGCCAATCCGCCTGACCTTTCCCGCGCACGCGGCATATCCAGCGCCGCGCGCATCCCCCGCCGGTTTTTAGTATCATGCACAACCTTCGGGTAAGGCGCATCTTTGCGAGCCCCGTTTCCCGATCAACAAACGGCAGGATTGATGATGGTTACTCCGGAAAGCATCCAGTTCAATATCGCACAAGGCATGGCGACCGAATATTTGAGCGTTGACGGCGATGGCCATCATTTCGAGGCGGTGGTGGTGAGCGATGCCTTTGCCGGCAAGAACCGCGTGCAGCGCCACCAGCTGGTCTACCAGACCCTGGGGGAGCGGATGCGCGACGAGATTCACGCGCTATCGATGAAAACCTATACGCCGCAAGAGTGGGAAGACAGGCGCTAGCCCGGATCGCTGGCCGGAGACGGCGATGACTGGCGACCAGGGATTACCAACTCACGACTGAACTTATGCAAAAACTTGCGATACAAGGCGGCACTCCGTTGCATGGTGAAGTGCGCATCTCCGGCGCCAAGAATGCGGCGCTGCCGATCCTGTGCGCCAGCCTGTTGAGCGGCGAGCCGTTGCAGCTCGGCAATGTGCCGGACCTGAACGATGTCGCCACGATGCGCAAGCTGCTGCAACAGATGGGTGTCGCGATCGAGGTGAATGGCGGCCAGGTTTCCTTGTCCGCGGCGCAGATCGACAGGCTCGAAGCGCCCTACGACATGGTGAAGACCATGCGCGCCGCGATCCTGGTGCTGGGACCGCTGGTGGCGCGCTTCGGCGAGGCGCGCGTCTCCCTGCCGGGCGGCTGTGCCATCGGCTCGCGCCCGGTCGACCTGCACATCAAGGGGCTGCAGGCGATGGGTGCGGAGATCCACATCGAGCATGGCTACATCCATGCCCGGGCGAAACGCCTCAAGGGGGCGCGCATCTTCTTCGATCTGGTCAGCGTGACCGGCACGGAGAACCTGATGATGGCCGCGACGCTGGCGGACGGTGTGACCGTGCTGGAGAACGCGGCACGCGAACCGGAAGTGGTGGACCTGGCGCACTGCCTGCGCGCGATGGGCGCAAAGATCTCCGGTGAAGGCAGCGACACCATCACCATCACCGGTGTGGAGAGACTGCACGGCGGAACACACCGCATCATGCCGGACCGCATCGAGAGCGGCACATTCCTGGTCGCGGCGGCGGCGGCAGGCGGCAACATCACGCTGACTGATACGCGTGCCGACATTCTCGACAACGTGCTGGAGAAGCTGCAGGAAGCCGGGGCGGTGATCCGCGTGTCGGGCGGCACGATCGACCTGCGAATGAGCAAGCGCCCCAGGGCCGTGAATGTGCGCACTGCGCCCTATCCGGCGTTCCCCACCGACATGCAGGCGCAATTCATGGCGATGAATTGCATCGCGGAAGGCAGTTCGATGGTGGTCGAGACGATCTTCGAGAACCGCTTCATGCATGTGCAGGAGCTGCGCCGCCTCGGCGCGCAGATCGACGTGGAGGGCAACACCGCCGTGATCCGGGGCTGCGCGCGACTGGAAGGCGCGGCGATCATGGCGACCGATCTGCGTGCTTCGGCGTGCCTGGTCATTGCCGGACTGGTGGCGCAGGGCGAGACCGTGATAGACCGCATCTATCACCTGGATCGCGGTTATGAACATATAGAAGCCAAACTGTCTGCGCTCGGCGCCCAGATACGCCGGCTGAAATAACGGATACGTCGCATCAGTCAGGGGTTAACAATGATCACCATCGCACTGTCAAAGGGCCGGATCTTTGAAGAGACTTTGCCGCTGCTGAACGCGGCGGGCATCACCACGCCGGAAGACCCGGAGACCTCGCGCAAGCTTATCCTGCCGACCAACCGCGCCGATGTGCGGCTGATCATCGTGCGCGCCAGTGACGTGCCGACCTATGTGCAATACGGCGCGGCAGACCTCGGGGTGGCGGGCAAGGATGTGCTCAACGAGCACGGCGGTGTCGGCCTGTATCAGCCGCTGGACCTGAACATCGCGCGCTGCCGCATGATGGTTGCGGTGCGCGATGATTTCGACTATGACTCCGCGGTGCGCCAGGGCGCGCGCCTGCGTGTGGCGACCAAGTATGTGCAGGCCGCGCGGGACCATTTCGCCGCAAAAGGGGTGCATGTCGACCTGATCAAGCTGTACGGATCGATGGAGCTGGCCCCGCTGGTTGGACTGTCGGATGCGATCGTCGATCTGGTGAGCAGCGGCGGCACGCTGAAGGCCAACAACCTGAAGGCGGTCGAGCATATCGCCGACATCTCGTCGCGCCTCGTGGTGAACCAGGCCGCGCTGAAATTGAAACATGGCGCCATCCAGCCGATGCTGGATGCCTTCGCCAAGGCGATCGTGAAGTAAGGAGCATGCCGATGAACATCAAAAAACTTTCCAGCCGCGCCGCCGGCTTCGATGAGGAGTTGACCAGGCTGCTGGCTTTTGAGGAAACCGCCGACGAGAAGCTGGAGGCGACCGTCGCCGCCATCCTCGCAGACGTCAAGAAGCGCGGTGACGCGGCGGTGCTCGAGTACACGCGCAAGTTCGACCGCCTGCCGCTGGAGCATGCCGCGGCGATGGAGCTGCCGCAGCATGAGTTGCGTGCCGCATTCGACGGTCTGCCCGCCGAGCAGCGCGGCGCGCTGGAACAGGCCGCGCTGCGCGTGACGGCGTACCACGAAAAACAGCGTATGGAATCCTGGCACTATACCGAGGCGGACGGCACGCTGCTCGGCCAGCAGGTCACGCCGCTGGATCGTGTCGGCCTGTACGTGCCGGGTGGCAAGGCGGCCTACCCGTCTTCGGTGCTGATGAACGCACTGCCTGCCAAGGTGGCGGGTGTGGCCGAACTCATCATGGTCGTGCCGACCCCGGATGGCGTGAAGAACCAGCTGGTGTTGGCGGCAGCCTACCTGTCCGGCGTGAATCGCGTATTCACCATCGGCGGTGCACAGGCAGTGGCGGCCCTGGCCTACGGCACGGCAACGATACCGAAAGTGGACAAGATCGTCGGCCCCGGTAATGCCTATGTGGCATCCGCCAAGCGCCGCGTGTTCGGTGCATGCGGCATCGACATGATCGCCGGGCCTTCGGAGATCCTGGTGATCTGCGACGGGCAAACGAATCCGGACTGGATCGCGATGGACCTGTTCTCGCAGGCCGAACACGACGAACTGGCGCAGGCGATCCTGCTGTCTCCGGATGCGGAATTCATTGATGCGGTCGCGCAAAGCGCGGATCGCCTGCTGGAGCAGATGCCGCGCCGCGACATCATCCGGACCGCGCTGGAGAATCGCGGCGCATTGATCCGGGTCGCCGACCTCGACGAAGCGTGCATCATCAGCAACCGCATCGCACCGGAGCATCTGGAGTTGTCGGTGGCAGATCCGCAATCCCTGCTGCCCAGGCTGAAACATGCCGGCGCGATCTTCATGGGACGTTATACCTCCGAATCGCTCGGCGACTATTGCGCCGGACCGAACCATGTCCTGCCGACTTCCGGTACCGCGCGCTTCTCATCACCGCTGGGCGTGTACGATTTCCAGAAGCGCAGCAGCCTGATCCAGGTTTCCGCGCAGGGCGCGCAGAAGCTGGGTGCCATCGCCTCGACGCTGGCATTCGGCGAAGGCTTGCAGGCGCACGCCCAGTCGGCGTTGTTCAGGGAAGGCGCAACGCGTTGCGTTGATCAGATTCGCGATGCAGCTTTGTTTTGACAAACCGGCAGGCATTTCCGATAATGCGCGCCGCTTTGAGGTTTGCATCACGACGGGTCGTTAGCTCAGTTGGTAGAGCAGTGGACTCTTAATCCATTGGTCGAAAGTTCGAATCTTTCACGGCCCACCAATCAAACCAATGGCTTAGGGTTGATGCCTTAAGCTGCTTTGGTCTCAACGTGACAAAAACGTGACAAATTCACCACGTTTCCACCCCGATTAGACTCAATGCGGCTTGCCGCTGCTGCCAAGTGTTCCGTAGCAAACTTGGCATAACGGTCAACCATGCTGCGGTTCTTCCAACCTCCCAGCTCCTTCAGCTCATCACAAGACGTTCCCATCTGGCGATGCCATGATGCCCAAGTGTGCCTGAGATCATGGAAGCGGAGGTCACCCAATCCGGCCTTTTCTACCGCGTTGCGCCATGCCGTGTTGGATACTTCCCAGCGGATAGGCTCACCACGATAGGTGAAGCAGAATTGCCCATGCTTTCCAACTTGCCCTTCCAGCACGGTTACCGCGTCATGGTTCAGCGGGACGCCTCGCGGCGTGCCATTTTTTGTGTGGTTCAGCCAAGCGGTGTGCCTGTCCAAATCCACCCGGTTCCACTCTAATTCGGTTATCTCGCTTGCCCGGCAGCCTGTTGCCATCGCAAAGCGGGCTAACGCAGCCAGATGAGGCGGGCAGAACGACAACAGACGATCCGCTTCCTCTCGCGTCAGCCAGCGATCGCGCTCAACTTCGCCGGGCAGAAGTTTTATCTTCGGGATGGAATCTATCCATTGCCATTCGTCGCGAGTCATGCGGAGGACTGCACGCATCACCGCCAGATGACGGTTTATCGTAGCAACCTTGATTCCGCGCTTGCTCTCGCGCTGGATGACATGCCAAACCACATCGCCGTTGATCTGACCCAGCATCATGCCACCGAGGTAGACATGGAGCTGCCGAAAAAGGATGCGATAGGTTTCGACACTCTTCAGATGCGACTTCACTTCGAGGAACCGCACCACGGCCTCCTGCCAGGAACGCTGGGGCTTCACCCCGAAATGTTGCTCCCGGTATGCGTCAAGCGTGAGCTTGGCTAACAGGGCTTCTGCTTCATTCCGGTCTTCAGTCCCAGCACTTTGGCGTAATCTCTTGCCGTTCGGGAGCGTTGCACTAATCCACCAGTATCGAGAGTCCGATCTCCGGTAGATTCCGGTTTCACGGGCCATATATTCTCCTTTCCGGCCCGCCCTCGCTGCTTATAATCGTTGAGCCATTCGTCCAAGTCAACTTTGTCATAGACACAGCGGCGGCCCAGCTTGGTAAACGGGACGTTTAGCTCTGTCAGGAGCGTGACGCCGATCCCAAGATATTCCGCAGCCTGTTCCTTGGACAGGCAACGCACCACAGGCAGGGGCAGGCCAGCTTCTTCCATTACCGTTACCCCTTGGATGCCTTGCGATATGTTGCAGCCGCACGATCAAGCGCCTCTTGCGTGTTCTCCTCGGGCCTAGGGTTCAACATGGTGTTGAACTCGCGCACCTTGATGGACACCCGCTCCGTAACGTAGTCATCGAACGACAACCCGAGGTTGTAGCTCTTGCGCTCATGGTAGGCATACATCGCCGCCTCGAACTCCTTCAGGCCATCGTAGAGATCACGGATGCCCTCGCGCGCCATGTAGTTGACGATCATGCTGAAGGCCAGCGAGAACATCTTGTCGTCGGTCGGTATGCGGGCATTGCTGAAACGCTTGGAAAGCACCCCTCCGGGCGCTTCCCAGTCCACCGAGGACAGATACCCCCACAGCGGATGGATCGGCCAGCGGGAGCGCGTCTTATCGTCTGCGTTGGGTAAGGCCAAGCGCAGCCAGTCAGTGATGGCGTAACCCCACAGGCCGTTGAGGTTGCGCAGCACATCATCCAGCTTGGATAGGCCATGCTCGGTGAGGACTTCGCGCTTCAGCTCGAACTCAAGCCGCCACACCGGGGACACGCCATCCCAGCCGGATGCCTTCCACAGGTCGTGAAGGTAGGTCTTATGGCTTTTATCGATTTCCAGCGTCTTGTCATAGAGGCGTGCGGAGATGATGCCGCCCAAGCCGATAGACCAGCCGGAAAACTTGCCATCTACAGAATGGGAATCTATTTTCTTGGCGCGGGTGACCCATGCGTGGCGATCCCAGCTTTCCATATCCTCCGACGAAACAAAATCCACAAAAAGATCGATCCGGCTGACGTTGGCGGCCTCGGCAATCTCCCCGAGCAGGGCAACCACCCGGCGCAAGGACTCCTCGGCCTCTTTCGGCAGCACATGGGACAGGTATTCGCTGGAAACCTTCACATAGGCCAGCGGCATTTTTGCCGAGCGTGAGATCTGGAGGCGGAAGGCGTTGTCTTCGAGGATATACGGGAACAGGGGAGCGCCTTTGTCCTTGACCTCGAAGATATGCCCGTCCAAGGCAAGCTGGGCGTTGGTGCGTTGGTAGGGTTCTAGTGACTGGGCAATCGCTTTGAGTCCTTTAAGCTCATTGTCCATTGCCGGGTGGATTTCCCCCGGATAGGACAGGTACAGGCTATCTACTCCCCACCTAAGGGCTTTGAATGAATCGCCCCCGAATTAGTAGACACCTTTCAGCCTAAAATCAGGGCTACAAAGGAGGTGTTTATGAGCAGCAAGCGTTATCCAGAAGAATTCAAGATCGAGGCAGTCAAACAGATCACCGAGAAGCGTTATCCAATC
>JBGARW010000008.1:0-43710 GCA_044230015.1 Gallionella sp. | reverse complement strand
ACGCCGTGTCATCAACGAAACGCTTCAGAAAACGTGCCGCAAGAATGTGGTCGGCTTCGCCGGCCAGCGTGCATTGCTTGATATCGGCGACTTTCGATTCCAGCCCAGCCTCGTAGTCCTCGTCCATCGGGAAGGCGCACAGGCGCTCGCCGCATTGCTTGCCCACGCCCACCGCGCGCTGCACCAGTTCGTCGCGGTTGCCCAGCACCCCCGAATAACGCGCCCCCAGGGCGGTCGCCATGCTGCCGGTGAGCGTGGCAAAATCGATCATCAGGTCGGGCTTGGCGCGTGATGCCAGGGTCAGCGTATCGGCCAGCACCATGCGGCCCTCGGCGTCGGTGTGGATGATCTCGATGGTGGTGCCGTTGAGCGCCGTGACGATGTCGTTCTGCTTGTAGGCCCTGGGGCTTATGTGGTTCTGTGCCAGCGCCAGCCAGCAGTCGAGGTTCACGGCCAGTTTGTTCCGCGTGGCGGCGAGCAGGATGCCGAGCGCCACCGCCGAGCCGTTCATGTCCTCGTGCATGTTGTGCATGTAGCGCGACGGCTTGAGGTTGTGCCCGCCGGTGTCGAAGCAGATGCCCTTGCCGACCAGCGCGACGGTTCGCTTGGCCTTGGAGTGGCGGTATGAGAGATGCACGATGGCGGCGTCTTCCGGATCGCTGCCCTGTGCCACGGCGACGAACGCGCCTGCACCCATCTTGCGCAGCTTCTTCATGTCGAATTCCTCATGCTCCCAGCCGTGCTGCTTCGCCAGTTCTTTTATCTGCGCACGGTACAACCCCGGCGTCTGCTCGTTCGGCGGGAACACGGTCAGCTCGCGGCACAGCAGGTTGCCTTCCGCCTGCGCCTTGAGCGGCACAAAGACCTTCTTGTCGGTAAAACCATACAGCTCGATCTTCTGCAGCGGTTTGCGCTCGTCCTTCTTCTTGTGCACCGGCAGCAGCGCGCCGTTCACCCATGCGCCGTACACCGCCAGCCCGGCGGCGCGTTTGCGCTGCGCCTCATCGCCGAGCACGACGATGGCTATGCTTCTTGGGTTTTCCCCCAGCAGCAACTGCAATGCCTTGCGCACCTGCACCTGCTGCGCGAACGCATCTTTCTCGAAATCCAGCATGCCCCACGCCACCAGCATGCCGCTCCCGGTATTTGCGGCAATGGGCGACTTCGCCAGTTCTTCCGCCTTCATGTCGCGGCGCGCCAGCACGGCCCCGAGCAGGTCGCCGTGTGGCAAACCTTTGGGGAGCGCCTTGTTCCTGGGGATCAGCACCAGCAAGTGTGTGGCGGGCAAGCTCTCCGGCAGGGCGGGGGCCAAGGTCAGTTGTGCTAGCATTACGTCCTCGAAAAGTCATTCAATGCCGCGATTATACGGGCATTCAACACGAAGAATTATGCGCGCTTACCTCGACCTGATGCAGCATGTGCTCGATCACGGCACGAAAAAAACCGATCGCACCGGCACCGGCACGATCAGCGTGTTCGGCTACCAGATGCGCTTCGATCTGGCAAAGGGTTTCCCTCTGGTCACCACCAAGAAATGCCACATGAAGTCCATCATCCACGAACTGCTGTGGTTCCTGCAGGGCGACACCAACATCAGGTACCTCAAAGACAACGGCGTCAAAATATGGGACGAATGGGCAGACGAGAATGGCAACCTCGGCCCGGTGTATGGCAAGCAATGGCGCTCGTGGGCCACGGCGGATGGCCGCGTGGTGGACCAGATCTCCGAAGTGATGGAGCAGATCAAAAAGAACCCCGATTCGCGCCGCCTGATCGTCTCGGCGTGGAACGTCGGCGAACTCGACAATATGGCGCTCGCACCCTGCCATGCGTTCTTCCAGTTCTATGTGGCCGATGGCAGATTATCCTGCCAGCTCTACCAGCGCAGCGCGGACATCTTCCTCGGCGTGCCGTTCAACATCGCCTCCTACGCTTTGCTCACGCTGATGATGGCGCAGGTATGCGGCCTCGAACCGGGCGATTTCGTACATACTTTCGGCGATGCGCACCTCTATTCGAACCACATGAAGCAAACGCGCGAGCAGCTGTCACGCGAGCCGCGCCCGCTACCGACCATGAGGATCAACCCGGACATAAAGGATATCTTCGGATTCAAATTCGAGGATCTCACGCTGGAAGGCTACGATCCGCACCCTGCCATAAAAGCACCCGTCGCGGTATGAGTAGCCTTTCAATCATCGTCGCGATGGCGAAGAACCGCACCATCGGCATAAACAACACCCTGCCGTGGCGTATCCCCGCCGACTTGCAACACTTCAAGAAGCTCACGATGGGGCACCACATGATCATGGGGCGCAAGACGTTCGAGTCCATCGGCAAGCCGCTGCCGGGGCGCACCACCGTCGTGGTGTCACGCGACCGCAGCCTGAAGATCGAAGGTTGCATCGTCGCGCATTCGCTGGGCGAGGCGATCGCCGCGTGCGCGGGCGACAGCGAGATTTTTGTAGTCGGCGGCGCGGATATCTATGCGCAGGCACTGGATATGGCAGACACGCTCTACATCACCGAAATCCAGCAGGATGTAATCGGGGATGCATGGTTCCCCGAATTCAGCAGATTAGAATGGCTGCAAGTGTCGCGCGAAATACACCGGCAGGAAACCCCGCAGCCTCTGGAATATCACTTCGTTACCTACAGGCGCAAATAAACAGAAAGGCGGAGCATGCCCCGCCTTCCCCGCAGCGGCAGGCCCGGCATGGCTATCCCTGCCTCACGCAATCCACGTAATACCGCGTCTCGCCGTTCTCCTCCGCCACCAGCCCGTGAATATCGGTCTCGAAGCCGGGAAACTTATCGTTGAAATCGCGCGCGAACCTGAGATAGTCCACGATGGTCTTGTTGAAGCGCTCGCCTGGAATCAGCAACGGGATGCCCGGTGGGTAAGGGGTGAGCAGTACTGCGGTGATACGCCCTTCGAGCTGGTCGATCTCGACGCGCTCGATCTCGTCGTGCGCCATCCGGGCAAAGGCATCGGACGGCTTCATGGCCGGTTGCATGTCGGACAGATACATCTCGGTCGTCATGCGCGCAACGTTGTTCGTCTTGTAGGTATCGTGGATCTGTTGGCACAGATCACGCAGGCCGACACGCTCGTACTGCGGATGTCTGGCGGCAAATTCCGGCAGGATGCGCCAGATCGGCTGGTTCTTGTCGTAATCGTCCTTGAACTGCTGCAACGCGGTGAGCAGCGTGTTCCAGCGCCCCTTGGTGATGCCGATGGTGAACATGATGAAGAAGGAGTACAGGCCGCACTTCTCCACGATGACGCCATGTTCGGCGAGATATTTGGTGACCATCGCGGCCGGGATGCCGGACTCGTCGAAGTTGCCGTTGAGGTTGAGTCCCGGCGTGATGATGGTGGCCTTGATCGGGTCGAGCATGTTGAAACCGGACACCAGCTTGCCGAAGCCATGCCATTTGTCGGAAGCGCGCAGCACCCAGTCCTCGCGCGAGCCGATGCCCTCCTCGGCGATCTTCTCCGGCCCCCACACCTTGAACCACCAGTCCTTGCCGAACTCATTGTCCACCTTGCGCATCGCGCGGCGAAAATCCATCGCTTCAGCGATGGATTCCTCGACCAGTGCCGTGCCACCCGGCGGCTCCATCATCGCCGCCGCCACGTCGCATGAGGCGATGATGGCGTACTGCGGGCTGGTGGAGGTATGCATCAGGTACGCCTCGTTGAACACATGGTTGTTCAGCTTGCGGCTCTGCGGTTCGCGCACCAGTATCTGCGAGGCCTGAGACAGGCCGGCCAGCAGCTTGTGCGTGGACTGCGTGGCGAATATCATCGACTCCCTGGCGCGCGGCCGGTCCTTGCCGATGGCGTGCATGTCCCTGTAGAAGTCATGGAAGGCCGCATGCGGCAGCCATGCCTCGTCGAAATGCAGCGTGTCGATGCGCCCGTCCAGCATCTCCTTGAGCATCTCCACGTTGTATGCCACGCCGTCGTAGGTGCTCTGGGTGATGGTCAGGATGCGCGGCTTCCTGGTCTTGTCCTTGATGAAAGGGTTGGCGTCGATCTTGCGCTGGATGCTCGCCGGCTCGAACTCGGATTTCGGGATCGGGCCGATGATGCCGTAATGATTGCGTGTCGGCGTGAGGAACACCGGCACCGCGCCGGTCATCATGATCGAGTGCAGGATGGACTTGTGGCAGTTGCGGTCGACCACCACGATATCATCGGGCGCCACGGTCGAGTGCCACACGATCTTGTTCGAGGTCGAGGTGCCGTTGGTGACGAAGAACAGGTGATCGGAATTGAAGATGCGCGCGGCGTTGCGCTCCGAGGCCGCGACCGGACCGGTATGATCAAGCAGCTGGCCGAGCTCATCCACGGCATTGCACACGTCGGCGCGCAGCATGTTCTCGCCGAAGAACTGGTGGAACATCTGCCCCACCGGCGATTTCAGGAACGCCACGCCGCCGGAATGGCCGGGGCAGTGCCAGGAATACGACCCGTCCTGCGCGTAGTTGAGCAAAGCCCGGAAGAACGGTGGCGCCAGAGAGTCGAGGTAGCTCCTTGCTTCGCGGATGATATGGCGCGCCACGAATTCCGGCGTGTCCTCATGCATGTGGATGAAGCCGTGCAGTTCGCGCAGGACATCGTTCGGAATGTGCCGCGAGGTGCGCGTCTCGCCGTACAGGTAGATCGGAATATCGGCGTTCTTGAAGCGGATCTCATTGACGAAGGCACGCAGCGATTTCAGCGCGACCTCGGTCTCCTCTGCGCTGCCGCCGCCGAACTCCTCGTCGTCGATGGACAGCAGGAACGCCGATGCGCGGCTCTGCTGCTGAGCGAACGAAGTCAGGTCACCATAACTCGTCACGCCGAGCACCTCCATGCCTTCGGCCTCGATCGCCGCCGCCAGCGCGCGGATACCCAGCCCGCTGGCATTCTCGGAACGGAAGTCTTCATCGATGATGACTATTGGAAACCTGAATTTCATAATATCCTCCCCGCCGGCAAGTCACTGCCATACTCACCAGATACACCGTAGCCGGCGAAATCTGCCAGGTTCAGTGAAGACTCATATCGGCCAGCGGTCGATGTGATGTCGCAACTAAAGCGAAACTTCATGTTCAACTCCTTGAATATGGAGAGTGGAGTGCCGCGCTTCGCGTACAGCCAGCACATTGCCCAAGGTTGAGCTTCAGCGCAGACTCATATCGACCAGCGGTCGATGTGATGTCGTAACTAAAGCGAAACTTCATGGTCTGCTCCCTGCGGGGATAACGATTCGGCGCGGATTGTCGCAGATTTGCGGGGTGAAGGTAAGGAGGGTTTCCGCTGCCGGCCGCTATTCCTGCGGCAGATAGGAACTGTCCAGATCGCCAACCAGTTCGGCCAGCGCCGTGCGGAACTGCTGTTCGTCACAGCCCATCAGCACCGCATCGTCCAATGCGTCCTGGCAGATCTGGCGGATCTCCGCAAGGTTCTCCTGCAGCACCCGGTTCTTTTCCACACAGGCGACGACATCGCCTTGAGGGGAACGCCAGACGATCTTCTTGCGGTGCGGCATCGGGCTAGATCTTCGGCAGGGTCACACCGACCTGCCCCTGGTATTTGCCGCCGCGATCCTTGTAGGACGTCTCGCAAATCTCGTCGCTCTCGAAGAACAGCACCTGCGCCACGCCTTCGTTGGCGTAGATCTTGGCCGGCAGCGGCGTGGTGTTGGAGAACTCCAGCGTGACGTAGCCCTCCCATTCCGGCTCGAATGGCGTCACATTGACGATGATGCCGCAGCGCGCATAGGTGGATTTGCCGAGACACACGGTCAGCACGCTGCGCGGGATGCGGAAGTATTCGACGGTGCGCGCCAGCGCGAAGGAATTCGGCGGGATGATGCAGTAATCGGCCTTTACTTCGACGAAGGAGTTCGGGTCGAAGTTCTTGGGGTCGACGATGGTGCTGTTGATGTTGGTGAACAGCTTGAATTCGTCTGAGCAGCGGATGTCGTAGCCGTAGCTGGAGGTGCCATAGGACACGATCTTGTGCCCGTTGGCTTCCTTGACCTGCCCCGGCTCGAACGGCTCGATCATGCGGTGCTGCTCCGCCATGCGGCGTATCCATTTGTCTGACTTGATGCTCATTGCGTTTCCCCAGGGTGTTTCGCTCGGGCGCGATTTTAACCAATTCGCCGCTGCTGCGCGCAGATTTGCTAAAATCCGCGCCTTTAGCGCATTCCGGCAATCACATGACCACCCGAAAGATCCTCGTCACCTCCGCCCTGCCCTACGCCAACGGCAGCATCCATCTCGGCCATCTCGTCGAATACATCCAGACCGACATCTGGGTGCGCTTCCAGAAGATGCGGGGCAACGCGTGCCACTACGTCTGCGCCGACGACACGCATGGCACGCCGATCATGCTGCGCGCCGAAAAGGAAGGCATCACGCCGGAGCAGCTGATCGCGAAGGTGTGGGAAGAGCACACCAGCGATTTCGCAGCGTTCCACGTCGAATTCGACCACTACGGCTCGACCAATTCGGACGAGACGCGCGGATTCGCCGAGCGGATCTACCTCAAACTCCGGGACGAAGCCAAACTGATCGAGAAGCGCTCCATCGAACAGTTCTACGACCCGGTCAAGCAGATGTTCCTGCCGGACCGCTTCATCAAGGGCGAATGCCCGAAGTGTCATGCCAGGGACCAATACGGCGACAACTGCGAGGCTTGTGGCGCCACCTACGCACCCACCGAACTGATCAACCCGTATTCCGCCGTGTCCGGCGCGCAGCCGGAGCGGCGCAACTCCGACCACTATTTCTTCAGGCTCTCCGCCGATACCTGCCAAGAGTTCCTGCGCGAATGGACACGCAGCGGCGCGCTGCAAGCCGAGGCCGCCAACAAGATGCAGGAATGGCTGGGCGGCGAAGGCGAGAACAAGCTCTCCGACTGGGATATCTCGCGCGACGCGCCCTATTTCGGTTTCAGGATCCCCGGTACGGAAGACAAATATTTCTACGTATGGCTGGACGCACCGGTCGGTTACATGGGCAGCTTCCAGCAACTGTGCAACAAAAAAGGTATCGACTTCGACGCCTACTGGAAACAAGGCTCGGATACCGAGCTGTACCACTTCATCGGCAAGGACATCCTCTACTTTCACGCGCTGTTCTGGCCCGCGATGCTGCAGCACGCCGGCTTCCGCACCCCGACCAAGCTGTTCGCGCACGGCTTCCTCACCGTGAACGGCGAGAAGATGAGCAAGTCGCGCGGCACCTTCATCACCGCACGCAGCTACATCGACCACATCGGGAACACCGAATACCTGCGCTATTACTACGCCGCAAAGCTCAACGGCACGATGGAAGACCTCGACCTCAACCTCGACGACTTCGTAGCGAAGGTGAACAGCGATCTGATCGGCAAGTACGTCAACATCGCCAGCCGCTGCGCGGGATTCATCAGCAAGCGCTTCGATGGCAAGCTTGGCAATATCGATTCCGCCGCTACCGCCGAATTTCAATCTACCTTCAAGAACGGTGAGATCGCGCACTGTTACGAGCAGCGCGACTTCAGCCGCGCGCTGCGCGAGATCATGCGACTGGCCGATGTGGCGAATCAGTACATCGCAGAAAGGAAACCGTGGGATCTGGCCAAACAGGAAGGCAAAGGTGCCGAGCTGCATGAAACATGCTCGACCGCAATGGCCATGTTCCGCGACCTGACACTCTATCTAAAACCCATCCTTCCTGTATTGGCCGGACAAGTCGAAGCATTCCTCAACATCCCACCGTTGACCTGGAATGACGCCTGTAAAGCCATGCCCGTTGGGCACACCATCAATATCTATCAACATCTGGCGACCCGCCTCGACCCCAAGCTGATCGAGGCGATGGTCGCCGCCAACCAGGAAAGCCTGAAACCCATGCCAGAATCACATTCCCCAACGCGCCACGCCGAACATCAGCAACACGCCATCGCGCCTGTCGCCGAAACCATCTCGATTGATGACTTCAGCAAGGTCGATCTGCGCGTGGCGAAGATCGTCAATGCGGAGAATGTCGAAGGCGCGGAGAAGCTGCTCAAGCTGACGCTGGACATCGGCGAGGCGCAGCCGCGCACGGTGTTCGCCGGCATCAAGTCGGCCTACGACCCGGAAAAGCTGAAAGGGCGTCTCACCGTGATGGTCGCCAACCTCGCCCCGCGCAAGATGAAGTTCGGCCTCTCCGAAGGCATGGTGCTGGCCGCTTCCGGCGATGCTCCCGGCTTGTTCATCCTCGGCCCGGATGATGGCGCGCAACCGGGGATGCGGATCAAGTAGAGCACCTCGACGAATATCGGCTCCGTCATTCCCGCGAATAACCGGCGACTTTTGCACCCATATCGCAAAATGAAAAAGGCACCCGTGTGGGTGCCTTTTTGCATCTGGCGGAGAGGGAGGGATTCGAACCCTCGGTACGGGGTTACCGTACGCCTGATTTCGAGTCAGGTACATTCGACCACTCTGCCACCTCTCCGGAGCGCGTCAACCAATGGCGGCGCGCATTTTACCAGCAACCCGAAATTTCGTGCAGAATGTTCGCATGCGGAACCCGAAACGATGTTTGCGAACGGCATTGCTCAGCTTGAGTCTGTTGCTGTCCGCTTGCGGTCAGCAACTCCCCCCCTGGCGCGACGGCAAGCTGCTGGTGATCGTTCCGGATGTCTCGCAGGGTGCCGAGGCGGAATTCGAGCGCGAACTGGCACTGCTCTTTGGCGAACACCTGCATGCTGCCGTCGAGCTGATCCCGAGCCCTCCGGAAAAGGTCGGGCAGACACTGCGCAAACACCATGCACACCTTGCCGCCGCATCCCTGCGCAGCGGGATCAACAATTCCTCGCTGCGCTTCGGGCCGAGTTACCAGACGGTGCGCGAGCAGATCATCTGCAGCCGCGACGGCCATTTCCCGAAGAAACTTGCCGACCTGAAAGACAAGGGACTGGTGGTGGTGGCCGAATCCGCTCAGGAGGAGGCGCTGCGCGAGGCGCGCAAAGTGTCGCCCTGGTTGCAATGGCAGCCCCGCCGTGAAGCCAATGTCAAGGACCTGCTGCAGGAGGTGGCAGAAGGCACGGTGGACTGCGCGGTAGCCAACGAGCTGCAACTTGCCGATGCGCGCAACTATTACTCGAATCTGGTGGCAGCCTTCGATATCGGCCCTC
Organism: Gallionella sp.; assembly: GCA_044230015.1. Taxonomy (GTDB): domain Bacteria; phylum Pseudomonadota; class Gammaproteobacteria; order Burkholderiales; family Gallionellaceae; genus Gallionella. The sequence goes on along the minus strand of JBGARW010000008.1, from coordinate 34,541 downwards.
CTTCCAGGCTGGCCTGGGCCTTCTCCATGGATGCCGACCCGGAGTTACCCAAGGAGGTGCATGTATTCTTCGCGCACATCCGGCAGGACGGTACGCTGAACCGTCTGCTGGATCGCTACTATGGGCATAGCGGCAGACTGCAACCGCTGGATGCCGCCGCTTTCATCGCCAAGATCAACAAGGTGCTGCCGGGTTACCGCGCCCTGTTTGAAGAAGCCGCCGACCTGACCGGCATCGACTGGCGATTGCTGGCGGCGCTGGCCTACCAGGAATCGCAATGGGACCCGCTCGCCACCTCTTTCACCAATGTGCGCGGCATGATGATGCTGACCGAGGATACCGCCGACCGGATGGAGGTCAAGAACCGGCTGGACCCGCGCGAGAGCATCCTTGCCGGCGCGAGGTATCTGGCCTTGCTCAGGGAACAGATGCCCGCCCGCATCCCGGAACCGGACCGCACCTGGATGGCGCTGGCCGCCTACAATCAGGGCTATGGCCATCTGGAGGATGCGCGCATCCTGACCGAGCGCGCCGGACTGAACTCGGACAGCTGGTCAGACGTGAAGAAATGGATGCCGCTGCTGAATCAGCCGGGTTATCACAATACGCTGAAACACGGCTATGCGCGTGGCGGAGAAGCGGTGATCCTGGTGGAAAGCATCCGCAGCTACCATGACATGCTCAAGCATCTGGCGCCGGACACCGCGCTGAAAGGGCACGAAGCAATAACTTACCGACTGCTGGAGCCACTGAAAAGATTGCTGGATTAGGCCCTAATCGCGCTCCGTGCGCTGCGTGCCTGGCCGTTCTTCCAGCAACCGCTCGACACGCTCAAGCCGTGCGGATATTTCCCTGAGCAACCGGTCGGCCTCCTTCTCATCCTGCTCCACCTTCTCGACATCGCTGCCGATGAAGAACGCCGCGAGGTTGGCGGTCAGCAGCGAAAGCAGCACCACGCCGAACAGGATCAGCAGCGAGCCGAACAGCCGCCCCGCCCCGCTGTGCGGCACCACGTCGCCGTAGCCCACCGTGGCCATCGTCACCCACGCCCACCACATGCCGTCCCAGACGGTTCCGATGGAAGGGTCGATGCGCGAGACGATGATGCCGGACAGCACCATCGTGGCAAAGGCCACCGCCAGCGTGGTGCCGAGCTGGTGGCGCGAAAGCAGCTTGCGAATGGTCTTGGACAGGCGCGCCAGCAACACGATGACCAGCACCAGACGAAGGCTGCGCATCAGGCCAATCAACGGGGTGTACTGCCAGACGACAGGCAAGCCGCCTACGATGATGGCCAGGTTCATCCAGTTGCGCAGCAGGTATTCGCGCTTGTTCCTGACCAGCGTGCTCAACAGCACGGTCTCGACAAGGAACGCCAGCCAGATCAGCCAGTCGGCGACGCGCGCCAGCATCGGGCCGATCGCCTGCGTCTCCTCCAGATACCACTGAACGGGGATCCACAGCGCCACCAGCAGCATCGGCCATTCCAGCCGCCTCGCCCACAGCCGCGCGGCGTGTTGTTCGTGCGGTTCGACCCCGGCGATGCCGAGCAGGTGGATGATCCTCATCTAGCGAGTGAGCTTTTCCATGCCGCCCATGTAAGGCCTGAGCACTTCTGGAATCACGACACTGCCGTCAGCGAGTTGATTGTTTTGGTTACGGCCGCTCGCCTGCGCTCGCTTAACATTCGCTTTACTCATATTAGCCTCCGCCGAAACAATCAACTTGCCCGAATAAATTCCAGCCCGCCCATGTATGGACGTAATACTTCAGGGATGCGGACGCTGCCATCTGCCTGTTGATTGTTTTCCAGCACAGCGACCAGCGTGCGTCCGACCGCCAGGCCTGAGCCGTTCAGCGTGTGCAGCAATTCCGGCTTGCCCTGCACATTGCGGAATCGCGCCTGCATGCGGCGCGCCTGGAACGCCTCGAAGTTGCTGCACGAGGATATCTCGCGATAGGTGTTCTGCGCCGGCAGCCACACCTCGATGTCGTAGGTCAGCGCGGCGGAAAAACCCATGTCGCCGCTGCACAGCTTCACCACGCGATACGGCAGGCCGAGTTTCTGCAGGATGGTTTCGGCATGGCCGAGCAATTCCTCCAGCCCATCGTAGGATCTTTCCGGATGCACGATCTGCACCAGCTCCACCTTGTCGAACTGGTGCTGGCGGATCATGCCGCGCGTGTCGCGCCCGTAAGAACCCGCCTCGGATCGGAAGCACGGTGTGTGCGCGACGAACTTCAGCGGCAGTTTTTCCAGCGGCACGATCTCGTCGCGCACCATGTTGGTCACCGGCACTTCGGCGGTGGGGATCAGGTAAAAGTCCTGCTCGCCCTCTTCCCCCATCATGCGCGGTACACGGAACAGGTCTTCCTCGAACTTCGGCAACTGCCCGGTGCCGCGCATCGAATCGGCATTCACCAGATACGGCACATAGGTCTCGGTGTAGCCGTGCCGGTCGGTGTGCGTGTCGAGCATGAACTGCGCCAGCGCGCGGTGCAGCCGCGCCAGCGACCCTTTCAGCAGCGAGAAGCGCGCACCGGAGATCTTCGCGGCGGTATCGAAATCCAGTCCGCCCAGCCCTTCGCCGAGGCTGACATGGTCCTGCACCGCGAAATCGAATCGGGGAATCTCGCCGACCCTGCGCACCTCGACATTGTCCGCCTCTGACTTGCCGACCGGCACGCTCTCGTGCGGCATGTTGGGAATGACCGAGAGGAACGCATCGAGGTCGCGCTGCACGCGCTCCAGTTGCGCTTCCAGCTGCTTGAGCTCGTCGCCCAACCCCGCGACCTCCGCCATGATCGCCGAGGTGTCCTCGCCCTTCGCCTTGGCCTGGCCGATCAGTTTGGACGAGCTGTTGCGCTTGGCCTGCAGTTCCTGGGTGCGCGTCTGGATGGTCTTGCGCTCGCCTTCCAGTTGCGCGAATTTCGCGGTGTCCAGCACGAAGCCGCGTGTCGCGAGCCGCGTCGCCACGCCCGCCAAATCGTTCCGCAATGACTGGATGTCCAACATGCTGCTTCCTTATTTGAACGCCGAGACGACGATGGTGCGCCCCAGACGGATGGTTTGCGAATTGTGCTGCGCCACATAGGGCTCGTTCTCCCTGCCCAGCGTGCGGTAGCGGTTGCGCTCCAGGCGCAGGAACTGGCGCCAGCCGAACCAGACCAGCGGCGCGAACAGCAGGTTCAACAGCCGCGAGCTGTCTTGCAGCCTGTCGGTATCCAGTTGCAGGTCGCGCAAGTCGCAGTCCAGCATGGCGTGCGCGAGATAGAAATAAGGGATCGGCGTGACATGGCCGCTGGTGGCGAAGCGGTCCTGGTTCTTCACCGGCAGCGGGCCGAACAGGTTGGCGAATCCGCAGACCAGATAACGCAGGCGCGATTTCATGTTGAGCACATTGGGCGTGGTGACCACCATCAGCCCGCCGGGTTTCAGCACGCGCCGGATCTCGCGCAGCACCGCACGGTAGTTCTCGACATGTTCCAGCACTTCGGAACAGGTGACCAGGTCGAAGCTCGCATCCGGGTAGGGCAATGGATGGGTGTTGAGGTCGAGCTGCACGATGTTCACATCCTTGAGCGCGAAGCGTTCGGTATGGTAATCGCAGGCCTCGGCCTGGAGGGCCGGCCAGGTCTGGCGCAACAAGGCGAGCAGGTCGCCGCTGCCCGCGCCGATGTCCAGGCAGCGCGGCGCATCCTGCCTCAGCCGCTGCTTCACCACCCGCTCGACCGAGCTGTAGATCGCGTCATTACACATTATTTCTCTCTATTTCCCCTGTTTCCCGTCCGGCTTGCCTGTCTGTGCATCCAGCTCGCGCAAATGAGCCAGCTTCTCGGCGATCTTCGCTTCCAGCCCGCGCTCGACCGGCTGGTAGAAGTTCACCGGCGGCATGCCGTCCGGAAAATAATTCTCGCCCGCCGCGTAACCGCCCGCCTCGTCGTGCGCGTAGCGGTAGTCCTTGCCGTAATCGAGTTGCTTCATCAATCTGGTCGGCGCGTTGCGCAGGTGCAGCGGCACCTCGCGCGAGCCGTCCCGGACGACGAAGGCGCGCGCGGCATTATACGCGACGTACCCGGCATTCGACTTGGGCGCGCATGCCATATACAGCGTCGCCTGCGCCAGCGCCAGCTCGCCCTCCGGCGAGCCGAGCCGCTCGTAGGTCAGCGCGGCATCCTGCGCCAGCTGGATCGCGCGCGGATCGGCCAGCCCGATGTCCTCCCACGCCATGCGCACGATGCGCCGCGCGAGATAGCGCGGGTCTGCGCCGCCGTCGAGCATGCGCACCAGCCAGTACAGCGCGGCGTCTGGATTGGAGCCGCGCACCGACTTGTGCAGCGCAGAGATCTGGTCGTAGAACGCCTCGCCGCCCTTGTCGAAACGGCGCAGGTTCTGCGCCAGCGTGGCATCGAGGAACGCGCTGTCGATACGGCTCGCGCCGGCCGTCTGTGCCGCAGTCTGCACCTGCTCCAGCACGTTCAGCAAACGGCGCGCATCGCCGTCGGCGTAGCCGATGATGCGCTCGCATGCGGCATCATCGAACTGCAAGCCCTCCAGAGCGGCCTGCCGTGCGCGCTCGAACAACATCCTCAGCTCGACCTCGTTCAGCGACTTGAGCACATACACCTGCGCCCGCGACAGCAGTGCGTTGTTCAGCTCGAACGAGGGGTTCTCGGTGGTCGCGCCGATGAAGGTGACCAGCCCCTGTTCGACGAAGGGCAGGAAGGCGTCCTGCTGCGACTTGTTGAAACGGTGCACCTCGTCCACGAACAGGATGGTGTGGCGGCCGCTCTGTTGCAGGGTCTGCTCGGCCTGAGCGATGGCGTCGCGGATGTCCTTCACTCCGGACAGCACCGCCGACAGCGGCACGAAGTCGGCATCGAAGGCGGAGGCCATCAGCCGCGCCAGCGTGGTCTTGCCCACGCCCGGCGGCCCCCACAGGATCATCGAATGCAGCTTGCCGGACTGGAACGCCAGACGCAGCGGCTTGCCCTCGCCCAGCAGATGCGATTGACCGATCACCGCGTCGATGTGCTTCGGGCGCAGGCGCTCCGCCAGCGGGGCGGCGGGGGTAGGCGCATCGAACAAGCTGCCGGTTGACATGGAACGCGGCGCGGTCAATCGCTCAACACATCCGCGCCCCTGGGTGGCGTGAACCTGAACTGCGAGGGAAGAAGTTGCGGGTTGCGCTGCATCGCGGAAAAGCGCAGCACGGTCTTGTGTCCGAACGCATCATCCAGCTCCATGATGACCAGTTCGGCCTGCGCGTTGAACGCCATGAGGATCTTCTCGAAGCTGCTGTCCATGGAGCGGGGTACCGCCTGCAGCCAATCCAGCCCATCCTGGCTGCCGCTCTCCCTGAGGGTGAAATCGCGCTCGATCTCGTTGCTGCCGGAAAGCAGCGCGGCGGGGCTGCTGCCCAGCGCCGCATCGAGTCTCCTGACCGTCACCTGGTTCAGGTCCACGTCATACAGCCAGAATCTCTCGCCATCACCGACGATTATCTGCTCATAGGGCTTCCGGTAGGTCCAGCGGAACTTCCCGGGGCGCTGGAACTGCATGACGCCGGAGGCGCCCTGGATGCGCTTGCCGTTCCGGTCGAGTACCACCTGTGTGAAATCGGCCTGGGCCGAATGCGTGGCGGCGATGAATTCCTTCAGCTTGCCGATACCGCCGGCATATGCCGAAAGCGGTAACGAAAGAAACAACAGGATGAACAACTTCTTCATTTGCATTCCAGAGAGGATCAAAAAGCGGCTCACTCCGATCGCGCAGGCGCGATCACCTCGCGGTTGCCGTTGCTCTGCATCGCGCTGACGATACCGGCCGCCTCCATCTGCTCGACCAGTCGTGCGGCACGGTTGTAGCCGATGCGCAGGTGGCGCTGCACCAGCGAGATCGAGGCACGGCGGTTCTTGACGACGATCTCCACCGCCTGGTCGTACAACGGATCGGCTTCCGCATCCAGGCTCGGCCCGCCTTCGCCGCCGCCCTCCTCCGCGTCCTCCAGCGAATTCAGGACGCCATCGATGTATTGCGGCATACCCTGCGCCTTCAGGTATTCGGCGACGCGGTGCACCTCCTGGTCCGACACGAACGCGCCGTGCACGCGCTGCGGGTAGCCGGTGCCGGGCGGCAGATACAGCATGTCACCCTGCCCGAGCAAGGCTTCCGCACCCATCTGGTCGAGGATGGTGCGCGAGTCGATCTTGCTCGACACCTGGAACGCCACGCGCGTCGGCACGTTGGCCTTGATCAAACCGGTGATCACGTCCACCGACGGGCGCTGCGTGGCCAGCACGAGATGGATGCCGGAGGCGCGCGCCTTCTGCGCGAGGCGCGCGATCAGCTCCTCGATCTTCTTGCCGACCACCATCATCAGGTCGGCGAGTTCGTCGATGAACACCACGATCAGCGGCAGTTCCTCGAGCGCCTCCGGATTCTCCGGCGTCAGCGTGAACGGATTGGTCAGCGGCTGGTCCGCCTTGACCGCATCGCGCACCTTCTGGTTGTAACCGGCGATGTTGCGCACGCCCAGCGCGGACATCAGGCGGTAGCGCCGGTCCATCTCCTGCACGCACCAGTTGAGCCCCGAGGCGGCCTGGCGCATGTCGGTGACCACCGGGCAGAGCAGGTGGGGGATGCCCTCATACACCGACAACTCCAGCATCTTCGGGTCGACCAGCAGCAGGCGCACCTGCTGCGGCGTGCTCTTGTACAGCAGAGAGAGGATCATCGCGTTGATCGCCACCGATTTTCCGGAACCGGTGGTGCCGGCGACCAGCACATGCGGCATCTTCGCCAGGTCGGCGACCACCGGCTTGCCGGAGATGTCCTTGCCCATCGCGATGGTCAGCGCGGAGCCCATGTCGGCATACACCTGCGAACCGAGGATTTCCGACAGGTGCACCATCTGGCGTTTCGGGTTGGGCAGTTCGAGCGCCATGTAAGCCTTGCCCGGGATGGTCTCCACCAGCCGGATGCTCACCACCGACAGCGCGCGCGCCAAGTCCTTCACCAGGTTGGTGATCTGGCTGCCCTTCACGCCGGTGGCCGGATCGATCTCGTAGCGCGTGATCACCGGCCCCGGATAGGCGGCGACCACCTTCACCTCCACGCCGAAATCCTTCAGCTTGCGCTCGATCAGGCGCGAGGTGTATTCCAGCGTGTCGGCGGACACCGACTCGACCTGCGCTGTCGTCTGGTCCAGCAGGTGCAGCGGCGGCAATGGCGAATCCGGCATCTCGGCGAACAGCGGCACCTGCCTTTCCTCGGCCACCCGCGCCGACCTGGCCACTTCCATCAGCGGCATCTCGATATGGATGGGCTGATGCTCCTCGACACGTTTCTTTTCTTCCTCGACGACGGCGACGCGTTCGCTCATCGCCTGCGCGCCGATGCGCCGGTCCTGCCAGGTCTGCCAGGCCAGACGCGCGCGCTGCCAGGTGTTATCCAGAAACGCGCCCAGCCAGTCGATGAAACGCAGCCAGGACAGCCCGCTGAATATGCTGAAAGCGGCGGCGATCAGCGCCAGCAGCAGCAGCGTCGCGCCGGTAAAACCGAGCAGCCGCATCAGTGCATCGCCGATCACAGTGCCGAACATGCCGCCCGCATCCAGCGGCAGCGCAACTTCCAGCGTGTAGAGGCGGATCGCCTCGAGCGCGCTGCTGGCCAGCAGCAACACCGCGAATCCCGCGGCAGAAACCCACAACGCCCGCTTGCTGAAGAGGCTGTCGGCGCGCAGGTTGTGGTATCCCGCCCAGACTCTATGCAGCATGAACAGCACCCACCACCACGCGGAAAAACCGAACAGGTAGAACAGCAGGTCGGAAAGGTACGCGCCGAACACCCCGCCGGGATTGCCGGTCAGCGCGCCGCTGGCGCTATGCGACCATGCCGGGTCGGCCGGATCGTAGCCATACAACGCCACGGTAAGATACAGCGCACAGGCAACCAGCAGCAGCCAGCGCGATTCGCGCAGCAAATTGAGCAACTTGCCGCCGGGCAGGGTGTTATCGGCTTCAGCCATGGAAGGATATACCGGGCGATCCGGGCCTCATGGCCGCATGTACCGGTTCCATACGGGTACCGGCACGCGGCATTGTTCTCGGGGGAACCCGCATACTGCCGCAAATCGCCCGGTTCAGCGCCCACGGCACCATGACAATCGTACTCTTGCAGACAAGACCCATTGCACCGTAATCCATCGTCTTTTCCATATAGCCGAGCCCTTCCCTATTCAGGAGACAGGTTGTCGCGCATGCCGCACCCTGCTTCCCGGATGTCATGAGTCATAAGGATCACGCCCCGCCAAGCAGGGAACGGATATCCTCGACCAGCCAGTCGGCACGCTGCGCAAGAGGCGCGCGCAACCGCACCTTGCCGCCCGGATCGACCAGGAACGTGCCGACACTGTGGTCCATATTGTAGCCGGACGAGGTCGGCCGTTTCTCGTATCCCACATAAAACGCCTTGGCGGCCTGTGCGGTGGCTTGTGCATCGCCATACAGGCCAAGGAACGATGGATGGAAAGCGGGAACGTATCTTGCCAGCATCTCCGGTTTGTCGCGCTCCGGGTCGACGGTGATGAACAGCACCTGCACCCTGTCGGCATCTTTCCCAAGCAGTTGCATCACCTGCGCCAGGTCGGCCAGCGTGGTGACGCACACGTCCGGGCAATGGGTGTAGCCGAAGAACAGCGCCACCGCCTTGCCGCGGAAATCAGCCAGCGTACGCGTCTTGCCATTATGGTCGGTCAAACGGAAATCCGCCTGGGTGAACATGGCGCCGACATCGCTGGCATGGAACGGCGATGACGACCCGGGTTTTTCGCAACCGGCCAACAGCACGACCAACAACAAGACAAAAAAATTACGCATTCCGGACACCTGTCGAGTTTAAGACTTCTGGCAGACACATGGCTCGCCACCCGCCCGCCGTCATCTGCCGGAGGAACGGCCAGCGCATGCTTCCTTCCGGTATCTGCGCGGCGAGAACGCCGGCAATGCTACCGCACATGCCGAGGCAATGCACGCCGACCGGCAGGCCGACGAGGGATACCGTGACGATGCCGCGATCAGCCATCCGCTTTTACCTGCCCGAGCGGCGCCAGGTCGAGGAACGCGGCGACTTCGCGGAAGTCCGGTTCGTCCCGGTACGGCACCACTCCCAGTAGCGGCGCGCCGATGCGTTGCCGCAACGCATCGATATTCTCATTCAGCATTACCATGTTCTCATCCACCACGTTCGCCACCCAGCCCGCCAGCGTCAAGCCGCGCGCGGCGACCGCCTCAGCCGTGAGCAAGGCATGATTCAGGCAACCCAGCCGCATCCCCACCACCAGAATGACCGGCAACCCGAGCCGAGCCGCCAGATCCGCGCTGTCCTGCCCTTCGTTGAGCGGCACGCGAAAACCGCCCACCCCTTCGACGATCACCACATCGGCTTGCGCGCTCAACTCCGAGAGCGATTCCACGATGCGCGCAAAGTCGATACTGACGCCGACAAGCTGCGCAGCCAGCAGGGGTGCGGCAGCCTGCGCGAAACAATACGGATTGATCTGCCCCCCGCTGACCGGCGCATCGCCGGCGGCGCACAATCGCCTGACATCATCGTGCTGGCCGCCATCTGCACAACCCGCCGCGACCGGCTTCATGCCGACCACGCGCTTGCCCCGCGCGGCAAAGCCGCGCAGCAGCGCGCAACTGATCAGCGTCTTGCCCACCCCGGTGTCGGTGCCGGTGACGAAGTAGTTCATTTCAACCTGAAGGTCGTCTGGACGATCGCCGCGCCATCGCTGGTCGTGCGCGGCTGCGGCTTCCAGGCATGGCCGTACACCACCTCGTAGGTGGCGGGCAGCTTCCCGTCGCGGCGCATCCGCTCGTAGTTCGTCACGAGGCGTCCCCAGGCATCCTTTCCCATCAGCCCCTGGCCGCGCCCGGCCGTGGCATTGTGTGCGCCGATGCGCTTCAGGTCATGGAGCACGCCGCGCACATCGTCATAGGTCAGTGTCAGGTATTCCATGTCCATCACCGGTTCGGCAAAACCGGCATGCACCAGCATGTCACCGATGTCGTGCATGTCGGCAAAGCGGTTCAGGTGATTGTGACCGTCCACCCCGCCGAACGCCTGGCGCAACTCCTTCAGCGTATCCGGCCCGAAGGTGCTGAACATCAGCAACCCGTCGGCTTTCAGTACGCGGTGCAGCCCGGCAAAAGCCGCCGGCAGGTCGTTGCACCACTGCAGCGCGAGGTTCGACCACACCATTCCGACACTATTGGCCGCCAAGGGCAGGGCTTCGATGTCGGCGCACACCTGCACCGGCTGCGTGCCGCCGAACAGCTTCCGCCACCAGCCGGAACGGCTGCGCGCGGCGCGCAGCATGCCGATCGCGATATCCAGAGAGGCGACCTGCGCCGCCGGATACTTTTCCGCGAGCTGGCGCGCGCCCCAGCCCGTGCCGCTGCCTGCATCGAGGATGCGCGCCGGTTGCAGCTTGATGTAGTCCAGCCGCTCCAGCATGCGCGTGCATACCTCGCGTTGCAACACCGCCGCCGCGTCGTAGTCTGCCGCCGCGCGGTTGAAGGCACGACGCATGGCGCGTTTGTCGATCTCGAACTCATTCATTCAGGAAACTCTTCAAGTACTGGATAAAAATTTGCGGGTGAGACAGGAACGGCGCATGCGCCGCCCCCGCGATCTCAACCAGCCGCGCATCCGGCAGTTGCGCCGCAAGGTAGTGCGCAGCCTGCGGCGGCGTGAGCGTATCGCGTCCGCCGCCGATCACCAGTGCGGGCTGCCTGACGCCCGGCAATTCGCTGCGCAGATCGCAGCCGCGCAGGATCTCCAGCCCGGACCGCAATGCCCCCAGATCCGGCTCGCCGCGGCTCGTCAGCGTGCTGCGCAATGCCGCCAACAGTTCGCGTTCCCGCTCGCTGCCGCGCACTTGCAGCGCGAGGAAGCGCCGCAGCGTCAGCGCATAATCCTGTTGCAGCGCGGCGGCGAATTCCGCCAGCGCCCCTTCCGCCATCGCGCATTCCCAGCCCGGCCGGCGCACGAAACACGGCGTGCTCGCCACCAGCGCCAGGCGGCTTATCTGCTGTGGATGGCGCAGCGCCCAGCGCAGCGCGATCTGCCCGCCCAGCGACCAGCCGCACACATTGAGCGGCTCGCCGAACCGGGCAGCCAACTCATCGACGATAGCGTCCAGAGCAGGATACACAAAAGGATCGCCAACCTCGCTCCTCGCTCCTGGATCCTGGATCCCGAATCCAGAATCCTCGCTTTTCGCACTAAATCCATGCCCCGGCAGATCCACCGCCAGCACGCGGAAATGCTCCGCCAATCGCTCCGCGGCGATGCCCCACATGCCGCCGTGCATCCCCCAGCCGTGGATCAGCAGCAGCGGCGCGCCGCTGCCTTGGGACTCAACGTGCAAGCTCATGCAAGGCCTCGACCAGTCGCGCCACATCTGCGGCGCTGTGCGCGGCGGACAGGGTGATGCGCAGCCGCGCCGTGCCCTGCAGCACGGTGGGCGGGCGGATCGCCGGGACCAGGATGCCGCGTTCGCGCAACCCTTCGCTCAACGCCAGCGCTGCCCGGTTGTCGCCGACCAGCAGCGGCTGGATCGCCGTGTCTGACGGCATCAATTCCCAGGGCAAGCCCGCCAACCCGTCGCGCAGTCGCGCGATCAACCCGCGCAGGTGCCCGCGCAACGCATCGCCCTGCCCAATAATTTCCAGGCTCTCCAGCAGCGCGCTGGCCAGCGCCGGCGGCGTGGCCGTGGTGTAGACATAGCTGCGCGCCTGGTTGACGAGCGTATCGGTCACCACCTGCTCCGCCGCGACGAACGCGCCGAACACGCCGGCCGCCTTGCCCAAGGTGCCCATGTAGACGATACGCGGCGAAGCGATGCCGCAATGCGCCAGTGAGCCGCGCCCCCCTTCACCCAGCACACCGAAGCCGTGCGCATCGTCGACCAGCAGCCAGGCATCGTGCCGCTCGCATAACGCCAGCAGTTCGGGCAGCGGCGCGAGGTCGCCGTCCATGCTGAACACCGCATCGGTGATGACCAGCTTGCGCCCGCTACGCGTCTGCTCGAGCGACTGCGCCAGTTGCGCCATGTCGCCATGGCGATAGCGTCTGACTGCGGCGCGCGACAGCAGCATCGCGTCGTTCAGTGAGGCGTGGTTGAGCTTGTCGGCGAACACCGTGTCACCCTTGCCGGCCAGCGCCTGCACCGTGCCGAGGTTGGCCATATAACCGGTGGAAAACAGCAGTGCGGCGGGCTTGCCGACGAATGCCGCCAGCTCCTGTTCGAGGCGGTGATGCGGCTCGAAGTGTCCGCTCACCAGATGCGCCGCGCCCGCGCCGACACCCCATCGTTGCGCACCCTGTTGCAGCGCGGTGATGAGCCGCGGATGGTTGGCCAGGCCGAGGTAATCGTTGCTGCAGAAAGAAAGGTGATCGTCTCCGTCGACCACGATATGCGGCGACTGCGGGCTGTCGAGCGTGCGCCGCTGGCGCAGCAGGTCCTGCGCGGCACGCTCGTTCAATTCATTTTGCAGTTCGGTGAAAGGCATTTGGTCTCATCCGCAGACTAAACGGATCCACACAGCCAGGATCCATGAAATTTGCGGACAAACGTCATCAATGGTTTCCTGCAAGCGGGTACATGCCGAGCTTGTCCAGCAAGGCGCGATCCTTCTCGACATCCGGGTTGCCGGTAGTGAGCAACTGCTCGCCATAGAAGATGGAGTTCGCGCCGGCGAGGAAACACAATGCCTGCACCGCATCGGACATCTGCTGCCGCCCGGCGGACAGGCGCACGCGCGCCGTCGGCATGGTGATGCGCGCCACCGCGACGGTGCGCACGAAGTCCAGCGGATCGAGATCTTCGACGTTCGCCAGCGGCGTGCCTTCCACCTTGACCAGGTTGTTGATCGGCACGCTCTCCGGATAAGGCTCCATGTTGGCCAGTTGCGCGACCAGTCCGGCGCGCTGCGTGAGGTTCTCGCCCATGCCGACGATCCCGCCGCTGCACACGCTCATCCCCGCCTTGCGCACCCGCTCCAGCGTGTCGAGGCGGTCCTGGTAGTCGCGCGTGCTGATGATGTTGCCGTAGAACTCCGGCGAGGTATCCAGGTTGTGGTTGTAGTAGTCCAGCCCGGCGGCACGCAACTGTTCGGTCTGCTCGTCGTTGAGCATGCCCAGCGTAGCGCAGGTCTCCATGCCCAGTTCGCGCACCGCCTTGACCATCTCCACGACGCTCGTCATGTCCTCTTCCGTCGGTTCGCGCCAGGCAGCGCCCATGCAGAAACGGTCCGCGCCATTCTGCCTGGCATATTGCGCGGCGCTGACTACCGCTTCCACGTCGAGCATCTTGCGGTCTTCCACACCGGTCGAATTGAAGGCCGATTGCGGGCAATAGCCGCAATCCTCGGTGCAGCCGCCGGTCTTGATCGACAGCAGGGTGGAGAGCTGCACCGCGTTGGGATCGAAATGCTCGCGGTGGACTTGCTGCGCGCGGTACAACAGATCGGCGAACGGCAGCTTGAACAGGGCTTCTATATCGGGCACGCTCCAGCGTTGCCGGGTGGATTGGGACATGTCGGCCCGGGATTTGTTGGCATGGCGCATGAATCTGAGGGTCTGGGTGCTCATGGGAGATTAACTGGGTATGATTGGAAAATGGTGCTGCATCCCGGAAAGGGCGAAAGCTTGTCCATTATACGCAGGTATTTTTTGAACATCAGCGCAAGATTCGGGCAGTTTGCGCCCACGCAGCCCTGCGTACTGTGCGGCAGCATGAGCCATGACGGGCTGTGGTGTGCGGCTTGTGACCGCGCCCTGCCCTATCTCGATGCGGCCCATTGCCCCGCCTGCGCCCTGCCGACCCCGGCCGGCGAAGTATGCGGGCAGTGCCTGCGGGACCCGCCGTTATTCGACCACGCCACCGCCGTATTCGGCTACGGCTTCCCGCTCGACAAGCTGATCCAGGCGATGAAATACGGCGAACAACTCGCCCTGGCACACGCCTTTGCGGAAAAACTGGTGCGCCGCATCGACAAGGACCGCCTGCCGGACCGCATCATCCCGATGCCGTTGCATCCGGCCAAATTGCGCGAGCGCGGCTTCAACCAGTCGCAACTGCTCGCCGCCAAGGTCGCCCGCGAGCTTGATCTCGAATTGCTGCCGCATGCCTGCCAGCGCGTGCGCGACACGCCGCCGCAATCCGCGCTGCCGTGGAAGGAACGCAAGAGGAACATGCGCGATGCGTTCCGCTGCGATGCCGACCTGGCCGGCAAACGCGTCGCGCTGGTGGATGATGTGCTGACTACCGGGGCCAGCCTGAACGCCCTCGCCGGGGCGGTGCGGGAACGCGGTGCGGTCGAGATCAGCGCGTGGGTGGTGGCGAGAACCTTGCCGCACCGCCGCGTTACAAGCCCTTGAGTCTCTGCTGCACGAACGCCTGCAATTCCGGGTTGAGTGTTCCCGACTCGAGCGCGCGCCTGAACACATCCCTGGCGTCATCGGTGCGCTGTACCGCCTGCAGGGAAATACCGTAGCCCATCAGCCAGATACCGTTATCCGGGGCAAGCTGCAGAGCCATCTGGTAATGGGTGGCCGCTTCCTTGTGCCGGTTCTGGCGCTGCAACAATGCGGCAAAGAATGCCTGGTAGTCAGCCTGTGAATCGGCATATGGCAAGGATCTCTCCAGCGTGGCCGTCGCCTGCCCTACCGCTCCCTGCTCCACCTGCAGGCGCGCCAGCAGCATGGCGAACCCGGTATGCTCCGGCCTGCTCTTCAACCTGTCCTGCAACACACGCCCGGCATCCGCGCCACGCCTGTTCTCCAACAGCAGGGCCACCAATGCCTGGCGCGCCGCATCATGCCCCGCATCCAGGCGCAACGCCGCTTCATATCCTGCTATCGCATCGGCGATATGCCCCTGCTGCATCAACGACACCGCCTTGCGGAATTCCGCCTCGGCATGTTGCGCGGGGCTGACCCGCTTCATCGGCGATACGCCTCCCGATGTCTGGGCAGCGGCCCGCTCATTTGGCGATGCGGACTGTGGCGCCGCATTTGCCGGACGCTCTTCATCCTTACCCAGGGCCAAAGGCCTTGTCGAAGTGGCCTGTTCTGAGCGAAGCCTGTCCTGAGCTTGTCGAAGTGGCCTGTCCCGAACCTTGTCGAAAGGCCGAAGGGTGGAAGGCAA
This sequence comes from Gallionella sp., assembly GCA_044230015.1. GTDB lineage: Bacteria > Pseudomonadota > Gammaproteobacteria > Burkholderiales > Gallionellaceae > Gallionella. The sequence goes on along the minus strand of JBGARW010000008.1, from coordinate 19,320 downwards.
CGGTATCGAACTTAATTCAAAGCTCAGACGCGAGGCCGGCTGAAGCATTTCTGCCAGCGGAGCTTCGCCTGCGATAACGGCACTGGCAGTGTCGGCAGCAATATCGGCAGCAGCCGGAACAGCGGAGACCGGTGCGGGTATCGCCACAACAGGCTGAAACTGCACGGCGCTCGCCGCAACGACCTTCGGCCCTTCGACTGAGCTCAGGACAGGCTTGCGTGATTGTATCCATTGCCATGCGGCGATTCCGGCTGCCAGCGCCAGCCCCAATGCCAGCCCTAATGACAGCAAAGGTATGGGTATGGCGGGCCTGCGTTTGCCTTGCGGTACGGCGCGTACCATGGTCTGTTCCGGCGCGGTATGCGCGCCGCGCTGTTCAAGCTGGTTGAGCATCTGGTTGATGACGCTCATTGCAATGCCATCCATGCGATCCCCAGCGAGGCGACCACCGCCGTACCGGTCAATGCCAGCGCCCACGGCAACCAATCGCGGCGTGCTTCCGGCGTATCGGCTGCCGCATCGCGGATATGCTTGGCGAACACCTGCTGCCTGCCCTCGCTGAATGCCAGCATCAGGGCCTTGTGCGCAATGATGTTGATCAGCCTGGGTATGCCGCCGGTGATACGGTGCAGCTTGCCCACCGCACCCTTGCTGAACAGCGTTTCACCGGAGAATCTGGCCACCGCCAGGCGATGGCGCAGATAACGTTCCGTCTCGTTCCTGCGCAGGCCCTGCATATCGGCCTGGAAGCTGATGCGCTGGCGCAATTGGCGTATCGAATGGTGCTGCAGACGCTCGTTCAATTCCGGCTGCCCGAACAATACCACCTGCAACAACTTGCGCTTTTCGGTTTCAAGGTTGGTGAGCAGGCGCAACACCTCCAGGCTTTCCAGCGGCATCGCCTGCGCCTCGTCCAGGCACACCAGCGCGCGCTGGCCGTTGCGGGCGCAGTCCAGCAATGCGCGCGTCAATCCTTTCAGCATCTGGTGTTGATCGGCATCCTTGTCCAGCGGCACGCGAAATTCTTCCGCCAGCGCCAGCAACAAGCTGTGCGGTTCAAGATAGGGATTGGGGATGTAGGCGGCGATGAAACGCGGCACGGACGGCGCATCGGGTGCAGACGGCGCAGGCGACTCCTCATCCTGCGTGCCGATCAGCGTGGTGGATTGCCGCCCCTGGTTCAGGGTTGCGAGGAATTTGCGGCACAGCAATGTCTTCCCGGTGCCCACCTCGCCGACGATCTTGATGAACCCCTCGCCATTGCGCGCCGCCACCAGCAAGGTATTGAGCGCCTCCTGATAACTGGAGCAGGCGAAAAAGAAACTGGTGTCAGGGGTCAGGCTGAAAGGTGGTTCGCGCAGGCCGAAGTGTTGTAGGTACATTACTGCCTGATAGCGGAACCGGTCATGCCGCTGAATCGATCACGGCTTTGCGTGATGTCCTGCGACCAGTCCTTGTCGTTATCCACCACCGTGGGTTTCAGCAGGATCACCAGTTCGCGCTTCTCGCTGCGCTTGCTGGTTTGCCCGAATACCGACTTGGGCAGGCCCGGCAAGCCGGACTGGTCGTCAAAGGTCGCCTGGCGCATCAATCCGCCGATCGCGACGATCTGCCCATCCTTGGCGCGCACGATGCTGTCGGTCTCGGAAACGGAACTGGAAGCCAACGGCAGATTCAATGTCCCGTTCGTACCGCCGATGTCCACCGTCTTGTTTACCGTGCTGACCAGGCTTACCGAGGGATGTATGTGCAGGATGATCTCGTTGTTCTGGTCGATGCGCGGCGTGACGTCCAGCGCGATACCCGAGAAGAACGGTTGCAGCGTCACGGTCGGCGTGGAAGTGGTGGCCGTGCCGGTGGTCGTGGTCGTGGAAACATTGGTGACGAAGAATTCGTCCGTTCCGACCTTGAGTACCGCCTTCTGATTGTTGAGCGTGGCGATGCGCGGGCTGGACAGCACATGCACATTGCCCTGCGACTCCAGGAAATTCAATAGCGCGGCAAAATTGCTGGTTTGGAAAGCAAGGCCGAAGAGTGTGCCTGCGGCATTCACGCCGCCCAGCAGATCGGTGCCCGGGGTTACCGTCCCGAGGTTCGTCCCGCCCGTCAGCGCGCCCGGGGTCAAGGCTCCCGCCCCTGCGGTACCGGGAACCATGGTTCCGCCCGGAGCGATCTGCCCGATGGATGTCCTGCTGTTCGGACTGTTCTTGAAGGCCGCCCAGTTCACCCCGGACTGGAAGCCGTCGTTCAGCTGCACCTCGACGATCTTGGCCTCAAGGATCACCTGCCGCTCGATGGAGATCTGCGAAGCCTTGAGATAAGCCGCGACGTTCTTCAACTCGTCCGGCATCGCGCGCACCACGATCACGCCCGACATCGGGCTGATCACCACACTGCGCCCCTTCTCGTTGCCGACGATCGCCTGCAAGGAGTGTCCGAGTTCCGTCCAGAAATCGGCGCTGCTGGTCGTGGTCACCTTGCTGCTATCCTGGGCGCGCCCTGCGCCACCTGTCGTCGTGGTTGCAGTGCCAGGCGTTCCGCCCGTTGGGCTGTCGGACACCGAACCGGACGAGACGCGCAATGAAGAAGTCCCCGCCCGCAATCCGGTCAGGTAATTGACCTGGAAGATGCGCGTTTGCAGCGTGAGCGGCTGGATGTAGATACGCGCGCCATCCATCTTGTAATCGTAACCGTACATCTCGCGGATCGCTTCCAGCGCCTCGAATACCGTCACGTCTTTCAGATTCAGTGAGATATTGCCGCCGACCTCGGGATGCAGCAGCATGCTGTAGCGCGTTCCCGATACGATCGCCATGAACACCTGATTGACCGGCGTATTGTTCACCGTCATATCGAATTTGGCCTCCAGCGGCTTGTTTTCCATCCTGGGCATGCCCACTGACAGCGGCGGCAACAGGGCATCGTTCACCGCGTCCGACTTGCCAGGCTGCGCGCTGCCCTGTGCAGCTTGGCTCATCTCGCGCTGAATGGCTTCCGCCGTCGTATTCTTGCCGCCCGGAGTCGCGCAACCCGTCAGAACCAACAGACTTGCGCACACCCATAACGAAATTCTCATTTTTCCTCCTTGCGTTCATCCGGCCGGACCTTCTGTTTGCCGGACTGCACTTTGCCCGCGGGCGATCGTGGTTTTACTTCTTTCCTGCTGGTCATCTTTACACCGGGGAACAACGTCATCACTTGCCGGCCCTGTGTGCCCCGCAACACCACACTGCCCTCATTGACCTCGGTCAGCCTCGCATCGCCATGCTTGCCGCCCAGCTCGACGGTCTCACCGTCGATGATCGCTGCACGGCGGGTTTTGGAGATGATAATGGATCGAAGCCCGGACGGCGTGCTCTCCACAGGGCCGCTGGCGGCAGCGACGGGTGCGATGACACTCGCCGGAGGGCGGGTCGGATCAACCAACGCCTCGGCACAACAGGATACAGATGGCAGAAGACAGAAGACGGAAACAACCAGTCGCGACGCAGTCGCGCCAACCATCGGCCCTCTATCCCCATCCCTGATGGAACCACCAGCCATCCGGCTGGTTATCAACCCTTTGATCATACCGTCAGCCATGACTTATCCAGACTCAAGGTGTACAAGGTCAGCGTCAGTACCGCATCGGGATATTGTTCCACGACCAGATTCACCTCCCCCCAGAACATCTGCGCCTGCATCTTCTCCAGCGCGGCGAGATATTGCAGCAGATCCAGATAACTTCCCTGCACGGTGATTTGCACGCCGTGCTTGAAAACCTGTTTCTGCCCGCTGTCAGCAGTCGCCGCTGCCACGGGTTGCGCCGTACCGCTTGCGGCCTGCGGCTTTTCAACCAGCAAACCCACCGGCAAGGTCTTCAGCGCGATCAGTTGCAGCCCGCCATTCCTGGCCAGCACCTGTTCCAGCAGCCCGGCCATCTTGTTCGGCTCGACCAGCCGGTCGCGGCGGCTTTGCAGATAGCCGTCCTGCGCTTGCAATTGCTGTTTGAGCTGCGCCAGCCGATTGCGCAACGGAGAATGTTCGTCATCGCGTTTGGCTTGCAACAGGCTTTGCATCTGCGCCTGCAGCCCCTTCATCTTCTCCTGTTGCTGCACCACCTGTGCCGACAGCGTCTTTTGCCTGGCCAGCAGCGGGTCGAGCAACGTCGCGTTTATCAGCGCAACCACCACGAAGGCAGCGGCGGCGAAGATCATCGCGCGCTCGCGCAGCGACATGTCGTCTATCCTGGTGCGCGCCAGCTCCCAGTAATGTCTCATTTCTTGGCCTCACTGTCCGGACTGGAATGCAGAATGAATTCGACATAGCGCGATGCAGATGCCGTTTTGTCTTCTGCCCCGATGCTTCCCTTCTTGGGCTGCTGCATCTGCAGGGTGGAGAAGGTCTTGCCCTGCATGATGCCTTCCTTGCCCAGGCGCTGGATATACACGGGCAACAATTCAGGGGCGATCACCGCCCCGCTCAGACTGATCTGCGCCGCATCGCCGGTCACCTTGAAGCCGGTCAACCACAAGCCCTGCACCACCTGGCGCGAGAATGCCCGCATGTATTCCGAATAACCGGTGGTATTGCCCACCGCACCGGACTTGATGGTCTCGATCAGTTCTGCCTGATCGGCGACCCGCCGTTCCATTTGCTTCACCTCATCCTGCAGCGCCTGGTTGGCCTGCTGCGGCGAGAATTCGGCGGCTTGACGGGTCAGCCGTGCCTGCTCTGCGTTGTAGCGTTTGGCGCTCTCTTCCGATTGCTTGCGCAGCTCACCGACCTGATAGAGCGCGTAACCGTAAAAAAGCAGCGAGCCTGCGATGATCATGCCCAGCCCCTGCAACATGGCCTGCAGCGAAAAATACTTGCGCTGCTTCATGAAGATCGGATTGAACAGGTTGATCTGCTGGCTCATAGCACGCGCTTCTCCTGGCGCAACGCCGCGCCCAGCGTCGGCAATGCATACGCGGCAAACTCGCTGTCGGACAGCGCCGGAACCGCACTGATATCCATCACTTGCGACAAGTCCAGTTTCTCCACCCTGATATCGCTTGCCGAGGCGAGGGATTCCAGCAACCCGGTATCATCGGGCGCACTCACCAGCACGCGGCTCACCGCCATATGGTTGAACTGGCGGCCGAAATAATCCAGCGACCGCTGCAATTCCAGTTCGACGCGGTCACGGTATTGTCCGCGCAGACTTTCGTTGGCATCCCGCAACTGTCCCGTGCTGATCTCGATGCGCCGCGCCAGCAGCAACTCCCCGGACGAAGTGAATGTCAGCAGGCCGCCATTGTCATCAAAAGCCAATAGCGCCAGCGCGCGGTCATCCTGCTCGAACAGCGCGGCGATGTTGCGCTGCGCCATCTCGGGGATGTCGATCACATCGAGTTCGATCTTTGCCTGCTCGAACAGCGCGATGCGCTTCTGGACGATATCGTTCGCCGCCGAGATCGCATACATGGATTGCGCGCGGTCCGAACCATACTTGCCGGAAGGTATCTGCAACACGTCCACCGTGGCATCATCGATGTGGTAGTTCAGCCCATCCTTGATCTTCCAGCGGATCGCCGTCTTCAACTCATCAGCGGGAACGTTCGGCGCCTCGACCAGCAACATCTGATATTCTCCCGGCGCCAGCAGCGTGGTGAAATCATGGTTGCCGAGATCCGCCTCGCGGCGCAACTTCTCCAGCGAAGCGGCCGAGACCGCCCCGGTCTCGCGATATTCGCAACGCAGCACGCTGGGCATCGCGCCGGCAAGCTTGGCCTTTGCCAGATAAACGCCGTGCGCCCCCAAACCGATGGCGAACCACCCGGCACTGTGGCTTTTTGGCTTGAATAGCGAAGAAATCAGCGGAATATCCATAATTGGGGTGAAGTTAATTCAATAACTTATTGTTGTCAATAAGTTTTCATATTCCTCTTCTACCATTCCCGCACCCCGCGACGAACCAGCCGCCCGCTTGGCCCGAAAGATGCTCTTGGAGCCGCATCATCTTTCATCCGTGGTCAGTACGCTTCGCGCAGGTAGATGAACTCGTTATTGCCCTTGTACACGCCGAAGGTGGCACGCGCGGTATTGCCTGGCAGATAGGCGGAAAGCGCACTCACCGTCATGTCCACACTGCCGTTGTTGCCCGCCCCGGGTTTTGCCAGCTTGTAGCTTGCGGCACCGTTGACGAACACCACAGAAACGGGAGTAACCACAGTCGCTCCGGAATTCGGGTAATTGGCAGCATTGAGATTCTTCGTGTAATTACCAAACACCACATCCGTTGCCGCGAACACACTGTCATTGTCCAGTATGTTGGTGACATACGTCGTGCCGTTCCAGTATTGCGCGGCCACATTGATCGCCAACGGCAACAACTCGGAGCCGTGCGCATTGGACAGCTTCATCCGCCCGTAGCGGGCCTTGGTGGATGCAACCAGCCCATGCGTATTCGGTGCACCGCCAGCATTCACCGCCAGATCGAGTACCGCCAGCGCCGCACCATCACCATCCGCCGGATTGACGCCCACATCCAGCGCATCGAACGGACCGTATGCTGAACCGCCGCGCGTCACCGCGAACGGCACGGTGACGGTCGCGACACCCCCCGCGAAACTGCCGCCTGCCACGCCGTAAGTGGTGGTATCCAGCGTCGCCACCGTACGCGGCGTGCCGGTATCCACCGCTGCCAGCACCAGCGGATTGCCCGTTGCCGTCGGATCGAGTTTGGCAAAATTGTTGGCGGGTGTGGCGGAGTAGTTGTAGTTCTGCAACGTCGTCGTCCCGTCCACTGCCTTCGCGGTCAGGTTGAACACCGCGCTCATCTGCTCGCCCATGTAAGTGAACGTGCCGCATCCCGCCGGTGCAGGACAACCGGCGAGCCCGGTGCGGTTGGCGATGACACCGCCCGACAACGCGAACTTCGCCGCATGGAAGCGTCCGACATTGCCGCTGGCCGTACCGGTGATATCGCCCGCGCCGAGGTAGTCCGCATCCGCCACGCCCGGCGTGAGCGTGATGATGCCCGCCTCGTTCCAGGTGAACGCCGTGCCGGTCGCCACGCCGTTGCTGAACGCGCCGAAGGTTCCGCCGACCGCCGGATTGTTGCTCAGCCCCAATCCGGCCACCAGCGCGGAGGTCAGCTTGACGCTCTCTGCCGCCGTCTCTTGCCCGTAATTCGGTGTGGCATTGCCGAGCGCGTTTCGCGCCGTCACGGTGACGGAGAACTGCTCGCCCGCCATCACGAATCTATTGCCTGCCGCATCTGCCGCTGCCGGATTCGCCAGGTTGGGCGCAGCGGTCTGCTGGATGGCGGAAAGATCGAAGTGATCCGGCTTCACCACGAACGTGTCTGAACCCAGCACGACCATGCCGCCATCAGGCGGCGTGTTGGCCGTACTGCCGACGTAGCGCGCGTTGAGCTGCATCAGGCCGACATCGTCGTATCGCACCGACGTCAGCGTCGCCACGCCGCTCGCACCGAAGGCCAGCGGATACGTCGAGGTGTAAGCCGGTGCCGCCGTGGTTTCGATGTTGCCGCCATTGACCTGGAGCGGCAGCGTGCCACTGGCTGGATTCTGGTATTCGCCCCAGAAAGCCACGGTGCGCGTGACGTTCTGGAACAACGGCACGCAGGTAGAGCTATCGCTCGAACGCACCGCGCTGACATTGACCGTACCGGAGGCCGTAGCCGAAGTGAGATGCGGCACGTCGAACAGGAAGCCTGCCTTGTACACACTCACGTCGCAGGCCGTCGTGTTGTCCGGCGCGCCGGCGCTGATGCTGCAATAGGGGCTGCCTGCATCGGTTGGCACGGGTGACACCGAGCTGGCACCCAGCCGCACGGTCTGCGGGTCGGCCGCAGCGGAGTTCGACGGCAGATGGATGTAGGCCGTCGTTTGCGACGACCCGTTGGGGATGCTAAATGCCACGCTATTAGTGCCAGCCGTCAGGTTGCCGGTAACGCCGCCGGTGTAGAGGATCGAACAGTCCGCATTTGAACAGGCCTTGACCACCACCGCTTCAGCGGAACAGGAGATCGCGCCACCATCGTGTTCGATACGGATGTGGTCGGGTACGCTGACGGGGCAGGCATGGGTCTGTGTCGCGATCGCGGCCAGCGCGGCCTGGCTCAACGCCTTTTGATAGACGCGGACCTCATCGAGACTACCGCCAAAGCCGAATGCGTTCGTCCCCTCACCCGAGGCATTGGTTTCACCACCGATGGACGACGGCCCCGGATCCGATCCCGCGGTCCAGGTGAACGTGCCCGTGTTGGAAGTCAGCAGCGTACCCGCAGTGTTCCAGGCATAGATCGTCGCACTGCTGGCGTTGGCACCTGCGACAAGCCGTACCGACAATGCGACGAACAGCCATTGGTTGCTCGGTATCGCGACGGTATCAAGAATATAGACCGTGGGCTGCCGGTAATAGAAACGCAGGCCGCCGGCACCGAAAGCAGTCGTCTCCCCTACGCTGAAGCCCCAACTGCCGGGGCTGGAATCGCTCTGGTCATCGATGAAGATGCGCTGCCCGGGCAAGGTATTGTCGGTAACGTTGATCCAGGCCGTGATCGTGAAATCACCCGCCGCTGCGGCAAGGTTCGGGAACCCCCCGGGCAGCGCTAGGTAATCCTTGTTCGATCGGCTGAATACCCCGTAGCGGCATGTGCCGGGGCTGCCGGCAATCGCCGGGCTGGTATTTGAAGTCGTCGGCAACGTTACCAGCCCCACCGCCGTGCCGTTGAAACCGCCGGTACCGCTGTCGATGACTTCATTCGCCGTACCGTTCCAGACGGCCTCGTCCATGCGGTATTCGGCGAGCGCAGGGGTGGCCGTGACGGTATAGACCTGCCCGGTGAACGTGCCGGTCAGGGTCGGCACCACCGCGCCGGGGCCGGTCTGGTTCAATCCGAGCGTGCCGGCCCCGATGCCGGTGTTGGCGGTGACCGTCCAGGTCGTGCCGCTACCGGTCACCGAAGTGATGTAAGCGCCGCTCACGCCGCTCGCTGCCAGCGTGAAGGCGGTGGCATCCACTCCGGTCACGCTCTGGTTGAATACCACCGTCCATGACACCGTCGCCGCGCTGGTCGGATTCGCGTCGGCGGTATTGATGGAGGTCACCGTCACAGGCACAGGGCAACTATGCGCGACGGTTGCACCACCATTGGAAGTCAGCGTGTAATCTGTCGGACAAGTATTGGTCAGGGTGACCGCACCGATGATCGCGCTGGTCACCGTCACATTGCGCGCGAGGGTGATGCCGCCGGTATTGTTGACCGTAAGGTTGGCGAAGCCGAGCGGCCCGGTACCGGAAAGGGTCTGCACCGCCGCACCGCCATTGAGGGTGAACACGCCTGCTCCGGCAGTGAAGGTACCGTTCTGCGTGAAGTTGCCGGCCACACTGAGCGCGAACGCACCGTTGGCCAACGTCGCCCCGCTGTTGATGGTAAGCGGCACCGAAGCACCCAGGACCTTGGCGGTATCGAGGGTGATCGCTCCGGTATTGGCAATGATCACTCCACCGGTCGCCGCAAATGGGGTGGCCCATTCTTCCGAAGTGACCGCTCTTGCCGTTGCTGTGTTGTATTGGAGTGTCGCGGCGGGACCGTATGTCACGACCCCGGTGGTCACCACCACGGTTGCCGTTCCTTCCATGGAAAGCACACCATTCACCGTGGGGGTCGTGGCGAATGTCTTGGCGAGTGAACCTGAAAGGGTCAGGTTATTGTATGTCGTCACTTTTGCTGTCTGTGCCGCACCAGTATATTTCACCGTGTTCGGAACGGCGGCGGCATTGAGCACCCCGGTGGCCATCGGCGCATTCGTACCGGCGTAGTTCAGCGTCGAGTTCGCCGCGTTCAGCCAGGTCGATCCGGCCACCGAACCATTGATCGCGGTTGTGGTTGTTTTGTTTACTGTCCCATTGTTGGTGACAGTAATCGCGCCAGTGATTGTTATCGGGCTGGCGATCGTCAGGTTGGCCGTAGCCAGGATAGATTTCGCGGCAGTGATGCTCAAGAGTCCTGTAGTGGTGGTGATCGAACCTGTGCCGTCGATCGTCGCTGCGGCACCGCTCAATGTGATATTTCCTGTCGTACCGGTAATCGCACCATTTACCACCAAATTCCCGGCAACACCCAGTGTGCGTGTGTTTTTAGCGAGTGTTCCTGATGTCACCGTCAGCGCACCGGCCAGGGTGGCATTGCCCGCCATCGTGACCGTCCCTGCCGCCTTGTTGACCGTGACATTGTTGTAGGTCGCAAAGGCCCCCATGCTCTGCGCCGCGCCGCCATTGAAGTTGATGGTACCCATGCCTGCGCCGGCGGTCAGCGCGCCCGGTGTGAAATTGCCGCCCACATTGGTCATGCTGGCGCCCGTCGAAGCGAACTGGGCATTGGCTGCCGTGCCGGCGAAGCTGATGTTGCCGGTGACGGTGATGGTACCGGTACTCACGGTCACTCGACTGACCTTGCTACCGTTGCCGCTATTGATGGCGATGCTCGCGGCGGTGAGCGTGCCTGAACCCACGGCCAATGTGGAGGTGCGCCCATTGACGGCGGGCGCCGTCATGCTGATGGCGCCGCTCACATTCAGGGCGATGCCGGGATTGATGTTGATGCCGTGCGCCGCAACAGATGGGGCGGCGATGGTGATGCTGGTCGCCGCGGCATTGGCGGTGACGGTGACGGTATGCGCAGCGGCAATGGTCACGGTATCGGCGGCAACGGGACCGCCTGCAATATTGCAAGGCGCAGCCCAGGTTGCGGCGGCATTCCAGTTGCCGGTCGCCGCACTGGTACAAGCCAATGCGTTCGCGTCCGCCGCGCCCAGCAGCGACCCGGCGAACGACAGGAGCAGCACGAACGATCTGGCGAGCCCGCTCATGGCTCGTCCCGGCGCGCGGGTCTGCCTGACCTCACCATCCGCGCCTGCACCGTTATGCCGTTCTGCATCCATGCTTCTCTTCTCTCCTGGGCAACTCATCCGTCCCGGCCGCATTTCGCCACCCGCGTGGGCTGGAATCCTACTGCGCGATTGTAACCGTCATCTGACGCTCCACGTAGCCCGGTGTCGCCACCGTGCCTTGCGTCGCGGTGGAAGTCAACTGATACACCCACAGGGTGATCGTGTCCTCCACATGCGAGGTCGCGCTGCACCCCACGTTCACATTAAAGCCGGACAAGGTGTTCGGCAAGGGGGTAACCACCTGGGAGGTCGCACCTGCCCGACAAGTGGCGGCAAAGCCCACCGCGGAATTCGGCAACACCTGGTACGCGCCCCACTCGACGCCTGCCCGCGCCGCCTGATAGGCGCGCGCGCCCATCACGTCCAGCGCGGCACTCTGGTGTTGCGTGGTGGAAAGGGTCACGGCAAAGGTGCCCAACGCGGCGATCACCACCAGCAGGAAGATGGCGGAAACCAGGCTGAAACCCCGTTGTATTTTGCGCCTCATTATTACCATTGCTCCATCATTTGCTTTTTGCCCCGATGTCCGCCGTAAAACCGATTGGGCGGCTCTTTCCTGCCGCAGGCATCATCAATTGCCGGATCGCTTCGATCACTCCGGCAATCGCCTGATCATGACTGGATACCTTGCGTTCCAGTTCCAGCAGCTTCGCCGCCAGCTCCTTGTTAGCCGAGAGCATTTCACGCAACTGGACGAAAGCGCGCACGATAAATACGCTCATCTCGACAGCCTTTGGCGAGTTCAAAATCGTCGCTGCCATAATCGCACCGTGTTCGGTAAAGGCACGAGGCAAATAAGGTGAATACTTGATTCCAGCCAGGTGGTCGCAATTTGCGACCACCTCCGCCTTCTCTGCCGGCGTAAGCTGGAACATGAAATCCGCCGGAAAACGGTCAAGATTCCGTTTGACCTGCTCATTGAACCGCTTGGTCGGCACACCAAACAACTCGGCAAGATCGGCATCCAGCATCACCTTCTGGCCACGGATCAGCAGAATACGTTGGGCGACGGGCTCAACCGCAATCAGGTTTGTCGGCATACATTCTCCCGCTTTTCATCATGGCTGGTTGCTCACATGGGTCGCGCTGTACAGCGTGGCGGTTTCGCCGTCTTTGGTTATGCCCAGGTGCATGGTCACCAGGCCGTTGCGAGCGGACACCAAAGGATCATAGGTGAAGCGGCAACTGCCGACGTTGGTCGCCATGCGCGCGCGCGCGCCCTGAACGGCAATGAGCGCATCCAGCTCCGCAACCGTATCCGTGCTGGTCTGTGCGGCCTGTATCACATAACCCCAATAGCGCCACAGCGTGCCCGCGCCATCGCACACATAGCTCGCCGGCGTGGAGATGACATGGAAGCGGTGGCCGGGAGAATCGAACGGGAATAACTTGGAGGTGATGTTGATGATCGTTCCGGCCGTTGAACCATAAGCCGTACGGTTGTCGCCCGCAGCATAGGCATCCGCACCGGTTATGCCGAGGTTGTACACCACGATCTGGTCACCTGCCGCCGCCGCGGGCATCGGCCCCAGCACCTCGAAGCTGGTGTCAGCAGCGCCAAAATCCAGGATGTCATTCGTTCCGCCCGTGCCGGCACGATAGCGTCCGCCGCCGGGCGCGGGCAGGAATTCGAGGAAGCAGGCCGCCGTTCCGTCGCATGTACCCGCCACGCGCACACTGTTCGGCAGCGCCAGGCGCATGTCGCGCCCGACACGCCGCAATGCGGTGTCTGCAATATCGGTCATCTCGGCGCGGCGCGCGACATCCATGTATTGCTGGATCGGCGCCTTGAGGAACACCGCGACGATGCCACCGATGATGCCGGTGATGACGATCACCATGATCATCTCGACGAGGGTGAAACCTTTCGAGGATGCAGGATTCTGGATGCGGGATTCGGCCAGCCCCGCCATCCGGCGCGCATCGCCACCCCCATGAATCCTGGATCCTGAATCCTGGATCCTGATCATGGCGTCGTCCTCGGCGCATAGCGGGCGCGTATCCCGTCAACCACCACGGGCGTGCCATCCGGGCCGGTCACCGTCACCGCGATGAGCAGCGCGTCCCCCGCCGTCACATTGGGCAGGTTGCTGGCCGAGACCGAGATGCTGGCGGAATAGCCGCTCAGTGCCGCCACCGCGTTGTTGGTGATGTCCTTGATGCCCCCGTCCACCGTACTGTCGAAACCGTGATAGTCGCTGACGTTGTCGAACGGCGTGACAGCGGAGTAGCGCGTCTCGCCCGCCTCCGGCCCGATCGTCGTACTTTCCTCGTTCGCCGCCACGGCACAGCCGCCCGTGGCCGCCACTGCGCTTGCCGCATTCGCATCGTCTGGGTCGCAGTAGGTGAACGGCATCAGCTCGACTTCCTCCAGCAACGATTCGGCGATCGCCAATGCCTGTTTGTGGATGACCGGATCGGCGCTGCTTTTGGTGGTGACGTTCATCACCAGCAGGATGCCCGCCAGCGCGACACTGACGATGACGATGAACATGATCAGCTCGACCAGGCTGATGCCGCGTTGCTTATGGCGAGTGGACATAGCCGGTCTCCGCCTCGATGACAATATCATTTGTCACACCGGTGACGTTAATTGTCTGGGCACTGGAAGGAGTACCCAGCGCATTGAAACTGAAATCCGCCGGTACAGCAGAAAAGGTGATTCCGCCAGATGCATTGATGACATAACTCGCCTCTCCTGTCGGCGAGGCCAAAGGCGTCCCGCAAGCAGCAGTAGCACCCGTAGTCAGAGTGATGCTGCTATTGGTAAAGCCTGCGCACACAAAACGATGCTGCGCGATGGCGACCTTCTGCGCATAGCGCAACGATGCCTGCACCTGGTCGGCAAAACCGCGCGACTGAAACACGTTGGTGTCAAAAAGACGCGGTGCAACCACGGCAGCAAGAATACCGAGGATGACCAGCGTCATCACCATTTCGACGAGTGTAAACCCTGCCGGACGCTTCATTTTCTCTCGATCAGGTTGGCGGTCAGGGGCATTGCGCAGACAGACAGGCACGCATGCGTCATGACCCTGTTGCAGTGTATCAAAAAGCGCGAACGGCGAACAAAAAACGGGGGAGCCGAAGCTCCCCCGTCCGATGCTACCTGACGGGTGCTGTACTCACCCCATCGTATGGTCACGGATATACGACTCCGATCAGTTGATGCCGGTGATCACGAAGGTCGTCGTGTTGGTCGTGGAGTCCTGGGTCAATGTGCACAGGCCGGTTGTGCCGGCAGTGACTGCGGAAGCCGTAATGGTATAGCCAGTCTGCGCTCCGGTCTCCACGAGGTTCCAGCCATTGCTGCAGTTAGTCACTGCCACGCCGCTTGCGCTGTTCAAACTACGCACCCCGTAGTTGATGGTGTTGCCGCTGGACAGCCCGCCGGCGACGCCCCTCAGCGCGGCGCTTTCGGCTTCCGTACTCAGATCGACGAACTTCGGCAAAGCCGTCGCCGCCAGGATGCCCAGAATCACGATGACCATGATCAATTCGATAAGGGTAAAACCCGCTTGTTTTTTCATTGTTACTCTCCTAGAAATTGAGGTCTGTCCTGAACCTCGTCGAAGGGCCGCAGCCCCATTTATCGAAAACCTTCACTTTGCCTGATAACCCATCGCCGCAGCAGGGATTTCACAAGCCGCCCGCACTATAAACGGATTTTGATCGGCGCGCAACCATCCTGGGCCAGTGAATGCCGGGGGTAGCATGTGCTACACCAGCAAACGGAACATGGCAAAGAACAGATAGATGCTGCCCAACAACAGCATCCAGCCGACTTGCCGCGTATGGCGTGCGACGAACCTGTCCACCTGATCATGCGGCACATCCAGCATCCTGGTGATGCGGCGCGAGGATATCCATTGGTTGGCCTCATCCTCGATGCCGCGCAACAGGCTGGGACGGAGCCACAGGAACAGTCCGGCCGCGAGCGCCACGGCAGCCCCGGTCAGCGCGCCCAGCACCAGCGCGTCGAGCAATCCATCGAGCAGCCTTGGCGGAATCCTGGCGCTCAAGTGCCGCAGCGCATCGGCCTTGTCGAACAGCATGCCGAAATAAACGAAAATATAGATCGCGCCGGATACGACAGCGATCCCCGCCAGGCGGTGGTACTGGTAGAACCAGTGCTCGATGCTGATGCTGCGATCCATTAACCGGTTCATCCGCCGCGTGGAGATCCAGCGGCTGGCAATGCGGTTGGCGCGTTCCAGGAGATGCGGCCTGAAGATGAGCAGCAGCGCCGAAACCACCCCTGCCAGCGCGCTGATGAGCAGGAAGATCGCCAGGGCGCGCCACAGGAAGATCGCGGTCAGGCCGGTGCTCACGGCTCGAACCACGAATAGGGTTCGACCGGTTCGAACAACATGCCGGCCAGCTCGGCGGGCGCGTCTTGTAGCGACGGCAGGCGCGAGGGCTCATGGCTCATGGCGACGTGGAAGCGTATCCATTTCTTGCCGTCCCTGCCCGGCTTGAAGTAATTCGCATTGCGCACGACATAGACCAGGTCGCGCGACTTGAGATCGAACACCCAGTTGCCTGCCGCCACCGCGAGCGGTGTCGGATCGTAGAATTCGCCCGAATAATTGTTTGGCTTTTTCTGCAGCCAGTTCATCGGGTTGTCCTGCACCAGCGCGGCCACATCGGATGGCTTGCCGCGCGTCATGATCTGCCCGTATTGCATGACCAGCGCGCTCTGTATCGCCCCGGCAACCGACTCCATCGCGGTCTTCTCGGCCTGCTCCTGATAATATGTCATCCGGTTAAGGAACAGGCCCATCATCACCACGACGATGATGATGACCACGATCAGCTCGATGAGGGTGAAACCCCGCTGGCAAGCCCCACTCACCCCCCTTTTGCAAAGGGGAGTGGCAGCCTGCCGAAGGGGGAACTTGCTCATTTGTGCATCGCCGCCGTGCCGAGGTCCCACATCGGCAGGAATACGCCGAGCGCCAGGATCAACACCATTATGCCGAGCGCCACGATCAGGATCGGCTCGATCTTCGAGCTGAGGTTGGCGACTTCATACTTGACTTCGCGCTCATACATTTCCGCGACTTCGAACATCATCCCGTCCATATCGCCGGTTTCTTCACCGACGGCGATCATTTGCAACACCACGGGATTGAACACCTTGGCAGTAACGGCGGTGCGCAGGATGCTCTCGCCGCGCTCCACGCCATCGCGCATCTGCTCGATGCGGCTGCGCATGAATTCGTTGTCCACCACCATGCCGACCACATTCATGCCCTGCAGGATCGGCATCCCGCTCTTGAAGGAAAGCGCCAGGCTGCGCGCGAACCGCGATAACGTGGCTTTCAGGATGATGGCCCCGACGATCGGCAGTTTGAACTTGTACCTGTCCCACTTGTAGCGGCCCTCCGTGGTGTTGATATAGAAACGGAAGCCCAGCACCGCGCCGACCAGCATCGCCAGCATCAGCACCCAGGAGTTCACCATGAAACCGGAAAAGCCGATCAGCATCTTGGTGATGACCGGAAGTTCGGCGTGGAAACCCGCATATACCTTGGCAAAAGCGGGGATCACGAACAGGTTGATGATGACGATGGCGATCACCATGGCCATGACCACAAAGCTGGGATAGCGCATCGCCGTTCTGATGCGCTCGCGCATATCGCGCTCGAATTCCAGGTGGTCGTACAGGCGGATGAAAGTCTCATCCAGCATGCCGGTCATCTCGCCGACCTGCACCATGCTGACGTAGAACGACGAGAAGACCTTGGGATGGCGGCGCATCGCGGCACTGAGTTCGCGCCCGCTGTCGAGGCTCTCGCGCAGGTCCTGAAGCATCGCGGTAAAGGCCGGTTTCTGCGTCGATTCCTGGAGCCCGGCCAGCGCGCGCATGATCGGCACGCCGGCCTTGAGCAGGGTGTACATCTGGCGGCTGAACAACAGCACGTCCATCGGGGCGACCGGCTTTTCGGTGAACAGCCGCTTGAGCCAGTCCGGTTTGTGCGCCACGCCGCCGGTGAGGCCGCGGAACGGCTTGATGTCGGTCGGCATGATGCCGGTGTTCATGAGCTGATCGGCGATCGCGCCGCTGTCATTGCCGTCCAGCGTGCCTTCCACCAGGTCGCCACGTTTGTTGCGGCCCTTGTAGGCAAAAACAGCCATCAGTCTTCTACCTGATTGCTGATACGCATGACTTCGGATACCGTGGTATGTCCCTGCCTCATCTGCTCAAGTGCGCGGTCGAGGATGGTCTTGCCGCGCATATGTTCGCGCGCGGCTTTCATGAAGTGGGTGGCGCTGTCATGCGCGGCAGCCTCGACCATCTCGCGCCCCATCTCCAGCATCTCATACACGCCCATGCGGCCGCGATAACCGGTGCCGTTGCAATGCGAGCAGCCGCGACCGTGCAATAGTCCGCCCCACTGCTCGGGCGGCACGTTCTCGATCTTCAGCCATTCGCTTTCCTGCGGTGTGGGAATATGCGTTTCGCTGCAGCTTTCGCAAACACGCCGCAACAACCGCTGCCCAACCACTGCCTGCACCGAGGAGGCGACCATGAAACGCGGCATGCCCATGTCCACCAGACGGAACAGCGTGCCCGCCGCATCGCGGGTGTGCAGGGTGGAAAACACCAGGTGGCCGGTCATCGCGGCGCGCAGGCCGATCTGTGCGGTTTCCGCATCGCGCATCTCGCCGACCAGGATCACATCCGGGTCCTGGCGCAGGGCGGAACGCAACACGCGTGAAAAAGTCAGGTCGATCTTCTCATTGACCTGCACCTGGTTGATGCCGGGCAAACGGTATTCCACCGGGTCTTCCACGGTGATGATCTTTTGCTCGATGGTATTGATCTCGGCGAGGGCGGCATACAGCGTGGTGGTCTTGCCGCTGCCGGTCGGGCCCGTCACCAGCACCATCCCGTTGCTGCGCCGGATGATCTCGCGGAAGCGTTTCAGCATGTCCGGCGGCATGCCTAGCTTATCCAGGGAAACCATCCCGCCATCCTGGCGCAGCAGACGCATCACGACCGATTCGCCGTTTTGCGTGGGACAGGTGGCGATACGCACATCCACGCCCTGTTCGCGCACCCGCACATGGAAACGCCCGTCCTGCGGCAGGCGTTTCTCGGAGATATCCAGCCTCGACATCAGCTTGAGGCGCAACACCAGCGCGGGCGCGATCTTGTTGTCGGCTTCCATCTGCAGGTGCAGCGCGCCATCGATGCGGAAGCGGATCATCAGCCGGCCTTCCTGCGGCTCGATATGGATGTCGGAAGCGCGCACCTGTGTGGCATCGTCGAACATGGTTTGCAGCAATTTGACCACCGGTGCCTCTTCGATGCCGACCGTATCGGTCAGCGCGCCGAAATCCACATAGGTGTCGCCAAGATCCTCGCTGAGTTCGCGCGCCAGGCCGGTGATCTCTTCGGTGCGCCGGTAGCCACGATCGATGCTCTCCAGCAATTGCCCTTCGGTGACTACCGCCACATCGATATCGCGTTTGACGATGCGCGCTATCTCATCGAAGGCAAACAAGTCGGTCGGATCGGCCATGCCGACCAGCAGCGCGCCATTGCGTTCTTCCAGCGCAATCGCGCGAAAACGCCGCGCCTGGTTCTCCGGCAGCAGCCGGACCTGCTCGGAATTGATGTTGTAATACTTGAGATTGATATAGGGGATGTTGAGTTGCTTGGCAAGCGCCTCTGAAATATTCTCTTCAGTGACGAAGGCGTTGTCTGCCAGCACGCGCCCCAACTTGCGCCCGCTGCGCTTTTGCTGCTCGAGCGCGAACTCGAGTTGGTCTTGCGATATAAGCTTCTGCTGAACCAGCATATCGCCCAAGCGGACTTTCTCCGGACGCGCCATAATCCCTCCCCCAGGATATTACTTATCGAGACAGCTTCTTAAGTCGCGAAGTTAACCGTTTTTCCAGACACTGACAAGCTTTGCCGGGTATTTCCCCATGTTCAACGTGATTCTGTATCAGCCGGAGATTCCGCCGAACACCGGCAACATCATCCGCCTGTGCGCCAACACCGGTTGCCGATTGCATCTGATCAGGCCGCTCGGCTTCACCCTGGAAGACAGGCAACTCGTCCGTGCCGGACTGGATTATCACGAGTTCGCTGCATTGCGTGTGCATAACACGCTGCATGACTGCCTGTCGGCATTCGATCCGTCGCGTGTCTTCGCGCTGACCACCAGGGGCTCGCAACCGTTCCACGCGACCGGATACCGGGCCGGGGACGCATTCCTGTTCGGACCGGAAAGCCGCGGCCTGCCCGCCGATGTGCTGGATGGATTCGATACCGGGCATCGCGTGCGCCTGCCGATGCTGCCGCACAGCCGCAGTCTGAATCTGTCGAATACGGTGGCCGTGACGGTGTTCGAGGCCT
>JBGARW010000054.1:0-10014 GCA_044230015.1 Gallionella sp. | reverse complement strand
GATACGCGCCACGCCGATCGCCGAGGCGATGCTGGCGCTGGTGCTGATGGATCATGCGTTGAGGAATCGGGGGCAGTGTGCGGATGTGGTGTGCGGGACGCCGAAGTTGCGTTAGGCAATGGAGATGAACTTATGAATGTTTGGCTTGAACCACGTGCATTTTGGATTGCCTTTGTACTAATGGCTTTTGCCCAGTTTAGCAAAGTGATACAGCAAACAGGGTGGGGTATTGGTGAGGTGGTTTTGGTTCTAACCTCCAGCATAATCGGTGGGATATTTTGGGGGGCAATCGGAACCTATATCTACCGTAAATTCTATAAAAAACCTTGAGCAAGTGTAGGATGGGCTGATTCCTTCGCTTTTGTTCAGGACAAACTCCGTGATACCCATCATTCAACATCAAACCCGCCGGGCTACCCCCGGCAGTTTTGATGTTGGTCGTTCATGTTTCGGTACAGCCTGCGGCCTACTCACCACGAACGGATTTAGGTGTTGGGTATCACTACGCTCACAACAGAACCTACAGAAACTGCCGGATTGGTGTAGTGTTGTAACTTGGTTCAACCGACAAAGGAGAACGCCATGCAACTCGACGACCGCAGCCTGGACATTCTTTTTCGCGAAGCGCATACCCACAGTTTTTGGCTGGACAAGCCGGTCAGCGACGCGCTGCTCCGGCAGATCTATGACCTGATGAAATGGGCGCCGACCAGCGCCAACTGTTGCCCGGCGCGCTTCGTGTTCGTGCGCAGCGCGGAGGCGAAGCAGCGTCTGCTGCCATTGATGGCGCCGGGCAACGTGGAGAAGACCCGCACCGCGCCGGTGACCGTCATCGTCGGCCACGATCTCGAGTTCTACGAAAAGCTGCCGAAGCTGTATCCACCCGCCGATGCGCGCTCGTGGTTCGCCGGCAACCAGCCGCTGATCGATACCACCGCGTTCCGCAACGGCACTTTGCAAGGCGCCTACCTGCTGCTTGCCGCCCGCGCGCTCGGACTCGATGCGGGGCCGATGTCCGGCTTCGACAACGAGAAGGTGGACCAGGAGTTCTTTGCGGGCACTAGGGTCAAGTCGAACTTCGTGATCAACCTCGGCTACGGCGACAGCGGCAAACTGTACCCGCGCAGTCCGCGCCTGCCCTTCGATGAGGCGGCACAGATCCTGTGATCTGCCTGGGGCGCGGCGGCGAGCCCTACTTCCTGCCCTCCACTTCCCGGTTCTCGATCTTCTGATACAGCCGGTAATGCTCGCTCTTGTCGCCCTTGCGGCTGCCTTCCCAGATCTTCTTCCAGCGTGTCTCGTCGAGCAGCGGCTTCGATAGCCGGTCGCCCTGGACAAGGCGCAAATCGCAGCGTCCGTTGCGGTCGGGCTGCGTGACGATGCCGCCGAAGTAATGCAGCATCGCGCGCTGCCCGTCGCCGAGGTAGTCGCGTCCGATGCACCGGTGATGCTGCGGCATGGCCTGTTTCAGCGAGGCGACCATGCCGCGGTAGCTCTTGCCGCTGTCCAGCCACGGCAGCCACAGCGTCATCGCGAGCACCCACACCAGCGTGATACCGGTCGCCCAGTTGGTCACCGCGCGGCGCATCGAGCGGCCGACGCGCCACACCAGCACCAGCCACAGCACGGTGGCGATGACGGCGATGGTGAAATGGCCGGTGTCGAACGCCGGCTCGAAGCCCGGCTGGTAGTCCTTGAGCCACAGCGTGATCTTGGCGTGGTTGTCGAGCAGCAGCCCCGCCCAGCCCCACCACATGGCGATGGCGAACAGCGCGAAGGTCATCAGGCCGAACCAGTCCAGCGCGTTGGCCGCGCCGCGCTTCAGCGCCGACAGCGAGGCGGTGGCGAGCAGGGTGATCGGCAGCAGCATCGGCAGCGCGAATACCTCCTTGATGTGCGGCACGAGGCTGAGGGTGACGAACATCACGCCGAGGGCGACCAGCGGCAGGTGCAGGTCGTCGCGCTGCGCAAGGCGCTTGCGCGACTGCCAGACCGTCCAGGCCGCGAGCGGCAATGCGGGCCACGCCAGCCACGGCAGGTTCTTCAGGTAGTAGAGTGATTCGCGGTTCGGCCCGTCTTTTGCGTAATCCAGCCAATGGCCGATGTTGTGCGTCCACGCCCAGTCGGCGAACAGGCGCGGCGAATGCTGGTAGAGCAGCAGCGGCCACACGGTGAGCCACGGCAGCGCGCACAGGACGGCGATGCCGAGGCTGGAAAGGTAGTTGCGTGTGCGCCAGCTGCGGAACAGCGCGGGCAGCAGCACGGCGATGAGCAGGAACAGCACCGGCGCGATGAAGCCCTTGGACAGGAAGCCGATGCCGGTGCCGGTGCCGATCAGCACGCCGGCGCGCAGCGCGCGTTCCTGGCTGTAGGTGAAGCCGTACAGCAGCAGCGCGCAACCGGCGAGCAGCGCGAGGTCGGTGATCATCTGGTGCGCGCGCACCAGCATGCCGACGCAGCCGATCAGGATGACCGCCGCCGCCCAACCGCGGTTCTCGCCGTACAGCTTGCGCCCGGCGAGACCGATGAACAGCAGGGTCAGTGCGGTGTAGAAGCCGCTGGCGAGGCGCGCCCCGTCGTGCAGCGGCAGCAGCGGGGCGAACAGTTTTGCGAACAGTGCGGCGGTCCAGTAGAACAGTGGCGGCTTGTCCATGTACGGCTCGCCCGCGAGGGTGGGCGCCAGCCAGTCGCCGCCTTGCAGCATCGAATAGACCAGCCCGAAGCTGTACGCCTCGTCGGGCTTCCACGGATCGTGCCCGACCAGCCCCGTACCCACCCAGACCAGGCAAAGCAGCCCGAGCATCAGCGCCTTGCCGGGAGTGATCGGATGCGGGTCGGTGGGTTTGATGAAGTACATTTACCTTGGTCCAATCCTGTTCGAGGGTCAGGCAAGCATGTCCTGAGCACCGCCGAAGGTGCGACGACGAGCGAGCGAGGAAGTCAACGCAGTATCACCGGTGAACAGGGTCGGGATCATTCCACGATCTTGATGCGCTGCCCTGCGCGCGGCTCGCCGTCGGGATATTGCGCGTTGATCAGGCGCAGGTAGGTCTCTGCCGATCTGCCGAGCGGCGAGCCGCGCGACAGTCCCGCGTAGGTGTCGCCGGTGCGGGCGGTGATGACGCGGATGCCGAGCGGCCTGACCAGCTTGCGCTCCTGGGCAGTGAGCGCGTGGAAGCTGCGCACCGTGTCGAGGATGTCGTTGCGGTGGGCGCCAAGGCCGCCGCGCGCCTTGGCCTGTGCCTGCAGGACGTAGGCATTCTGGTTGTGGTAGATCACGCCGCCCATGGTGTTGGGCAGTTCGAACGTGGCTGCGGACAGACCGTCGATGTCGAGGCGCTGAACGTCGGCGCCGGAGCCGAACATGCGGCGCGCGTATTCGACCGGTGAACCGCGCGGCTTCTGATCCATTTTCAGTTGCAGCCGCGCTTCGCCTTGCGGGCTGACGGCGACCAGTGCATCGGGCAGGTTATGCACCTGCCAGGTCTCGGGGAACGCTATCGCGATGCCCAGCTCGTCGTGGTAGAAGCGGTTGTTGCGCACCACGCCCTGGTCGCTGCTGTCGCCAAATGCAAGGCCATCGGTAACGGCGAGGAATTCGGCGCGGCCTTCAAAGGGGGTGGCGGGGGCCAGTCTGTCCGCCTCGCCGACCACCTGCTTCAGGCGCGTGTCGTTGTCCGGGTGCGTGGCGAACAGGCCGGAGTAGCGGCGCGGTTCGCGCCCTTCCTGCTTGGCCAGTTCGGCATCCTTCAGCTCCTGGTCCTTCAGCACGCGGAGCACCCTGATGATGGCCTGCGGGTCGTAATCGGCGCGCGCCAGGTATTGCGCGCCCAGATGGTCCGCCTCGAGTTCCTGCTCGCGTCCGTAACCGGACAGCAGGGCGCCGCCGATCAGATTGGCAAGGTTCTGTCCGCCCATGGAACCGATCTCCGGCACGAAGATGGAAGCGATGGTCAGCCCGATGTTGGCGGCCTGTGCGGCGCTTTGCTGGCGCACGCTGTGGCGCGCCGTGACGTGGCCGATCTCGTGCCCCACCACGGCGGCCAGCTCCGCCTCGCTGTTGAGATAGGCCATGATGCCGCGCGTGATGTAGACATAGCCGCCGGGCAATGCAAAGGCGTTGATCTCGGGCGTGTCCAGCACGGAAAAGTGATACTGCAGGTGGGGGCGATGGCTCTTCTTTGCGAGTGTTTGCCCGACACGGTCGACGTAATCCTGCAACGCCTTCGATTCGTAGACCTGGTACTGCTTCTTGATGATCTGCTCGTTATATTGGCGGCCGATGGCTATTTCCTGTTCTTCCGACATCATCACGAAGTCGGTTTGCCCGGATACGGGATTCTGCGCACAGCCGCCCAGCAGTGAAAGGGCAAGGAAGATAATCAGAAGACGCATGTCAGTTCCTGTTTCGATGTTGGAGGTCAGGCGGGATTGTCGCCGCAAATAAAAAAGGCAGCAAACGCTGCCTTTTGATGGAACTGCCGCGCAAAGTTCCTACGCTGCGGCTTTGGTGCCATATTTCTGGCGGAACTTGTCGATCCGACCGGCTGTATCGACGATCTTCTGCGTACCGGTGTAGAACGGGTGGCATTCGGAGCAAACTTCGACATTCAATACCGGTTTGCCCATCACGGACTTGGTCTTGAAGCTGTTGCCGCAACTGCAAGTCACGGTGATTTCCTGGTAGTTGGGGTGAATATCTGCTTTCATCTTCTTTCCTTGCGATTAGTTCGGTGCGGCGGGTGTACGCACTCACGGGGCGCGCATTATCCATAAATACACGGAGTTACGCAAATCTTTTTGCGTTGCCGCCGGAATCCCTAGCAACAACGTTTGATGCCCGACCACTTCTGCCGCTGCTGCAGCTCAAACCAGGCGCGGCGCGACAGCACCGGGGTACCCGGATGGGCGGCGGCGTGGTGCGCCAGGTAGCGCTCGTAACCGTCATCGCCGCTGAGCCGGCGGACGGCGCGCCACAGGCCGTGCAGCAGGTCATTCAGTCGCGTTGCCATGCTTCCTCCAGTCGGGTCGGATAATGCGGCGCTTCGGAGATCGGCGGCACGGGCCTGCCGCGCAGGTGGCGCGCGCAGACGCGCAGCATGTCGATGACGATCAGCCACAGCAGCGCGGCAAAGAACAGCGCCAGCGCGGCATCCAGTTGCTGGTTGAAGATCAGTTGCGGTGCGACGGCAGCCTTGTCCGGCGGCAATGCACCAGCGGCAAGCTTGTCCGACAGGCTGTTGGCGGCGGCGAGGAAGCCGATGCGCGGGTCGTCGCTGGTCAGTTTCTGCCAGGTCGCGGTGCTGGTGATGACGATCAGCCAGGCCAGCGGCAGCGCGGTTATCCACGCGTATCTGAGTTTGCCGGACTTCACCAGGATGCCGGTCGCCACGCATAGCGCGATGGCCGCGAGGATCTGGTTGGAGATGCCGAACAGCGGCCACAGGATATTCACTCCGCCGTTCGGGTCGATCACGCCGATATACAGGAAATAGCCCCAGGCCGAGACCACCACCGCGCTGCTGAACAGCACCGACGGATACCACGAGGTGCGCCCCAGCGGCTGCCAGATATTGCCGAGCAGGTCTTGCAGCATGAAGCGCCCGACGCGCGTGCCGGCATCCAGCGTGGTGAGGATGAACAGCGCCTCGAACATGATCGCGAAGTGGTACCACAGCGCCAGCAGGTGTTCGCCGAACGCGCTGCCGAAGATGCTCGCCATGCCGACCGCCAGCGATGGCGCGCCGCCGGTGCGCGCGAACAGCGTGGTTTCGCCCATCTGTTGCGCGAGCCGGTTCATCTGCTCGACGGTGACCGGAAAGCCCCATGCCGAGATCGTCGCGACCGCTTCCGCCGCCGTTTTGCCCACTACTCCGGCGGGCGAGTTGATCGCGAAATACACGCCCGGATCGAGCACTGTCGCGGCAATCATCGCCATGATCGCCACGAAGGATTCCAGTGCCATGCCGCCGTAGCCGATCATCGGGATGTCGCGCTCGTTGGCCAGCAACTTGGGCGTGGTGCCGGAGGCGATCAGCGAATGGAAGCCGGAGATCGCGCCGCAGGCGATGGTGATGAACACGAAGGGGAACAGCTTGCCGCCGAAGATCGGCCCGCTGCCGTCGACGAACTGGGTCAGTGCGGGCATCCTGATCTCGGGGCGCAGCCAGACGATCGCCAGCGCCAGCAGGATCATCGTGCCGAGCTTCATGAAAGTCGACAGATAATCGCGCGGCGCCAGTAGCAGCCACACCGGCAGGATCGCGGCAGCGAAACCGTAGCCGATGACGGCGAAGGCCAGCGGCAGGCCGGGATGGTCGAACAGCTCGCGCAGCCCGGCCTGCTGGTCGACCCAGCCGCCTCCGGCCACCGCCAGCAACAGCAGGATCACGCCGAGCGCGGAGCCTTCCAGCACCCGTCCCGGGCGCAGCTTGTACATGTACAGCCCGACCAGCATCGCGATCGGGATGGTCGCGGCGACCGTGGAGGTCGCCCACGGGCTGTGCTTCATCGCGTTGACCACCACCAGGCCGAGCACCGCGATCAGGATGACCATGATCAGGAACGTGGCGACCAGCGCGGCGATGCCGCCGATGCTGCCCAATTCGTCGCGCGCCATCTGGCCGAGGCTGCGCCCGTCGCGGCGTGTGGAGAAGAACAGCGTCACCATGTCCTGCACGCAACCGCCCAGCACCGCGCCGACCAGGATCCACAGCGTGCCGGGCAGGTAGCCGAACTGCGCGGCCAGGGTCGGGCCGATCAGCGGGCCGGGTCCGGCGATGGCGGCGAAATGGTGGCCGAAGACTATCCACTTGTTGGTCGGCATGAAGTCGCGGCCGTTGTTGAGGCGCTCGGCCGGCGTGGCGCGCGTCGCATCGATGCACAGCACCGTCGCGGCGATCCATGCCGCATAGAAGCGGTAGGCGATGGCATACACGCACAGCGCGGCGGTGACGAACCACAGCGTGTTGATCGATTCGCCGCGGTTCAGCGCGATGCCGCCGACAGCCGATGCACCGGCCAGCGCGATGCCCGACCATAGCAAGATGGATGAGATGTTCGTTTTCATGCGGGAGTCGTTCGGGGAAAGGAAGTTTTATGCGACAATGCTACCTCAAAAGTCAAGGCGTGTTCATCCGCTCTTCCAGCCGCCCGGCGCGGCATCACGACAAATCAGGATAGAAGGTGTTTCTGGAAAACCTCAGGCAATTGATCGCGGCGGACATGGCGGCCGTGGACCGGGTGATACGCGCACGGCTGCACTCGGAAGTGGCGCTGATCAGCCAGGTCGGCGAATACATCATCAGCGGCGGCGGCAAGCGGCTGCGCCCGGCGCTGGTGGTGCTGTCTGCCGAAGCCTTCGGCTACCGGGGGGAGCGGCATCACGAGCTGGCGGCGGTGGTGGAGTTCATCCATACCGCCACGCTGCTGCACGACGACGTGGTCGATGAATCCGCGTTGCGCCGCGGGCGCGAGACGGCCAACGCGCTGTTCGGCAATGCGGCCAGCGTGCTGGTCGGCGATTTCCTGTATTCGCGCGCCTTCCAGATGATGGTCGAGGTGGGCGAGATGCGTGTGATGCGGACGCTGGCCGACGCCACCAACACCATCGCCGAGGGCGAGGTCCTGCAATTGCTCAATTGCCATGAGGCGGACGTGGATGTCGCCAACTACATGCACGTGATCCACTGCAAGACCGCCAAGCTGTTCGAGGCGGCCATGCGTCTCGGCGCGATCCTGGGCGCGGCATCCGGCACGGATGAAGAGGCGGTGGCCAGCTACGGGATGCACCTCGGCACCGCTTTCCAGCTGGTCGATGACGTGCTGGACTACTCCGCGGACGAACAGCAGACCGGCAAACGCCTCGGTGACGACCTCGCCGAGGGAAAGCCCACCTTGCCCCTGATCTATGCCATGCAGCACGGCACGCCGGAACAGGCCGCCGTGGTGCGCGGCGCGATCGAGCAGGGCGATATGGGAAAGTTCGCCGAAGTGCTGCAGATCATCCATGCCACCGGCGCGCTGGATTTCACCCGCCGGCAGGCCATGCACGAAGCGGAAGCGGCATGTGCGGCCATCGCTTCTCTCGCGGGTTCAAAATACAAGCAGTCTCTGTTAGAATTGGCACACTTTGCCGCAACGCGGCAATTTTAGTTTTACGGACAAGGCCGGTCACGGCCTTACGGAGCGGGGTGTAGCTCAGCCTGGTAGAGTACTGCGTTCGGGACGCAGGAGTCGGAGGTTCGAATCCTCTCACCCCGACCAATCATATTGGTCATCAGGTTCTTCTTTGTTGTTGTGCGGGAGATGGATGACAGATCCGCTCCCGGGAATTAACATGCGCCATGACTGGAGCATTCAAGATCATTCCGGGTGCGCCCGCCAAGGCAGGCACCGTGCAGGATGCCATGCGCGACTGTGACATGCCGGACGAACCTTGCAACCACACCCGATTCGTCGTCGATACCCTGCGACGGCCGATGCGCGACCTGCGCATTTCGGTCACCGACCGCTGCAATCTGCGCTGCACCTACTGCATGCCCCGCGAAGTGTTCGGCAAGGACCATCCCTTCCTGGCTCGCGCCGAGCTGCTCAGCTTCGAGGAGATCGAGCGGCTGGCCAGATTGTTCATCCGGCTCGGTGTGCAGAAGATCCGCCTGACCGGTGGTGAACCGCTGCTGCGGCGCGGCATCGAGCGTATCGTCGAGGCGCTCGCGAGACTCGACACCCGGGAAGGCGAACCCGTCGAAGTCGCGCTGACCACCAATGCCGTGCTGTTGTCCCAGAAGGCGCGGGCGCTTAAGGATGCCGGCCTGTCGCGCATCACCGCCAGCCTGGACGGACTGGGTGAAGAGACCCTGCGGCGCATGGGCGGCTTGGACGTGCCGGTCGGGAGCGTGCTGGACGGCATCGCCGCCGCGCAAAGCGCCGGGCTGGCTCCGGTCAAGGTCAACATGGTGGTCAAGCGCGGCATGAACGACCACGAGATCATCCCGATGGCCGGGCATTTCCGCGGCAGCGGCGTCATATTGCGCTTCATCGAATACATGGATGTGGGGCGCACCAACGGCTGGCGCATGGACGACGTGGTCACTGCACGGGAGATCCTGGAGCAGGTCAACGGTCGTTACCCTGTCCTGCCGATCGACCCGAACTATACCGGCGAAGTCGCGGAACGCTGGCGTTATGCGGACGGTAGCGGCGAGATCGGGGTGGTCGCCTCGGTCACCCGGGCGTTCTGCGACACATGCACCCGCGCCAGACTTTCCACCGACGGCAAGCTCTATACCTGCCTGTTCGCCAGCGGCGGTGTGGATCTGCGCGGTCCGTTGCGCGCCGGCGCGACCGACCAGATGCTGGCCGGCATGATCGCAGGCCACTGGGAGCGGCGCGATGACCGCTACTCGCAACTGCGCCATGCCGCGACGGAGATGTCCGGAGAAGAACCCGGGGAGAGAATAGAGATGTCCTATATCGGCGGGTGAAGATCCTGCGGGCGGCCGCCATGCGGCCTGCCTATCCCCGCTTGTGCGCGTATCTTTCACATAATCACCATGGACTTGCCTGCATGGACGACCAACAACTGCTGCGCTATGGCCGGCATATCCTGCTGAACGAGATCGGTATCGAGGGGCAGCAGCGCCTGCTCGATGCGAGGGCGCTCATCGTCGGCCTCGGCGGACTCGGCTCGCCCGCCGCGCTGTACCTGGCCGCCAGCGGGGTCGGGCAGATTGTCCTGTGCGACCATGACACGGTGGACCTCAGCAACCTGCAGCGCCAGATCATCCATCGCACCTCGTCGGTCGGGCTGCCCAAGGTCGTATCCGCGCAGGCCGCGGTGCGCGACATCAATCCCGGGGTCGTGTGCATCGCGCTGCCGGTGCGCGCCGATGAGGCGCAACTGCGCGATCTGGTCGCGCAGGCCGATGTGGTGCTTGACTGCAGCGATAACTTCGCCACGCGCTATGCCGTCAACCGCGCCTGCCTGATGCAGCGCAAACCGCTGGTCTCCGG
>JBGARW010000053.1:0-10177 GCA_044230015.1 Gallionella sp. | reverse complement strand
GTAGCCGCGCTGCCTGACGATAGCCTGGCAGATCGCCTGTAACAACTCCTCCTCACTGCCGGCGCGGACGAGGCTGCGGTTCACCGCACTGAGCGTGGCGAGGGCGCGGTTGGCATGCCGGGTCGCAGCCTCGGCTTCCTTGCGTGCGGTGATGTCCTCTCCCGAGGCAAGCGTCCCGCTGATCTTCCCGGCCTCGTCGAACAATAAGGCGTTATGCCATGCGACCGTGAGCGTATCGCCATTGGCAGTCAATATGTCGTTCTCGAAATACTCGACGGGGGCGATGTCGCCGCTCATCATCCGCCCGAAGACCTTCCTGACCTCCTCGCGCACCGCCTTGGGCAGATAGTTATCGAACCAGTTCTTGCCAAGGATCTCGACTTCGGAATGGCCCAGCATCTCGCATCCCTTCCGGTTGACCATCTGCACCCTGCCCTGCGCATCGAGCGAGACCAGTATGACACCAGCGACGTCCAGATAGTGTTGCGCCTGGCGCCGGGATTCGATGAGCTCCCGTTCCGCCCGTTTGCGCCCGGTGATGTCGCGCACGATGGCGATGGCATGCCACTGTCCATTCAACCGGGTCGCGGAAATGGACAGCTCGACCGGGAACTCCTCGCCGCCCTTGCGGATCGCACTGACCTCGACCACTTTGCCGACGACCGGCCCCTCACCGCTCTCGAGAAAATACCGGAAACCCTCCATGAACGCGTCCTGTGCCGCCGCCGGCGTGATCAGCGGATGCAGTTCCTGCCCCATCGCTTCTTCAGCGGTATAGCCGAAGATCCGCTCGGCCGCCGTGTTCCAGAACGAGATGCGCCGGTCCGCCCCCATCATGATGATGGCGTCCTGCGCGGCCCAGGTAATCTTGCGGAACTTCTCCTCCGACTCCTGCAGTATCTTCTCTGTCCGCTTGTGTTCCGTGACGTCCATCAGGTAGCCGATGTAGCCGGTGAAATTCCCGTCACTACCATAACGCGGCCGACCGTCGTCGCGCATCCAGCGGTATTCACCGTCATGCCGGCGCAGCCGGTATTCCATGCTGAACGGTTCGCGCCTCTCGAAGGCCGACACATACACATCCAGACAGTGCCGAAAGTCATCCGGATGAACGCCTTCCGTCCAGCCGTTGCCCATCTCCTGCTCGAGGGTGCGTCCGGTGAACTCCAGCCACGGCCGGTTGAAATAATCGCACAGCTTGTCGGCGCCGGAAGTCCAGATCAGCGCAGAGGCGGAATCGGCCAGCGTGCGGTAGTTCTGCTCGTCCTCGCGCAACAGATTGTCGATACGGCGGCGTTCGGTGATGTCCTCGAGGATATGCACGGAGTGCATATAGGCACCCTGCGCGTCACGGATGGAAAAGGCGCGCGAACGGTAGACCGCGTCGCCGACCATCACTTCTTCTTCTTCTTCTTCTTCTTCTGCTTTGCCCATCGAACGAAGACAGCAGGGCAGCGGCACAGGATTCTTCGGGAAGACTTCGTGATAGGGACGGCCGATGATCTGTTTGAAGGGAATCCCGGCGCATCGCCGATAGGCATCGTTGCAGCGCAGGATGCGGAACTCTTTGTCGTGCAGGAAGATCGGGTCGTCCACCACGTCCAGCGCGGCCATCCACTCGCGGTGCGCCTGCTCGACCTTCTTGCGTTGCACCTCGAGGTCCTCGAGCATGAACAGCAGCGCGCTGCGGTTCTCCCCGAGCTCCAGCAAGGCAAGCCGCTGCTGCTCATCCTGCCGCTCGATGCGCGACTGCAGTTCGGCGATCGTGTCTTGCGCCGCCTGCAGTTCCTCACACAGCCTTTCCGCGGGATCGCTCATGGCGGAGTGCCTTCAGGCTGTCCGGTAGCAAGCTGTTCGCGCAGTGCGGCATTCTCCTCCGCCAATTCCTTCATGCGCAGTTCGCGCCCGACGGCGAGGCGCTGGAAGCGTTGCAATTCGCCCACTTGCTGTTGCAGTCCTTGTTGTGCTTGCTGCCGTTCTTCGAAGACCTGACGGATCATGTAGATGCCGGTGACCAACAACAAGGCACTGCAGGTGACGATCACATCATTCCATTCCAGTATCTGTTCATGGTTCATCATGTGTATGGACACATCGAGCAAGCGGTGCAGCGCGGTCAAAACAAAGGAACAGGAAAGTATTATCCAGGCACGCGCCCGGCCGGAAAGCGGGATCAGGCGCAAAGCCAAGACCACTGCAGCGATCTGCAGAGTGAAATTGACCAGGTGAACCAGTAATCCGAGATTGTGCCCCATGAATTACCTCGTAGTTGCCGGGGATAGCGCGTCCCGCTGCCGGAAACAGCTAATTCATCATCGCTGGCGCTGCAACCAGAGTCCCCAGACGGGACTCAAGTCATATTGATCCGGCGCGCGATAGTATAGACATAAAACCCTACCACCTGTAAGGAAAATAATGCCGGGTAGCCTTTGGGGGAACGATGCAGCCCAAGAACTCTCGGGGGATTTCAGTTCTTTGCGCCCTGCACGGCCAGCGTGCCGACCCGCCCTTCCACTTCGCGCATCACGACCTCATGGCGCGGCAGCGCGCCGACTTCCAGTCCTTGCAGGTATTGGCGCAGCGACACCAGTTCATAGCCTTGCGCCTGCCAGCCCTGCAGCAATTTCTCGAAGACCGGCAACAGCTTGCCGCCTTCCAGCTCGGCGTGCAGCGTGAAGACATGGCCGGATACTGATGGGTCTTCGCTGAGTCGCAGGATGTGTTGCGCGATGTTCTCAGGCGTGATGCCGTCGCGGTTCAGCAGTTCGTCCAGCGTCGGCAGGGTGGTGGGCAGTTGCGGGCAGGCGATGATCTCGGCTTGCCAGGTGGGGATGAAGGGATGCGTGCCGCGCGTGTCGGAGCTGTAGTCGAAACCGAGGCGCTGCGTCAGGCGCAACGCGTGGCGGTTGGTCTGCCAGCCAGCGGCGGCGTGGGCGTGCGGCGCCTCGCCGAAGATCTCCGTGTAGCGCTCCACGGCGCGCTGCAGCTCGCGCCGCGTCCACTCTGCACCCTTGCCCACCACATGGTCCTGCCAGCGGATATGGTCGTAGCAATGGATGCCGGTCTCAAAGCCCGCATCGCGCACGCCGCGCATGATGTCGGCGCACTTCCTGCCGATGTCCGGCCCCGGCAGCAACGTGCCGTACAGCAGCGTCCTGATGCCATAGTGTTCCACCACCGAAGTGCGCGACACCTTGCCGATGAAGCCGGGACGGAACACGCGCTTGATGGCGCGCCCGGTATGGTCCGGGCCGAGCGAGAAGAAGAAGGTCGCCTGCGCATTGTGGCGTTGCAGCGCTTCGACCAGGCGCGGCACGCCTTCGCGCGTGCCGCGATAGGTGTCGACGTCGATCTTCAGGGCGAGTTGCTTCGCCATCCTAGTCCATCAGGCTCCGTGCCTCCGCCACCTGACCGCGGTACGCGTCGAAGATGTTGCGCAGCGTGTCGGCCATGTTGACGGTCGGCTTCCAGTCCAGTTCTTCGCAGGTGTTGGTGATCTTCGGCACGCGGTTCTGCACGTCCTGGTAGCCCTTGCCGTAGTACGCCGCCGAAGTGGTCTCGACGATCTTCACCTTGGCGGCAGAGTCGCGGTATTCGGGGTATTCGTTCGCGAGCTTGAGCATCATGTCGGCGAGATCGCGGATCGCGTAGTTGTTGGATGGATTGCCGATGTTGTAAATCTTGCCGGTGGCGATGCCGTCCTTGTTCTCGATGATCTTCATCAGCGCGGCGATGCCGTCGTCGATGTAGGTGAACGCACGTTTCTGGTGGCCGCCGTCCACCAGGCTGATGTTCTCGCCGCGCACGATGTGGCCGAGGAACTGCGTGACCACGCGCGAGCTGCCTTCCTTCGGCGTGTGAATCGAGTCCAGCCCGGCGCCGATCCAGTTGAACGGGCGGAACAGCGTGAAGTTCAGGCCTTCCATGCCGTAGCCCCAGATCACGCGGTCCATCAGTTGCTTGGAACAGGAATAGATCCAGCGCGGCTTGTTGATCGGACCGCAGACCAGCTCGGAATTCTCCGGGTCGAACTCCTCGTCGTGGCACATGCCGTAAACTTCGGAGGTGGACGGGAACACCAGGTGTTTGCCGTATTTCACGGCCGCGCGCACGATTGGCAGGTTGGCCTCGAAGTCCAGCTCGAACACGCGCAGCGGCTGCTTGACGTAGGTGGACGGCGTGGCGATCGCCACCAGCGGCAGGATCACGTCGCACTTGCGCACATGGTACTCGACCCATTCCTTGTTGATGGTGATGTCGCCCTCGAAGAAGTGGAAGCGCGGCTGGCCGATCAGGTCGGAGATGCGGTCGGCGCTCATGTCCATGCCGTACACCTCCCAGTCGGTGGTGGCGAGGATGCGGTTGGACAGGTGGTGGCCGATGAAGCCGTTCACGCCGAGTATCAATACTTTTTTCATTTCTTCTTCCTTGACAATTAAATTATAAAAATTCATCTGTAGGTGCTAATTCATTCGCACATCCGGCCTTTGTGCGTGCTATTGAATTCGCACCTACCATCCTAAAACTCAAAATGTCGTGTACCGTACTGCGCCGCGAACTCCGCCGCGCTCATCTCGATCCCGTCCAGCTCGAAGCGTACCACGCGCAGCACGCCCTGCCCGCAGATCGCCCAGGCCTTGCCGTCCTTGACGTAGAACGCGGGCTTCTCGCCCGACACTTCGCAGCGGGTATCCAGCGTCTGCAGGATGCGCAGCGGCCTGCCCAGCAGCTGCGTGGTCGCGCCCGGATAGGGCGGTGCCACGGCGCGCACCAGATCGTGTATCTCCCGCGCGGACCGCGACCAGTTTATGACGCCATCCTCCGGCTTGCGCCCGCCGAAATAGGCGCCCTTGCTCAAATCCTGCCTCACCCTGGGCGCAGTGCCCGCGAGCAATGCGGGTAGCACGCCATGCAGGGCCATCTCTGCCGCCACCGTGACCTTGTTGAACACGTCGAGCGCGGTATCGTTCGGCAGGATGGGTACCGCCTGTTGCGCGACGATGTCGCCGTTGTCCGGTTTCTCGGTCATGTAATGCAGCGTCGCGCCGGTCTCCGTTTCGCCCTTGATGATCGCCCAGTTCACCGGCACGCGGCCGCGATATTTGGGCAGCAGCGAGCCGTGCATGTTGAGCGCGCCGCTTTTCGGGATATCCAGCAACTCGCGCTTGAGCATCTCGCGGTAATAGAAGGAGAAGAAGAGATCCGGCTGCAATGCACGGATCCGCTCCACGACTTCCGGCGCGTTCGGGTCGTCCGGCGTGATCACCGGAATGCCGTGCAGCGCCGCCAGTTCGGCCACGCTGCCGAACCAGATGGTCTCCTTCGGATTGTCGCGGTGCGTGACCACCAGCGCGACCTCCACACCGTGCGCCAGCAATACCGAAAGGCAGCGGACGCCGACGTTGTGGTAGGCGAAGACGACTGCGGATCGAGGATCGGGGATCGGGGATCGAGCAGAGCTGTCCTTGACTCGCTCCTCGTTCCTCAATCCTCGCTCCTTTCCAGCACCGCCTCGACGAGGTAGCGCGGCCGGTGGCGCACCTGCTGATAGATGCGCCCGACGTATTCGCCGAGCAGGCCGATGCCGAACAGCGCGATGCCGATCAGGAAGAACATCAGCGCGAACAGCGTGAACAGGCCCTCCGCTTCCGGGCCGACCACCAGGCGGCGTATCACCAGGAACACGAAGAACAGGCCGGAGAACACCGAGATCAGCATCCCGGCCATCGAGAACAGTTGCAGCGGCACCAGCGAGAAGCTGGTCATCAGGTCGAAGTTGAGGCGGATCAGGCTGTACAGCGAATACTTGGATTCCCCCGCGGTGCGCTCCTCGTGCCCCACCACCACCTCGGCGGGATCGCGCGCGAAGGTATAGGCCAGCGCCGGGATGAAGGTGCTCACCTCCTTGCAACTGTTCACCGCATCGACGATGTGGCGGTCGTAGGCGCGGAACATGCAGCCCTGGTCGGTCATCTTGATGCGCGTGATGCGCTCGCGCAGCCCGTTCATCGCGCGCGACGCGAGATGCCGCCACCAGCTGTCGCTGCGCTGCCTGCGGATCGAGCCGACGTAATCGTGGCCTTCGTCCATCTTCGCCAGCAGCAGACCGGTGTCCTCCGGCGGATTCTGCAGGTCGGCGTCCAGCGTCACCACGCGCTGCCCGCGCGAATGCTCAAACCCCGCCATGATCGCCATGTGCTGGCCGTAGTTGCCGTTGAACAGGATCACGCGCGTCACATCCGGGCGCTTCTGGAACTGCTCGCGCAGGATCGCAGCGGAGCGGTCGCGGCTGCCGTCGTTGATGAACAGGACCTCGTATGCAAGACCGAGCTTGTCCAGCGCCGGATACAGCCGGTCGAACAGCGCCTGCAGGCCCTGCTCCTCGTTGTAGACGGGGATGACGACGGAAAGATCGATGGGGTTCTTCATAAGGGCGGCATTTTACCGCATGGGGCGTGGATTAGCGAAATCGGGAATATCGTAGGGTGCAATAAGCGAAGTGGTGTAGCCCGGATGAAGTGCAACGGAATCCGGGGGTATATGCACGTATAAAAACCCCGGATTCTGCTACGCTCCATCCGGGCTACACGGTAACATCTACCCATGGTCAATTACCGCCGCAACCTTGTGCCGGGTGGCACATATTTCTTCACCGTGACTCTGCGGGATCGCTCGTCACGGCTGCTGGCCAGGCACATCGATTCATTGCGCGCCGCCTTCCGTGAAGTAAAACGCAAGCGCCCGTTTTACATTGATGCCATCGTCATTTTGCCCGAGCACCTGCACATCATCTGGACATTGCCAGAAGGCGATGCCGATTATCCCGGCAGGTGGCGAGCGATCAAAAGCGCTTTCACACATGCCGTGGCCAAATCCGGTGTGACGGTGGCACGCAATGAAAAGGGTGAATATGCATTATGGCAGCGACGGTACTGGGAACACACCATCGCCGACGAAGACGATTTTCGGCGCCATGTCGATTACATCCATTTCAACCCTGTCAAGCATGGATGGGTCAAGCAAGTCACCGATTGGCCATATTCATCGCTTCACCGATACGTGAAACAAGGCATATTGCCGCCCGATTGGGCGGGTTACGAAAAAGAGGGGAAGTTCGGAGAGTAGAGAGCAGCCTACTAACCTAATTTAGGCGTCACGCCAGCACCTCGCGCATCGCCTTGCAGGTGCGCTCGACATCCGCCTCGTTCATCGCATAGAACATCGGCAGCGAGACGATCTGCCTGCCGACGCGCTCGGCGACCGGGAACATGCCCTCTTTGAAGCCCAGCGCGCGGTACAACTTGAACAGGTGGATCGGCGCATAGTGGTAGCCGACGCCGATGTCGCGTTCCTTCATCTTCGCCATGAAGTCGGCGCGCGCGATGCGTTCCGGCAGCACGACCTGGAACAGATGCCAGTTGGTGCTCTCGAGATCTTGTGGCGGCAGTTGCGCGCCGGTCTGCGCCTCGAATTCCCTGCCCAGCACCTCGAAGTAACGTTCCGCCAGCCTGCGCCGCTGCGCGGTGATGGCGTCCAGCTTCGCGAACTGGCCGAGGCCGATCGCGGCGGCGACGTCGGTCATGTTGAACTTGCCGCCCAGCACGTCCACCTCGATGCCGTCCCAGCCGCTGCGCGTGACCCCTTGCAGGCGGTATTTCTCCGCGAGCTTCGCCTCGTCCCCGTTGTTCAGCACCAGGCAGCCGCCTTCGGAGGTGGTGATGTTCTTGTTGGCCTGGAAACTGAAAGAGACGAAGTCGCCGAACGAACCGATGGCCTTGCCCTTCCAGGTCGAACCGATGGCCTGCGCCGCGTCTTCCACAACGCGCAGTTCGTGTTTGGCCGCAATCACATACAGACGGTCCATGTCCACCGGCTTGCCCGCGAGATACACCGGGATGATCGCCTTGGTGCGCGACGTGACGGCCGCCTCGACCTTGTCCAGGTCGATGTTGCGCGTGACCGGGTCGATGTCCGCGAACACCGGGGTCGCGCCGACCTCGAGGATGACGTTCGACGTGGCCACCCATGAGACCGGCGAGGTGATGACCTCGTCGCCCGGCCCGATGCCCGCGATGCGCAGCGCGATCTCCATGGTGCAGGTGCCGGAATTGAAGGTGCGCACCGGACGCCCGCCGAAATATTCCGACAGGCGCTTCTCGAACTCCAGCACCTTCGGACCACTGGTGATCCAGCCGGAGCGCAGCACCTCCGCCACCGAGGCGATGGTCGCCTCGTCTATGGTCGGACGCGAAAAAGGAAGGAAATCGTTCATAAAAGATCTATCCGTAAAAACACTTCTACAAATTCGTCATTGATGGAACTACCCGCCATTCGACCAAGCCCGCAAGCGGGCAACTCGCTGGTTATCCGGCGCAGGCCGGAATGACGGTCAGTAACTCAAGCCCGCGAGATGATGACCACGCCGAGGATGATCACGCCCATACCGACCAGCTTGGTCGGGTTGAACGGCTCGCCGAGCAGATACCAGGCTGCCACCGCATTCACCACATAAGCCATCGACAGCATCGGGAAAGCGATGCTGACCGGCACGCGCGACAACGCGAGGATCCAGACCACCACGCTGAACGCATAACAGAACAGCGCGGTGACGATGTGCCATTCGGTGGCGAGTTTCAAACCGATGGGCAGGATGTTCTCCGCGTTGAACTCGAAATGGCCGACGGCGTTGGTGCCCGCCTTCATCAGTATCTGCGCGGCGGCGTTGAGCATCACGCCGATGAATATCAAACCGAAACTGATCAGACTCATGGTGATCCTGTCCTCTCCCGCTGTAGACGGGGGATGGTTGGTGATGGAAACATGAACAGGGACTTCCCCCTCATCCCCGGCACACCCTGTTCCTTCCGCTTTCCTTGGCATGATACAGCGCCTTGTCCGCTGCCATCACCAGCCTTTCGGCCGCGGCCTCCTGCGCGTGCAGCGATGCGACACCGATGCTGACGGTGACGCCTATCCCCTGCTCCTGCCCGATATCGAAACGATGCCTCTCGATCGCCTGGCGGATGCGCTCTGCCAGGAGCACGGCATCCTCCATGCCGGTCTCCGGAAGAATGATGGATATCTCTTCGCCCCCATAGCGGCATGCGCTATCCATGTTGCGTATGTGGCTGCTGACAAGGCTGCCCACTCCGGCCAGCACCATGTCGCCCGCGACATGCCCGTGGGTGTCGTTGACGCGCTTGAAATGGTCGATGTCCAGCATCAGCAGCGAGACCGGCGCATTATAGCGTTTCGTCCGCGCCGCCTCTCTTTCCAGCAGGGTATGGAACATGCGCCGGTTGAACAGCTTTGTAAGGCTGTCACGCGTGGCCAGCTCCAGCAACCTGCTTGAACGGTCTTCCAGTTGCGCACCCACCCTCCCGAGCCGCCAGTGGAAGAATACGAGCAAAGCCCCGCCGGCAAGCAGTATGACCGCGCTCCCAAGAAGGCTGAGGTTGCGCACCTTTTCGGCATCATCCGAAACATCCAGCTGGACCATGAACCGCCCGATGTCCCTGCCGGCCGCGTCGTGCAGCGGAATGGTGAAGGCATAGAAGGAAGTCTGTCCGAACAAGACATCCGCCATGCCCAACTCCGGGCCATCCGCCACTTTTTCGCTGCCGCTCTCCCAGTATGCCGGGGGGATGTCTGCATGCCCGGAGCCGACGACGAAATCCCGGAAGCGCCCCCAGTCCGGCACGCGGCCGAGCATCCGCATGCCCGATTCCCATGCTTCGCGCTGGAGGAATTGCTTGCGGATCAGCAGGTAGGTCTGCACGCCCT
Source organism: Gallionella sp. (assembly GCA_044230015.1). Taxonomy (GTDB): domain Bacteria; phylum Pseudomonadota; class Gammaproteobacteria; order Burkholderiales; family Gallionellaceae; genus Gallionella. Next base: position 394 of record JBGARW010000053.1, on the reverse strand, counting down.
GTATCTCGCGCACCTCCTCAAGCGCGCTATCGAGCTCCATCCCGATCTCCATGTAGCCGGTCAGGCGCTTTCCCTCCCCGCCGGCATACACCGGTTCCACCACCCGCAGGGTCAGCGTCCCCAGGGGACCCAGTTCCACCCCGTGCGCCTGCCTGCCGGTGCGTTCTGCTTCGCGCAGGGTAAAGCGGTCGATGACGTCGCCATGCCTGTCCGGCTGGTGCACGCGCAGCAGGTTCACCCGGTCTGCCCGCGTGAAATACATGTGCGTGACCTCGAATATCTCGCGCAGCCTGGCAAGGACCGGCGCGCTTTCTTTCAGCAGTGCGGCGCGGTCCCCGCGTTCCAGCGCAACGCACAGCTCCTTGTCTTTTTTTCTCAGCACCTCGATGATGGA
>JBGARW010000052.1:0-18644 GCA_044230015.1 Gallionella sp. | reverse complement strand
ATCCCTTACCGTATCCGAACGCCTTGCCCTGAAAGGCCGTGCCCACGCCCTGAACCCGACGGTGATGATAGGCAATGCAGGCCTGACCGAAACGGTGTTGAAGGAGATCGCGGCGAGCCTGAAGATCCACGAACTGATCAAGATCCGGGTCATGGCGGAACGGGCGCAACGCGAAACCATACTGGCGGAGATCTGTACCCGGTTGAATGCCGCTCCGGTACAGCATATCGGCAAAATCCTGGTGATCTATCAGCCCAACCCGGAGGCGCACCAGATCGAGATCAGGAAAGCGCCGCGCCACAAGGGTAGGAAACCGCTGACCAAGAAACAACTGGGCAGCCGTACTTAAAACGCTCATTACCCGAATTCAAGGTTTCCAAGCCAGGCTATGCCAATGACTTGCCAGCGTCTTTTGCTGGCTTGGTCAGATGACTGGATGTTCCATCAGACGTGCGGAAGAAATCACCGCGCCGCATGTGTTTAGGCAAGCAGGATCCCTTAAGCGCAACAACACATGGCGACGAGATCCCGGACTTTCAGAGGTACTGGACGTCCACCACCTCATATTCCCTCACCCCGCTCGGCGCCTGCACCTCGGCGATGTCGCCGCTCATCTTGCCGATCAGCGCACGCGCGATCGGCGAGCTGATGGAGATCTTGCGCTCGCGGATATTCGCCTCGTCGTCGCCGACGATCTGGTAGGTGACGACATCGCCGTTGTTGATGTCTTCCAGCACCACGGTCGAGCCGAACACGCAGCGCCCGCCGGCGCTGATGGTCTTCGGGTCGATGATCTGCGCGCTGCCCAGCTTGGACTCCAGTTCGGCGATGCGCCCCTCGATAAAGCCCTGGCGTTCCTTGGCGGCATCGTATTCAGCGTTCTCCGACAGATCGCCCTGCGCGCGCGCCTCCGAGATGGCATTGATCACTGCCGGGCGCTCCACCGTCTTGAGGCGGTGCAATTCCTGGCGCAGCAATTCCGCGCCGACGAGAGTCAAGGGGATCTTACTCATGCTTATAGCCTCGATTATCAGTCGTTAGTCGCCAGTCGTTTGTGCAGCGCCTGCAGGTCGTACACCTGCAACTCGGCGAGATGCTGCATCCCGATGCAGGCGGCGCGTGCACCGGCCAGCGTGGTGTAATACGTCACCCGTCCCTGCAATGCGGCATGGCGGATGGAATACGAATCGCGCATCGCGGAGGGCTTGCTGTCCACGGTGTTGACGATGAGGCTGACCTCGCCGTTCTTGATCATGTCCACGATGTGCGGGCGGCCTTCCGCCACCTTGTTGACCACCGTCACCGCGACGCCGGCATCCCTGATCAGTGCCGCCGTGCCGCGCGTGGCCAGGATGGTGAAACCCAGTTGTGCCAGCGAGCGGGCGATCTCCACCACGCCGGGCTTGTCCGCCTCGCGCACGCTGATGAATATCTTGCCGTCTTTCGGCAATCTCACGCTGGCCGCCAGTTGCGATTTCACGAACGCCTCGGCAAAGGTGTCGCCGACGCCCATCACCTCGCCGGTGGATTTCATCTCGGGGCCGAGTATCGTGTCCACGCCGGGGAACTTGATGAACGGGAACACGGCTTCTTTCACCGAATAGTACGGCGGGATGACTTCTCCGGCCACGCCCTGCTGCGCCAGCGTCTGTCCGGCCATGCAGCGCGCGGCGATCTTCGCCAGCGGTACGCCGGTCGCTTTCGACACGAACGGCACAGTGCGCGAGGCGCGCGGGTTCACTTCCAGCACATACACCGTCCCGCCCTGGATGGCGAACTGCACGTTCATCAGCCCGACCACGTTGAGCGCCCCGGCCATGGCCATTGTCTGACGGCGCAATTCGTCCTGCATCCCGTTCGAAAGGCTGAACGGCGGCAAGGAGCACGCCGAATCGCCGGAATGCACGCCGGCCTGTTCGATGTGTTCCATGATGCCGCCGATGATGACCTGCCTGCCGTCGGACACCGCATCCACGTCCACCTCGATCGCGTCGTTGAGGAAACGGTCCAGCAGGATCGGCATGCGCTCGGGCCAGGCCTTGGACATCTCCTCGGCGTCGCGCATGTAGCGCTCCAGGTCGGCCTGCGCATGGATGATCTCCATCGCCCGTCCGCCCAGCACGTTGGAGGGGCGCATCACCAGCGGATAGCCGATCTCGGTAGCGCCGGCAATCGCATCGGCCACGTTGCTCGCGGTGCGGTTGGGTGGTTGTTTCAGACCCAGCTCGCGCAGCATCTGCTGGAAGCGCGCGCGGTCTTCCGCGCAGTCGATCATGTCCGGCGTGGTGCCGATGATGGCCACGCCGTTCTTTTCCAGTCCGTGCGCCAATTTCAATGGGGTCTGCCCGCCGTACTGCACGATCACGCCGAGGGGCTTTTCCACCGCCACCACTTCCAGCACGTCTTCCAGCGTCAGCGGCTCGAAATACAGGCGATCCGAGGTGTCGTAGTCGGTCGAGACGGTCTCGGGGTTGCAGTTGACCATGATGGTCTCGTAACCGTCCTCGCGCATCGCCAGCGCGGCGTGCACGCAGCAGTAGTCGAACTCGATGCCCTGGCCGATGCGGTTCGGCCCGCCGCCCAGCACCATGATCTTTTTGTTGTTGGTCGGTTGCGCCTCGCATTCCTCCTCGTAGGTGGAATACATGTAGGCGGTGTTGGTGGCGAACTCGGCGGCGCAGGTATCCACGCGCTTGAACACCGGGCGCACGCCGAGCGCATGGCGATAGGCACGCAGCGCCGCGGCATCGGTATCCAGCAGCGCCGCAAGGCGCGCATCGGCGAAACCGCTGCGCTTCAGCGCGCGCATCTCGTCAGCACTCAGGCTTTCAAGCGTGCGGTCGGCCAGCATCCGCTCCTGGCGGATCAGGTCCGCGATCTGCACCAGGAACCACGGGTCGATCTTGCTGACATTGAACACTTCTTCCACGCTCATGCCGAGGCGGAAGGCATCGCTCACCGCCCAGATGCGCTCCGGCCCCGGGTTGCCGAGTTCGGCGCAGATCGCTTCGCGGTCGGCGGATTTCTTGTCCAGTCCGTTCACGCCGACTTCCAGGCCGCGCAGGGCCTTCTGGAACGATTCCTGGAAGGTGCGGCCGATCGCCATCACCTCGCCGACCGACTTCATCTGGGTGGTCAGGCGGTCGTTGGCCTGCGGGAATTTCTCGAATGCGAATCTCGGGATCTTTGTGACGACGTAATCTATCGTCGGTTCGAAGGATGCAGGAGTGGCTCCCCCGGTGATGTCGTTCTTCAGCTCGTCGAGCGTGTAGCCCACGGCAAGTTTGGCTGCCACCTTGGCGATGGGGAAGCCGGTCGCCTTGGAAGCCAGCGCGCTCGATCTCGACACGCGCGGGTTCATCTCGATCACCACCATGCGCCCGTCGTCCGGGTTGATGGCGAACTGCACGTTGGAGCCGCCGGTATCCACGCCGATCTCGCGCAACACCGCCAGCGAGGCATCGCGCATGATCTGGTATTCCTTGTCGGTCAGCGTCTGCGCCGGCGCCACGGTGATCGAGTCGCCGGTATGCACACCCATCGGGTCGAGGTTTTCGATGGAACAGATGATGATGCAGTTGTCGGCGCGGTCGCGCACCACTTCCATCTCGAACTCTTTCCAGCCAAGCAGCGACTCCTCGATCAGCAGTTCGCGCGTCGGCGAGGCTTCCAGCCCGCGTTCGCAGATCTCGACGAACTCCTCGCGGTTGTAGGCGATGCCGCCGCCGGAACCGCCCATGGTGAACGACGGACGGATGATGGTCGGATAGCCCATCGCCTGCTGCACCTGCAACGCCTCTTCCATGCTGTGCGCGATGGCGGAACGCGCCGACGACAGGCCGATCCTGTTCATCGCCTGCTTGAATTTCTCGCGGTCTTCCGCCTTGTCGATCGCTTCGCGCGATGCGCCGATCATCTCGACGCCGTATTTTTCCAGCACGCCATGTTTCGCAAGATCGAGCGCGCAATTCAGCGCGGTCTGCCCGCCCATGGTCGGCAGGATCGCATCGGGTTTTTCCCTGGCGATGATCTTCGCCACCATCTGCCAGGTGATCGGCTCGATATAGGTCGCATCCGCCATGTCCGGGTCGGTCATGATGGTGGCCGGGTTCGAGTTCACCAGGATGACGCGATAGCCTTCCTCGCGCAGCGCCTTGCAGGCCTGCGCACCGGAATAGTCGAACTCGCACGCCTGCCCGATGACGATGGGGCCGGCGCCGATGATCAGGATGCTTTTTATGTCGGTACGCTTTGCCATTTACTTGCCCATCATCGCCACGAAGCGATCAAACAGATAATCCACGTCTTGCGGCCCGGGACTCGCCTCGGGATGCCCCTGGAAACAGAATGCCGGCCTGTCGGTCAGCTCGAAACCCTGCAGAGTGCCGTCGAACAGCGAGACATGCGTGACACGCGCATTGGCCGGCAGGGTCGCGGCATCCACCGCGAAGCCGTGGTTCTGGCTGGTGATCATCACGCGCCGGTTCTGCATGTCCTGCACCGGATGGTTCGCGCCGCGGTGGCCGAACTTCATCTTCACCGTCTTCGCACCCACCGCCAGCCCCATCAGCTGGTGACCGAGGCAGATACCGTACAGCGGTACGCCCGCGTCGATGAGCTTGCGCGTCGCGTCGATCGCGTAATCGCAAGGCTCCGGGTCGCCGGGGCCGTTGGACAGCAACACGCCGTCCGGCTCCAGCTCCAGCACCCCGGCGGCCGGGGTCTGCGCCGGCACCACGGTGATGCGGCAGCCGCGCTCGGCCAGCTTGCGCAGGATGTTGTGTTTGACGCCGAAATCGTAAGCGACCACATGGAATCTGCCGTGCGTCGCCTCGGGATAACCCACCCCCAGTTCCCATTCGCGCTGTGTCCAGGAATAGGGCTCGGCGCAGCTCACTTCCCTGGCCAGGTCCATGCCGGCCAGCCCGGCAAAGCCGCGCGCCGCCGCCAGCGCCGCCGCCTCGTCGGTGCCGGTGGCGATGCAGCCGTTCTGCGCGCCCTTGGAGCGCAGGATGCGCGTCAGCTTGCGCGTGTCGATGCCGGCGATCGCCACCACATCGTTGGCCTTGAGGTAGTCGGGCAGCGACTGCGTGTTGCGCCAGTTGCTCACCGTCAGCGAAAGATCGCGGATCACCAGCCCGCTGGCGAATACCCGGCGCGACTCCACGTCTTCGCCATTCACCCCGACGTTGCCGATGTGCGGATAGGTCAGCGTGACGATCTGCTTGCAATAGGATGGGTCGGTGAGGATCTCCTGGTAGCCGGTCATCGAAGTGTTGAATACCACCTCGCCGACGCTGCTGCCGGAAGCTCCGATGGCAATGCCCCGAAACACCGTGCCATCGGCAAGCACAAGAATGGCAGGGTTCGTTTGCGGCACAGGATGCTCCCTCGAAACTGGACATAAAGAAGCGGGACGAACCGTGTGTCCATCCCGCTTTTGATCGGCGCGCATTATAGCCGATTGGCGGGGCGGCATCAAATCCGGATATACGCTTTACTGTGGGCAGCTTGCCTGGACATGTCCATCGAGGAAATCCCCCAATGCCCTGACCCAGGCTTCGCGCATGAAAATGAACCCGTCGTTATGCCCGCCGGCAAGTTCGAGGAATCGCCTGGGCGGATTTGCCGCCGCGTAGAGGGCGCGCCCGTGCTCGAAGGGGATGATCTCGTCTTGCGGGCTATGGGCGATCATCACCGGTGCGGTGACAGCCCGCAGGTTTCTTGAGGTGTCGTAGCGGAGGCGCGCCAGCCAGCGTACCGGCAGGTACGGGTAGAAGTGCCGCGCCAGATCGGGTACGGAAGTGAAGCCGGAGGCGATTACCAGTGCCGCCGGTTCCTGGCGGGCGGCCAGCCATGAAGCCACGGCGCCGCCGAGCGATTCGCCGAACAGCACGATGCGGCAGGGCGGGATGCGCCGCTGTTCGGTCAGGTGGCGCCATGCCGCCTCGGCATCGCGGTAGGTTCCCTGCTCGGAAGGCTTGCCGCTGCTGTTCCCATAACCGCGGTAATCGAAGATCAGCGTGCTGTAACCCAGGCGGTGGAACATCTGCAACGAATCGATGCGGTGGGAGACATTGCCCGCGTTGCCGTGCAGGAACAATACCGTGCCGCGCGCCTGCGCGGCCGGGACATACCAGCCGTGCAGGCCGGTGCCGTCGGAGGCGGTCAGCCGGACATCCTCGTACGGCAGGCCGGCCTGATGGGGAGTGGAGAGGATCTCGCGCCCCGTTTCCGGATAGAAAACCAGGCGCGCCTGGAAAAGATACAGCAGCAGCGCAAGCCCGCCATAGACCGCGGCGAGGATACCCAGGATGTGCCAGATCACGCGCACTCGGGCTCCGGGTTCTTGGTTACCGCATCCCTGCGCGCGGCCGGGTCCTGGCGGTAGAAGTCGGACAGTTGCCGGTACACGTCCGGATATTCCCGTTGCAGGACCTGCGGTGTTTCGAAGAACGCCTCGCTGGTCACGGCGAAGAATTCGGCCGGGCTTTCGGCTCCATAGGGATCAAGCGCCGTTCCCGTGTTCCTTTCCGTCCTGGCGCGGAGGTCGGCAAAAGCCGGGGTGAAGGCTTGTGCCCACCGCTCGGAGGACATTCCCCGGTGCAATGGAGGGAAACCGTTCATCGTGCCGTTCAGCATGTCCAGTTTGTGCGCGAACTCGTGGATCACCACGTTGGTGCCATCGTGCTCGCCGCAGCGCACGGCATCGGCGCCGGACAGGACCACCGGACCGCGCTCCCAGGATTCTCCCATCGTTGCGTCGTGCACGACATGCACCACGCCGGCCTCGTCCATGAACTCGTGTTCCGGCACGAATTCGCCGGGGTAGACGATCACCGACACCCAGCCGGCATAATGATCCAGGCCGAGATTGAGGATCGGCAGGCAGGCCTGTGCGGCGATCCTGATCCGCGCCTCGTCGTCCAGGGAGAAACCGCCGGCCGCAACCATCTGTTTTTCATGCAGGAACAGGGTGACGAGCTCGCGCAGGCGCGCCAGTTCGTCTTCCGACAGCCCGTGCAACACCGGCAGGCCGGCAACGGCGGCGTGCCATGCATCCTGTGGCAGGATTGCGTGCCGCAGGATGTGCCGCCTGCGCCAATTCTTCAAGCTCCAGTCCATATCACTTCAAACAGCCCCATTCGAATGGCGAGCGTGCCGGTCCATCAAGGAACCTCCTGATAAAGTCGGTTTTTGTCTTAGAATCAGGGAACGGACGGTAGCGTAGCACGATGGCGTGGCACGCGGGATTTGCCGGGATTGTTTCTCAAGGAGGTTCTCATGAAGACACGGTGGGGCGGTATCGCGGCAGTCGCAATGGCGTTGATGTTCACCGGGGCGGCGGACGCGGCGGCGGATGAAGCGGCGTTCAAGGCGTTGGCAAGGAAAAAAGGCTGGCCGGGATAATCAGGAATGGCAGCAAAGGCGGCGTATGGGGCAAGGATGCCATGCCGGCCTATGCGCGACTCGGCGATGAAGACATCAGGACCATGGTGCAGTACATCCTGTCCCTCAAGTGACCGGGGGGCACCATTGCGCCAAGATGCCGCGCAACGGCGGCTGGCAGGCTATCGGGCAGGCGGTTGTTTCGCCTGCTCGCCGGGCTTCCTGGTGGCATAAGTAAGCCGGACATTGAGCGCTTCGCTCTTTTCCTCGATGTACTCGTTGCCGTAGTCGAAACGCCATGCCCATGCGACCGAGCGTTTGGTCTTGAATGTCGTGTCGGTCCAGTATCTCCCGCCCAGCGATTCCGGAAAGTAGGCCTTGGGCAGGGTGGGGCCGGGGTAGAAGGCGCCTTCATCCACGATGGTGCCGAGTTCGAAGTGGCTGGGCAGGTACCAGTCGTCGAAGCCGCAGAGTTTTTCAGCATTGACCGCCTTGATGTAGGACTCGGTGTCGCAGTCGCTGCCGGTGCATGTCCCGCCGTTGGCCTTGCCTGCGAAGCCGCCGTGGGTGTCCGGGTTCGGGTCGTACCAGCTGTAGGTGTTGTTGATGTGGTGCAAGCCGGCCCCGGCTCTCTTCACTTCCCATGCCAGGCCTGACTGTTTGTCCAGCACGCATGCCCACGGCTGTTTGGCGTAGTCCTTGCCGTCGTTCACGCTGCCATCCTGATTGAGGTACGTCATGTCGAACACATGCGGCTTGAGGGCGGGGATGTCGTCGCAGCCCGCGATTGCCAGGGGGCACAGCAGCACCAGTATCATGCGGCGGCAAGCAGGGGCGAGATTCTTCAAGGACATATCTTTGCTGATGGCTTCTTTCATTATGGGGTACCCGGGAATTAGGCAGGGATCATCTGTTCGGTAAAGGGCGGGCATTATCGTGGAATTGCGCTGCCAGTTCAAGGCGACCGGTCCGGCCGGATTGAAACCATGAGGTTCACGCCTTGTTCGCGCCGGATATATGGTGCTCTGCTCCTGCTGCCAGCGCGCGCAGCCTGCCCTGTTCCAGCTCCGCCGCATCCGGCATGGTCAGCCAGCCGTGCAGGTTGTCCAGCACCAGGTCGGTCAATGCGTGCATCCAGTCATTGCGGTCGTTGAGGCAGGGGATGTAGTGGTATTCGCCGCCGCCCGCGTGCCGGAAGGTCTCCTTGCCTTCCATGGCGATCTCTTCCAGCGTCTCCAGGCAGTCGGCGACGAAGCCGGGACAGACCACGTCGAGGCGTTTGAGTTTTTGTTGTCCCAGTTCCACGAGCGTGGCGGCGGTGTAGGGTTTGAGCCATTCCCCTCTGCCGAGGCGCGACTGGAAGGTGACGGCGTATTGTTCCGCTTTCAGGCCGAGCTCCCGCGCCAGCAGGCGCGCGGTCTTGTGGCTCTCGCAGTGGTAGGGGTCGCCCTTGTCCAGCATTTGCTTCGGCAGGCCGTGGAAACTCATCAGCAGTTTCTCCGGCCGGCCGTGCTTCATCCAGTAGTCGTTGATGCTGTCCGCCAGCGCCTTGATGTAGCCGGGGTGGTCGTGGAAATTCCGGATGGTGCGGATGGCCGGTATGTTGCGCATGCGCTGCAACTCGCCGAACACGATGTCGCACACCGTGGCGGTGGTGCTCGCGGCGTATTGCGGGTACATCGGCACGACCAGGATGCGCTGGCAGTTCTGCTCCCTGAGCCTGCGCAGCACACCGGGTATGGAAGGGTTGCCATAGCGCATCGCGTAGTCCACCACGAACGGTGCCTTGGTGCGCTGGCTCAGATAGCCTTGCAGCAGCACGGCCTGTTTCTCGGTATGGACGCGCAGCGGCGAGCCTTCTTTCAGCCAGATGCTCGCGTACTTCGCGGCGGATTGCTTCGGGCGCGTGTTGAGGATGATGCCGTTGAGGATCAGCCACCAGAGCGCGCGCGGCATCTCCACCACGCGCGGGTCACCGAGGAACTCCTTCAGGTAGGCGCGCACCGCCCGGGGGGTGGGCGCATCCGGCGTGCCGAGGTTGACCAGCAGGATACCGGTTCGGGCAGGCGTGCCGTGGGTGTATGCGGGTTCGGGCTGGTAGGCCATCTGGATCCTCTTGCGCATCAATGTTGGGAGAGCGCGTTGCCCAGGAGTTTCGCGGTGATGTCCACGATGGGAATGACGCGCTGGTAGTCCATGCGCTTCGGGCCGACCACGGCGAGCGCACCGACCACCCGGCCGTCGGCGGAATAGGGCGCGGCGATCACGCTGCACTCGTCCAGCGAAGCGAGGCCGGATTCGCTGCCGACGAAAATGTGGATGCCCTGCCCACTGCGGCTGGCTTCCAGCAGTTGTATCAGCTCGGTCTTCTGTTCGAACAGATTGAACAGGCCGCGCAGGCGGTTCATGTCGGTCGACAGGTCGTGCACGTGCAGCAGATTGCGTTCGCCGCTGATGACGTAGCCCTCGGATTTTTTCGCCACCGCCTCGTCGCCCGCAGCGAGCGCCACAGCCATCAGTTCGCTCATGTCCTGATGCAGCTGGCGCAGCTCACCGTGCAGCTTTTCGCGGATCTGCGAGAAGCTGCAGCCGCTGTAATTCTGGTTGAGGAAGTTGCCGGCCTCGGTGAGCTGCGCCTGGGTGTAGTCCTTTTCCAGCAGCAGCACGCGGTTCTCCACTTCGCCGTCCGGCATCACGATGATCAGCAGCACGCGTTTTTCGCCAAGGTGCAGGAATTCGATCTGGCGCACGGCGGCCGTGCTGCGACTGGCAGTGGCGACCACGCCGGCGAACTGGGTCAGTTCAGAGAGTATGTTGGAAGCCTGCGCGATCAGCCGCGACGGGTTGTCCGGCTGCAGCTGGTTCTCCATGCGCTGTACGCGCGCGCTGTCCGGCGGTTTGGTCACCAGCATGGTGTCGATGAACAGCCGGTAGGCCATGCCGGTCGGGATGCGCCCTGCCGAGGTATGCGGGCTGCTGACCAGGCCGATGTCTTCCAGGTCGGCCATCACGTTGCGGATGGTCGCGGAACTGACATCCAGCCCGGAATATTGCTGCAGCGCGCGCGAACCGACCGGCTGGCCGTCGCTGATGTAGCGTTCCACCAGGGTCCTGAGCAGGATCTGCGCGCGTTCGTTGAGCATGGGGCATTCTACCATTGCGGCAGGAGCTCAATGAAAGCGGCCTCATTAATGCGGCAATGAGGCCGTTACCCGATGCGACAGATATTTATTTCTTCTCCAGTTTCCTGATGGCATCCTGGATCTCCGCCTTGCGGCCGGTATCCGCATCCTCGCGTCCCGGGCGCGCCGGGGCGGTCAATGCCTTCCTGAAGTATTCGAGCGCCTTGGCTTTTTCGCCGCGCTCGACCATGAGCTCGCCCATGAAGAAGTTCGGGTCGATGCCGTCCGGGTTGACCTTGAGCGCGCGCTCGAGATAGTCGCGTGCCTTGTCATGGTCGCCGAAGGAGCCGAAGCGCGGCACCTTGTAATACAGGCTGCCGAGCGAGGTCAGCGCCGAACCGTGCAGGGCGCTGGCGTCGATCTTCTCTGCGGCGAGCAGCAGGTCGCGTGCGGCCTTTGCCGTGCCGCCGGCCGAGAAGATGCTCTGGTACTTGGCCAGGGTGCTGGTGATGATGCCTTCCCAGATCAGCGGCTCGGCGCGGCCCGGGTTGGTGGCGGATACCTTGTGCGCTTCTTCGACCAGTTTTTCGAATGCCGCTTCCTTGTCCTTTTCGGGCGTCTGGTAGTAGGCCGTCGCCCAATCATGCTGCAATTTCACGATGGCCGCGTCGAGCGGGGTGGTCTCGGCGAATGCGGCGTTGGCAGCGAACAGCAGTGCGATCAGCCAGGCGTACTTCTTCATTGCTAGGTCTCCTTGAGTTGAAAAGTTACTTGTTGATGGGCTTATTTACCGATGGATTGGGCGTATTTGCGCGCGATGCGGGTGTTCTTCAGCAGGCCGTTGTCGACCAGGCGCGGGAACATGCCGTTCAGCCGCGCGAAGAAAGACTCCGGCTGGCCGATGAAGTGTTCCTTGCGGTCCTGTTCGATCGCCAGCACGATCTGTGCGGCGACATGGTCCGGCTCGTCCATGTTGGTCCTGGTCTCCTGCAGCATGCGCGTGGTGACGTCGTCGTTCAGCGGGGTCCTGGTCGCGCGCGGCGAGACGTAGGTGACGCCGATCCGGCTGTCGAGCAGCTCGCGGCGCAGCGCCTCGGAGAAGCCGCGCATGGCGAACTTGCTGGCGCAGTAGGTCGCGAAATGCGGGAAGCCGATCGAGCCGAACGCCGAGCCGATGTTCACGATGCGCCCGCTGTCCTGCGCCAGCAGATGCGGCAGCACGGCGCGCACCAGCAGCATCGGTGCGATGACATTGACGCCGATCACCTGTTCGATGCGCTGCGGGTCCTGGCGGTCGAACAGGGTGAAGTCCATGAGGCCGGCGTTGTTGATGAGCACGTCCACTCCGCCCAGGGCCTGCAGCGCAGCGGCTACCGCCTGCTGCGGCGCGCCATCGGCGGACAGGTCTAGGGCGATGGGAGTGGCAGAGCCGCCGCGCTGTTCGATCTCGGCACAGATCTCTTCCACGCGCGGCGCGTTGCGCTCGACCAGCGCCAGCTTTGCGCCCTTTGCGGCGAGCAGCAACGCCAAGCGATGGCCGATGCCGCCGGCCGCCCCGGTCAGGATGATGCGTTTACCCGATAGGTTCATGCTCCGGTTTCTCCTTGTAGAGTTGTTCGATGGATGGCTGGTAAAGCTGCCAGATCGCCGTGCGCTTCAAGCGGCCGTTCGCGGTCAGCTGGCCGTTCTGCGGCAGGAACGGAGCCTGCGCGGGCAGCCAGTATCTTACCCGCGCATAGTCCGGCAGTACCTGGTTCGCCTCCGCGATCGCCCGGTCCACCGCAGCGAGTGCTTCGGGCGTGGTGCCGCGCGGCACGACCACCGCGACGTTCCACGGGCGCGCCTCGCCGAACACCGCCGCCTGCGCGATGGCCGGGTGCAGGGTCAGTTCGCGCTCCACCCATTCCGGCGACACGTTGCGCCCGAACGAGGTGATGAAGATGTTCTTCTTGCGCCCGGTGAGATGCAGGAAGCCCCCGTCGTCGAGATGCCCGATATCGCCGGTCGGCCAATATCCTCCAGCTGGCAGCGGCGCATCGCCGGTATAGCCGAGCAACGTCGCGCCCGATACCAGTATCTCGCTATCTTCGGCAAATTTCATCTGTGCGTGTGCCAGCGGCTTGCCGACGCTGCCGATGCGGCGTGCGCTTTCCGTGTTGAGCGCGACTACCGAGGCGCATTCGGACAGGCCGTAGCCCTCGAACACCGGGATGCCGAGCGTCTCGGCGCGCTTCAGCAGGCGCGGTGCGACGGGCGCGCCGCCCACCGCGACGAAGCGCAACCGGGGCGGTACGGGATGTCCCGCCTCGATGGCGGCGACCATGGCATGCAGTAGTTGCGGCGTCAGGATGGTGGTCGTGGCGTTGCCCTGAAGCAGCGCGGCGAGCATCTTCCTCACATCCAGGCCGGACGAACCGCTCAGCCCCACTTCGGCGAGCGGCAGCAGGCGGCAGGAGGCGCCGGCCAGCAGCGGAACATACACGCCGGCGAGGTTCTCCAGCAGGGTGGACAGCGGCAGCACGCTGACATGCCGGTCGTCTGCTTTGCCGCATGTCGCGGCCAGCAGGGAAGATGCGACCTGTTGCAGTGCATCGGTGCCCAGGCACACGCCTTTCGGATGTCCGGTGGTGCCGGAGGTATAGGTGACCTTGACGGTGCCTGCGGGCAGAGCCTTGGCCGCGATGTCGCGCAGGCGGATGTCGCTGAAGGTCTGGCCGTTAAGCTCATGCGTGAACACTGTATCGGTTCCGATGCCTGCGGCGTCAAGCAGTTCGAGGTATTGCTCCGGCTGGTCGGTGAGGATGCAGTCGATGCCCGCATCGCGGATGCTGTGGGCGACCTGTTCCGCCGAGAAGAAGAACGGCAACGGGATGACCGGCTTGCCGGCGTGCAACCCGGCCAGGTCGAGCACTGCCCAGAGCGGCGAGTTGTCCAGCGCCAGTGCTATCGTCCTGGCGGGAGCCGCACGCAGTCGTGCACCGTGCCGTTCGATGGCGGCGGCGAGCTCCCGGTAGGTGAGTGCATACCGGGAACCGATCAATGCCGGGGAGTCGGGCCGTTCCCCGCACCATCGGTTGATGGCATCTGTGACGGATGGGTTCATTCTTGTTTCAGTGTCATTCCGCAAGTTTGGCATCGCACGCCGGTCACGGGTTTGGATATCCCGGCCTCAGGCGTGCCGGTTGCCGGGATCCGCGGTTTGCTGCGCCGCTCGATGCGCCTTATCGCCATGACCTGCGGCTTCTGCGCGTAGTAGCTGCCCCAATCTTGCTGCTCTCCGGGGGGGAGTCGGCTCTTGTCCGCGTCGCCGAGCATGGCCGGATTAAGGCCCATCTTGATGAACGCATTGCGCAACAGCGGAACGGCGGTGAACACAGCCCATTCGTTGTGGGTGTCATGGAGATGGTCGTTGATGGCGGTGATCAGGTAGCGTGCCATCCCCGGTCCCGCCACCGAGAAGTTGCCCACGCCGACGATGTGGTCGCGCCTCACCGGGGAACCGACGCGCTCCGCAAGTACCACTTCAACGGGTTGATCCAGATAGGTTTCCAGGAACAGCGGTTCAAGCGCGGCGCTGCGGAACCCGCAGGCCGCGACCAGTTTGCCGTCATGGTCGCGCAGGCTCATCAGGCAGGGCTTGAAGCGTCTGATCTCCGCTCCATATGCTTCGCGGAAAACATCACTGATGAAACGCTCGACCTCGGCACGATCAGCCGCGTCGGGCTGTGAGAAACTTACATTGAAAGGACGTTCGGCGAGGCCTGCGGCCGGATTGGAAATGACGGTATTCATCGGTTTTCTGGGGGTTGGCTGGTGATCTGCTAAACGGGGCGGTAAGTCATTTGTCGGTTGTGAGACAGCAAACAGGTTCGTCGGTGCGGGTATCCGGCATCAGGCTACCGGGAGTAAAAAAAGTTCAAAGACCATGGCATCGTGCCGGGTCAGACCGCCTTCAGTTTCGCGCGCGCATACGAGATACCGGCTTTTACCAGTTCTTTGGCATCGTAGCGGCCGAGCATGTTGCAGCCGTTGCACAGTGCCGGGATCAGGTCCATGTCCTCGCGCCCGGCCAGCACTTCGCGGATGCTCATCTGCGCCACGTTTCCGATGGGGTGCTCGTGCTTCACGTCGTTGTAGCAATACAGGTAATCGCCGCTCGACGCGATGAACACGTCGATGTTGCGCGGCACGCACTTGAAGCGGTTGCTGCGCCACTGCTGAAAGACGTCCCGGACGCCGGGAACGAAGTCGAATTCCTGCGAGCGCAGGTCATATTTCCGGATCATCTCGCGCAGCTTCCCGGTGGCGAGTTCGTGTTCCTTCAGGCTGCCGCCGCGGTTGTACAGGGTGGGCGACATGGTCAGGGTCTCCACGCCCTGCGCGCGCAGCCAGGCGATCGTGTCCGGCAGTGAGGGCAGGCATTCCGGCATTGGCGTGAGGCTGATGGCCAGCCTGGTTTTCTTGAAGAGTTTTTGCGCCGTTTGGATATTTTCCATGACGCGCGCCTGGTCGAGGTTGACATGCACCCGCTTGTAGACCTCGGGGTCGATGCTGGAGAAGGAGACCAGCAGCAGGTCGATCGCGCCGTCCAGGTGCAGTATGCGCTCGGCATCGAGCTGGTGGCCGTTGCTCACCATGTCGAAGCGGATCGGGTGGCCGCGCATGTCGTCCACGAATTCGAAGAACCTGGTGTGCGTGGTGGGTTCGCCATAGCCCGCGATGACGGCGCGGAACACGTCCTGCGGGGTCAGGCGCTCCAGCACCTGCCGCCAGGTCTCTTCCTTCATCAGCATGGGGTTCTCGATCAGGTCGCGCGGACACATCGGGCAGAGCGCGTTGCACTTGCTGGTCCACTCGACGTTGACGGCGATGCGGTAGGAGCTCATTTCGCGGCACCCGGAAGTGGTTCGGCAGGCACCAGGCGCGGGACATATGCCGGGCAGCTCGGTGCGACCAGCTCGATGTCTACGACGACGACGCACTCCGCCTGGGGAAACTGCTCCATCATCCCCGCGTTCTCATGGATGGATGCCCGCCCGTTGATGCGCAGGCGCGCGCCGTCGGCAAAATCGATGAACAGCATGCTGACATGGGGATTGAGCAGGATGTTGCCGAGGCTCATGTAGGCGCCGTTGCCTTTCACGCGCGCCTCGAAATGCGGGAACGCCAGGCGTTTCGCATCCAGCACCCTGACCAGACCGGGGCCGCCTCCCTTGAACGAGCAGTCGCAGCGCCCGTCCGGGTGGCTGGTGGCGAGAAAGAAGAACGGCGCGGCTTCGATCCGGGTGTGGATCTGTTCCGGGATGCGGTCCCAGATGAGCTGCGCGATACGTGCCTCGGTCCACAGCTCCGGGTTGCCCCAGCGTTGCTGCGCGTCCAGTTCGCCCGCGTGAAAGGGTGATGAGGTCATGGTGAAAATCCCTGCTGAATGTCCTTGAAGAATGCTGTCCCGGAAAGTCCGGTTGCGCGAAGAAGACCGTTGCATGGTCGCAAAGTTCAGGTCTTCTGCGGGAGTAGACGGTGGACTTTGTAACCTTTTGTAATTATAGATCGGCTGCGATGGTTCGGGATGCCGTTTTGGCCGCGATGGCAGGCAACTTTCCGCCATGCGCGCCATCGTGGTGTTGACAGCCTTTGCCCCTGACCCTACATTGCCCACCCTTGTCCGTATCGCCTGAAGCCATATCATGAAGTACCGCATCCCGTTGTTCATCCTTGTGTCTTTGTTTGCCGGATGCGGCAAGGAGCCTGTCACGGCGGTCAGAATCGAGCGCCCTGTACTGACCATGGTGGCGGGTCCCACTGCAACCGATGGCGCCAACATCTATAGCGGCGAGGTCAGCGCGCGTTACGAGACACAACAGGCTTTCCGCATCGGCGGAAAGATCGTCGAGCGTCTGGTGGATGCGGGCACCCGGGTCAAGGCCGGACAGGCATTGATGCGCCTTGACCGCGGCGATGCGGAGTTGCAGTCCGGTGCGGCGGAAGCGCAGCACCGGTTGGCCGAAGCCGAGGCCGGACGCTATCGCGAGTTGCGCAGCAAGGGCTTTGTCAGCCAGGCCGCGCTGGATGCCAGGGAGGCCGCGCTCAAGGCCGCTGCCGCCCAGGCCGGGCTGGCGCGCAACCAATCCGATTACACCACGCTGCGCGCCGACCGCGCCGGATTGGTCGCGGCCATCCTTGCCGAAGCCGGGCAGGTGGTCAGCGCCGGGCAGCCGGTAGTGCGCCTGGCGCAGGACGGCGCGCGCGAGGTGGCGATCGCGGTGCCGGAGGCGCAACTGGCCAATCTCAGGATCGGTGCACCGGCCGAGGTCAACCTGCTGGCCGCGGGTGAGAATGTCGCGCCGCTGGCCGGGTACCTGCGTGAGTTGTCCCCGGTGGCCGACCCGGCCAGCCGCACCTATGCGGCGCGCGTCGCGCTGAACGACAGGGGGGCGCATGTCGCCCTGGGCATGACGGCGCGGGTGCGCTTTGTCGCGGGCAAGAGCGATGATGCCCTGCTGATCCCGTTGAGCGCGATCTTCCAGCAGGGCGAGCGGGCAGCGGTGTGGATCGTCGCTGCCGACCGTACCATCAGCCTGCGCCCGGTACAGGTCGCAGCCTGGCGCGATGACGGTGCCGCCATCAGCGGGGGGCTGGCAGTAGGGGAGCGCATCGTCAGCAATGGTGTGCATCGGCTGGCGGCCGGCGAAAAGGTACGCATCATCGAGGATAACGGCACGCAATGAAGTTCCCGAACCTCTCTGCCTGGGCGCTGACCCACCAGCAGATGGTGCTGTACCTGATCATCGTGCTGATGGGCGCGGGGGTGATCTCCTACCTCAATCTGGGGCGTGCCGAAGACCCGGATTTCACCTTCAAGGTCATGGTGGTGCGCACCCTTTGGCCGGGCGCGACGGCCCAGGAGGTCGAGCGCGAACTGACCGAACGCATCGAGAAGAAGTTGCAGGAAACGCCCTGGGTGGATGTGCTGCGCTCCGCTTCCAAACCGGGCGATTCGATGGTGTTCGTGATGCTCAAGGACTACACGCCCAAGGCTGAAGTGCCGGAAGCCTGGCGGCGCGTGCGCAAGAAGCTCGATGACATCCGCGACACCCTGCCGGATGGCGTGCAAGGGCCGTTCCCCAACGACGAGTTCGGCGATGTGCAGATCAACATCTTCGCGCTGACCGGCGATGGCTTCGACCTGGCGGCGCTGCGCCGCTACGCCGACCGGATCGCGCTCGACCTGAAGCAGGTACCGGATGTGCGGCGCGTCGAGTTGTTCGGCGTGCAGGAAGAAAGGATCTACATCGAAATATCCCCGCAACGCATGGCGGGGCTGGGCATCACGCCCGGCCAGATCGGCGAAGCCCTGCAGAAGCGGAACATGGTGAGCCCGTCGGGTTTCGTCGATAACGCGACCGACAAGGTGCTGCTGCATGTGTCGGGGGGCTTCGACAGCGTGGAGCGGGTGCGCAGTACCGACCTGCTGGTGAACGGCCGTCATTTTCGCCTCGGCGACATCGCCGGGGTATCGCGCGGCTTTGCCGACCCCCCCGATCCGCAGATGCGCGTCGGCGGCCAGCCCGCCATCGGCATCGGCGTCGTGATGGACAAGGGCGGAAACGTGATCCGCCTCGGCGAGAACCTGCAGCAGGCGATGCGGAAGATCGAATCCGACCTTCCGGCAGGTGTAGACGTGCACGTGGTCGCGAACCAACCCGATGTCGTCAGGGGATCGATCCGCCTGTTCGAGAACTCGCTGACCGAGGCGATCCTGATCGTGCTGGCGGTGTCGTTCATCAGCCTCGGCTGGCGCACCGGCACGGTGGTGGCGCTCTCCATTCCGCTGGTGCTCGCGATCACCTTCTTTCTGATGAAGGTGTTCGGCATCGGCCTGCAGCGCATCTCGCTCGGCGCGCTGGTGATCGCGCTCGGCCTGCTGGTGGACGATGCGATCATCGCGGTGGAGATGATGGTGGTGAAGATGGAGCAGGGCTGGGACCGCTTCAAGGCCGCGACTTTCGCCTACACCTCGACCGCGTTCCCGATGCTCACCGGCACGCTGATCACCGCCGCCGCGTTCACCCCGGTGGGTTTCTCCAAGTCGGCGGCCAGCGAATACACCATCTCGATCTTCCAGGTGGTGAC